>JAMOVU010000022.1 GCA_027067555.1 Candidatus Aminicenantota bacterium | reverse complement strand
CTCAACATCTCTGTAAATTCTTCTTGCAAGTGATGGATTTTCAACTATTGGAACATCATTCTCCTTTGCAACACTTTTTATCTTAAGAGCTATATAATCTGCTCCTTTAGCAATAAGTTCCGGCGCATGCATTATATCCTTATCATATTTTAAAGCAACAGCATAATGTTCAGGGTTTGTAATAACCACATCTGCTTTGGGCACTTCCTGCATCATCCTTTTCATAGCATAACTGTACTGAATATTTCTAATCCTTCCTTTAATCTGAGGATTCCCTTCATATTGTTTAAACTCCTCTTTCACTTCCTGTTTACTCATTTTCAAATTTTCCATATAATCATATCTTTGATAAAGATAATCAAAAATAGATAAAAAGAGGATAAATATTGCTACTTTAAAAGATATAGAGAAAGCCACTTCTCCGATATTCCTTAAAATCACCTCAAAGGGTTTTTGAGAAAGAAAAATCAATTTATCAAGATTTCCCTTAATAGTAGTATAAGAAATCCATGCAATAACAATTATTTTAATAAAATTCTTTAAAAGCTCAACCAATGTACCTCTCGAAGCTATTATCTTCTTAAATCCTTTAAAAAAGTTTAATCTCTCAAAGTTCCACGACAATCTTTTAAAAGTAAACTTTAACCCACCTTGAGCTACCGTTGCTATCACACTAATAGCAATAAATAAAATAGAAATTGGAATCATTATTATAACAAAGATCTTAAGAGCAACTCCCATAACATAAACAAAGTTGGTAATATCAAGCCTAAAATATGGAGCAACAGAGTAAAAATATCTGAAAGAATCTATAATTGTTCTCCCAACAAAAGGTAAATAATAAATCATCGAAATAGCCAACATTAAAAGAACAAATCCCTCATTAATCTCCTTAGAACGAGGTATATTTCCTTCTCTCCTTGCTTTTTGTAAACGCCAATGCGTCGGTTTTTCTGTTTTTTCTCCCTTATCTGCCATTTTACTTCACATATAAAAATATTTTGGAAATTACAGCAGGTAAATTTCTCACTTCACTTTTCCATAAAGAAAAAGATACCGAAAAGATAACCGAAAGAGCTACCAATCCCAAGACTATTTTAAGAGGAAATCCAACAAAAATAATCTGGACCTTGGGAGAAACCTTACCAATAAACCCTAATGTGATATCAACCAAAAGAACAGTTGCAATAGCAGGAGCACCAATCTTAATAGCAACAACAAAAATGTGCTTAACCAAGCTAACAATATATTTTAAAAGTGAAAACTTAATCATTGAAAGACCTGGAGGAAGAAAAACAAAGCTCTCTTTCATACCCCAGAGAAAATAATAATGACCATTTAGAACAAGAAAGAGAGTAGTTGCAAAAACAAAGGAGAAAATAGTAAGAATATTGTTATTCATGTTGCTCATAGGATCAACCATTGTTGCCATTGTAAAACCTATTTGATATCCTAAAAGTTCTCCCATAATAACCACACTCATAAATAAAAGATTAACAACAAAACCCAGAATAACACCTATCATTATTTCTTTAAAAATTAAGAAAGTAATAGAAAAAAGCTTTGTAGGGATTACCCACTCTTCATAAGGAATTAACGGGAAAACTATAATAGAGAGAAAAAGAGCAAAAGTTACTTTGACTTTATTGCTGACAGAAGGATTTGAAAAATATGGCATAACCGAAATAAATGCAATCATTCTTATAAGAACAAGTAAAAATTGCTTCCAATAAAATAAATCAAGTACTCTTAACATCTATCCTCTTATAAAATAAGGTATATTATTAATCAGGTACTGAACGAGAGTCACAAGTTTTTTTACCATCCAAGGCATAGTTAGAAAAAACACAAGAATTGCAGCCAATACTTTTGGAGCAAAATTCAAAGTCGCATCAGAAATTGAAGTGGCAGCTTGAAAAATACTAATCAAAAGCCCTACTAAAAGAGAAACCAAAAGAACAGGTGCAGCAACCAAAATAGCTGTCCAAATTGCTTCTCTTGCAAGTCCTAAAATCATAGCTTCATTCATTTTTATCCTCCGAAACTCTTTATCAATGCCCCGACAAGCAAAGTCCACCCGTCAGCAAGAATAAAAAGAATAATTTTAAAAGGCAATGAGACCATAACCGGTGGCAAAAAAATCATTCCCAATGAAACAAGGATTGAAGCGACTACGACATCAATTATCAAGAATGGAATATAAATCAAGAAACCGATTTCAAAACCAGTTTTTATTTCACTTAGGATAAAAGCCGGAATCAAAGTAGTCATACTAACATCCTCTCTTTTTTGGGGATATTTAGACTTCGAAAGTTCTATAATGTACTTTAAATCCTTTTCTCTTGTCTGTCTTAGCATAAAATGTTTTAAAGGTATAGAAGCTTTCTCTATTGCCTGTACTTCATTTATTTTTCCCTTTTCATAGGGGACTATAGCCTGATTGTAAATCGCATTGAAAGTAGGAGTCATAATAAAAATCGTTAGAAAAAGAGCCAAACCAACTAAAACCTGATTGGGAGGCATCTCTCTCGCCCCAAGAGCCTGTTTTAGGAAGTAAAAAGTTATGGCTATTCTCGTAAATGAAGTAAGAATAATAAAAAGAGTAGGAAGAAGAGAAAGAAAAGTGAGAAGCACCATAATCTTTACAGGCAAAGACCAATTATCTCCGGATTTTACATTAATAGTAAAACTCGGATTATTCTTCTGTTTTGTTACCTGTGAAAAAACAGGGGATACCATTAATAGAATAAATAAAACTAAGAGGATAAAGAGAATTTTCCTTCTCTTCATTTTACTTTACCTCTCACTTTTTTCTTTAAAACCTTAAGGAAATTACTCTCTTCATTACTACTTTGAACAAAGAAATTATCCACTTCCATCTCTTTTATAAAAGTAATATTTTGAGGGGTCACTCCTAACAAAATCAGCTCTTTTCCAATCCTAACCAAAAAAAGATATTTCCTTTCACCCAATGGAAATCTTGAAACAATCTGAAAATTTTCTCCGCCAATAAACCTATTACCCACCAGGTTAACCTTTCTTAAAATATAGGCAATAAAAACAATCATTGCCACTACAATTAGCAAAACAGCAAATACTTTAAATCCAGAATAGGTTAAAGAAGGCGGATTTTGCACCATTATAATTCCCTCTTATCATAAATTTCCGTAATCCTTAATCCAAAGGTGTTTTCAATAACAGTAACCTCACCTTTGCCAAAATAACTCCCATTTACATAGATATCCATACTTTCTCCCGCTGACTTTTTTAAATCAACAATAGAGCCCACATCCAAATCAAGAAATTCACGAAGAGTGATTTTTTTCCTTCCCAATTCAACAAAAACTGTTAATTTTAAATCAAGGAAATCTTCCCACTCCTCAACTATCTTTTTAAAAGCAGGAAAATCCTCAATCTTTTTCTCTTTGGTTTCTACTTTCATTACTGGATCACAAAATCAGTAAAAAAACAATTCGTTACAACATCTTCTCCAAATTTTTTACTAAGAACCTCATTTACTTTTGAGATAATTTCCTGTTTCAATGTGAGCTTTCCCGAAACAGTCCTTAAATCATCATATGATTTCGAGCTTATGATAAGAAAAATCACATCTCTTATCTGGGGAATAAGAAGCTCATCAGATCTAATCTTGTCTTCATACTCTTTTTTTGCAAGTTCAAGCTTCATGTTAATTTTTATATACCTTCTTCCAATCGGATCATTGAGATTGACTATAAATTCATTCAAAGATAAAATCCCTCTTGAGGCTTCGCCAGTATCCTCAGTGGCAAGATCAACAGCATCGTTGGCACCGCTGCTGTCTTCTGCTTTAACTTCCTTTCCGTTATTTTCTTTGGCTTTTTTCTCTACCTTTTTTTCCGGGTTAGCTGTTTCTGTTTGCTGGACAGGCGCTTTGGGTGTTAAAACAAATTTAACAACAGCAAAGGTAATTCCAGCAGAAACTAAAGCAACTATTAAAATCAACATTATAGGAAAACCTTTTTTACCTCCTTTTTCGTCGAGATCAATTTTTTCTTCTTCGCCCATTTATATCCTCCTTAAATAAATTGTTATTTCAACTCTTCTATTTTTAGCTCTATTAATTGGATTTGTGTCCGGATAAAGAGGCCTTGAATCACCGTACCCAGCTATCCCCAAATTATTCGGATTTACTCCTTGAGAAATTAAAAAATTAAGTACTGAAAGAGCCCTTTTAATAGAGAGCTCTTCATTTGTAATTTTAGAGGAAACGCTAGAATCAGTATGCCCCTCTATTATAGTTTTATATTTATATTTTTTTATCTTAGTAGCAACAGAGGAGAGGAAAACCTTTGCCTGAGGAGTTAATGTCCAGCTATTAACGGGGAATAAAAGCTTCTCTCCCACCACAAGAGTTAATTTTTGAAACCCGGAATAAAGCTTAATATTCCCCTCTCCTTTATAATTATCATAAAGTTCTGAAAGATCATCTATAAGCTTTAATTCTTCAGAATTCATTGTTAAAAGGGGAACCCCTGGAATAGGGGTAAAAGGGAGATTTTCAGAGGGATAAGCTTTGGCTTTTTTGGTCAAACTTATATTCATAAGAGTTTCAAAAAATCTTATACCTTTTGGAGTGATGTAAGAAATTCCAAAAAGAAGAACAAAGAAGGTGAGCATAAGAGTTGATACATCAGAAAATGTAAGCATCCATTTTGAACTAACACTACCCTTTTTAATTCTATCTTTTATCATTCTTCTTTTTCAAACCTTACTTTTAAGTACGAATTTTCAGCACTATTTGTGGAAAAACCTGCAATAATCATCTTTTCCTTGGAAATTCCCATTGACCTGAAAAAATTGTAAACTTCATAAGCCCTTTGAGCTGCAATACCCCATGGATTTCCACTAATATTTTCACCCTTTAAAACATAGCCCTCTATATAGACATAATAAGGCAAATACTTTGCAAGATAACCTATCTTTGTCAAATAAACATACGACTTTGGATCAATCTTATTATTAGAAAGAAAGACAACTTTTGTGGGTACAGTCAAAGTATAGCCATCCTCACCAGCTCTAACACCTAAATTTATTAAATCAGACTCTTTTAGATATTCATTTAATTTTTTCTTAGTTAATCCTTTTTCTCTTAACTCATTTATAATAATAGATAGTCTATCTCCATCTCCAAAATTAGTTATTGAAATTTTACCCTTGCTTTTTCCTTTTGAAAATATCAAACTTTTATTATATGCTTTCTGGAATTTCTTCATCTTTTCAAAAGTTCTTATTGAATAAGCTGAAAGAGATATAAAAAAAGTTAGAACTATTAAAATCATTGAGATGTAAAGGGTAAGCCATCTTGAATTTTTCTCATTTTTAGATTTGTAATCCATTTTATTCCTGTACTTAATCACAGGCTCCCCTCCTTCAAATATCTTTCCCTTATTTCAGTTGGAAGGAATGAAACAAGCTTTTGTTCAACAATTCTCGGAATATCTCCCTGCTGAATTGCCAAAAGACCATTTAAAATCATCATTTTCTTCAAAATTTCAAAATTTGATCTCTCTTTAAGTTTACCGGCTATCGGTAAAAATATAACATTAGCAAAAAGCGCCCCATAAAAAGTTGTTACAAGAGCAATTGCCATAGCCGGTCCAATCTTTGACGGGCTATCAAGTGATTTTAACATTAAAATTAAACCTATTAATGTTCCCAAAAGTCCAAATGCAGGGGCATAGTTCCCCATTGCTTCAAAAAGTTCATAGCCCGATCTATGCCTTTCCGAGAGATAATCTATTTCATTTTCCATAATTTCCTTTATAGTCATTGGATCTATCCCATCAACAATCATTCTGATACCCTCAGCCATAAAAACATCCTCTTCATCCTCTATAAATTTTTCAAGGGCAAGAAGGCCATCTCTTCTTGCTATTCTTGAAAACTCAACCATCTTGGGGATTATATCAACAAGCTCATCAGACTTATAAAAAAATGCATTCTTAACAACTTTAAAAACACTCAAAACATTTTTTAAGGGATAGTTAACTAAAACAGCCCCAAAAGTACCACCCAACACTATTAAAAGTGCATTCCAATTAAGAAAGACAGATAAATTGCCTTGAGAGGCAATGGCTATCACAACCAAACCGAAAGATGTCGCTATTCCCAATAATGTTGTTAAATCCACATTAAACCTCCATAAAAGATTATCAAAAAATATGCCAGTTTACTTCCTTACAAATAAGGTATTTCTAATACAAAAGGGTCAAAAATTTGACATTCTGATTTTTATGCTTTAACCTATTGACACTTTTAAGACTTGCATATATACTTTTATATAAGGAGGTGAACTAATGTATAAGATTGAAAAAAAGCCTTGGGGCTACAAGCTTATTTTTGGAGATATTGTAAGCACTGAAGAGATGAAAAAATGGGTAGAAGATTCAAAAAAAGCTCTTGCAACAGCCCCTTCAAAATTTGGAGTTATGGTAGATATGAGAACATTAAAACCCCTTTCACCTGAAGCTAAAGCTGTTATGGAAGAAGGGCAAAAGCTATATAAAGCAAAAGGTATGGAAAGGTCAGCCGTTATTTTAAGTTCAGCTGTTTTAACTTTACAATTTAAAAGAATAGCTCAGGAAAGCGGTATCTATCAATGGGAAAGATACATTGATGCAGGAAAAGACCCCAATGCTGAAAAAACAGCAGAAGAATGGATAGTCAACGGCAAAGACCCCGATAAGAAATAAAAACAGAAAAAACAAGTAGCAACTATTAAACTATACTAAAAATTTATAAAAATTTGAGATAAAAAGCTGAAGGTTAACAGTTAAGGGGTAGAAAAATTTAAGGAAAGTTTCTCAAATAAATATAAATGATATAATATTGGTAAAACAATTTTCTCTCTAAAAGTTGGTAAAGAGATTTTTTTAATAAGAAAAATTAGAGAAAAGATATTTTGTAAATAATCTTTTTAAAAGATTTATTGTTTATTTTCTCTGTTTATTGTTTCTCTCTCTTTTTCAATTTCTTCAATTAATTTCTGATCTATCTCTTTAGTGGGATAGTGTCCTGTAAAACAGGCATCGCAAAAATGGGCAAGCTCCTCATTCCCACCTGACACAGCCTTTTCCATATCCTCAAGAGTCTGGTAAATGACTTCATCCGCAGAAAGAAGCTGAGCTATTGTCTTGTGGTCTCTGCCTCTTGCAATAAATTCATTTCTTGTTTGCATATCAATTCCATAAAAACATGGAGAAGTTAATGGTGCGGAATACGAGGCAAAATAAACTTTCTCAGCACCTGCATCTCTCACCATCTTTATAATATTCCTTGAGGTGTTTCCACGAACTATACTGTCATCAACAAGTAAAACCTTTTTCCCTTTAATTTCAGATTCTATAGGATTCAATTTCTGCTGAACAGAAATCTTTCTCGTTCCCTCTCCCGGCATTATAAAAGTCCTTCCTATGTATCTATTTTTAACAAGACCTTCTCTATATTTAACATTTAATACCCTTGCAAGTTCAATGGCTGCATCTCTTGCAGAATCTGGAACAGGAATAACAACATCAATTTCAATGTTTCTCTTTTTAACCTGCTCCGCAAGATATCTTCCCATAAAAACTCTTGATTTATATACATTAACCTTATCGATTACAGAATCAGGTCTCGCAAAGTACACCCATTCAAAAATACAGGGGGTATGGGGACAACTTTTATATTTTTCCACTCTTTCCGAGAAAATCTTTCTTGTTTTCTCTTCAATATAGATTACTTCTCCATTTGCAACATCCCTGAATTCCTTATACCCAAGACTTGAAAGAGTTACACTTTCTGAGGCAAAAGCATACTGAGGTAAAAACTCATCCTTTTTCCATCCAAAAACAAGAGGTCTTATACCAAGGGGGTCTTTAAAAGCTACCATTCCGAATCCTTTAATATATGCCAAAACAGAATATGCCCCTTTTACAGTATCGTAAACTCTTTCCACTGCTTTAACAATGTCTTTAAAAGTAATTTTATCTTTAACCCTTTCTGAAAGCGCTTGAGCAAAAACATTCAAAATTGCTTCCACATCATTATGTGAGTATAGCATTCTTTTGTATTCTTTTTCTATAATTCTTCTTACATTATTATAATTGGGAATATTTCCATTGTGAACAATTGCAATACCGTAAGGATAATTAACTACAAAAGGCTGGGCATCTTCGGATTTTCCACTTCCTATTGTAGGATATCTAACCTGAGCAATTCCGATATTTCCCTTTAAATTTTTTATGTCTTCAAAACTCTGGAAAACATCTCGTACAAGTCCTTTTCCTTTTTTAAAGTGGAAACTGTCTCCATCGTAGGTTAAAATTCCTGCAGCATCCTGTCCTCTATGCTGAAGGGTTAAAAGCCCTCTGTATAATCTCTCAACTACCCTATTGTTTTCAAAAAGCCCAACAATTCCACACATTAATCTTTACCCAATTTTTTTCTCGTGTAATTGACAAGCCCTCCTGCTTCCAAAATTTCAAGCATTTTTTCCGGGAAAGGAGGAAATTTAAAGGTACCTTTTGATGTTTTTATTTCACCCTGTTTAAAATCTATCTCAATAGTTTCTCCATTCTCTATAGCATCCACAGCCTCAGGTGACTCAATCGCAGGTATTCCTTGATTTATCGCATTTCTAAAGTATATTCTTGAAAAAGATTTTGCAATAATTGCAGAAATTCCGGCATACTTCAAAGATGTCACAGCCTGCTCTCTTGAGCTTCCCATACCAAAATTCTTCCCGGCCACAATAATATCTCCTTTTTTAACATTTTTTGAAAACTCTGGGTCCAAATCCTCAAGAGCATGGGAGGCCATTTCTTCAGGTGTTAAATTTTTGTATGTATATTTCCCGGGGTAAATAACATCAGTATTTACTCCATCCCCATATTTCCAAACTCTTCCCTTAATTATTCCCGGCATCTTATCCCCTCCTTACAAAAGATATTTTCGCGGGTCTGTAATTTCACCCTCTATAACAGAAGCTGCAACAGTAGCGGGCGATGCAAGATAGATAAAGGCTTCCCTACTTCCCATTCTTCCTTTGAAATTCCTATTAGCCGTTGATATTGCTACCTCTCCTGGAGCAAGAACTCCTTCGTGAGCCCCCAAACAAGGACCGCAACCCGGATTCATTATCACACACCCTGATTCAGCAAAAATCTCGAAAATTCCATTTTTCAAAGCTTTAATGTATTCCTGCATTGAAGCTGCAAAGACAAGACATCTAACTCCTGATTTTACCTTTCTTCCTTTCAGAATTTTAGCAGCAATTTCAAGGTCTTCCAATCTTCCATTTGTACATGTTCCTATGAGCCCCTGATGAATTTTTGTTCCTAAGACTTCATCAATCGGGCTTACATTATCAACAGTATGAGGTTTTGCTATTTGAGGAGTTAAAGAAGATACATCAAATTCCAGAACTTTTTCATACTCTGCATCTTCATCCGATGTTAAAACCTCAAAATCTGCTTTTGCTATATCCTTTACATATTCAAGTGTCTTTTCATCAGGAAGGAAATAGCCTGCTTTAGCTCCCATCTCTGCTGCCATATTTGAAAGAACCATTCTTGAGGCAATTGAAAATTCAGAAGCAACTTCACCTGTAAATTCAACTGCTTTGTAAGTTGCTCCATCTGCTCCTATCTTTCCTATTATATGAAGTGCAACATCCTTTGCAAAAACACCCTCGGGAAGTTTACCCTTTATTATGAATTTGTGAACTTCCGGAACTTTCATCCACAGCTCTCCCGTTGCCCAGATTGAAGCAACCTCAGTTCTTCCAATCCCAGCTGAGAAAGCCCCGAAAGCTCCGTAGGTAGTTGTATGTGAATCTGAGCCAAGAATTATCTTTGAAGGTAAAGCATAGCCTTTCTCAGGTAAAACCTGATGACAAATCCCATTGTTTATATCATAAAAGTTAGGAATTCCCTGTGTCTTTACAAACTCCCTTATGAGCTTGTGGTTTGAAGCTTCAACTTCCGTAGGTGCCGGAACCGTGTGGTCCAAAATAATAACTATTCTATCCGGATATTTTACTTTATCAACTCCAAATTTAGCAAAAATTTTTGAAATCGGAGCTGCATTGTCGTGGGACATAACATAATCGGGTTCCACAACAACAATTTCTCCGTGAACAACCTTTTTACCTACCTTTTTAGAAAAAACCTTTTGAACAAAAGTTTCTCCCATTTTTACCCCCAGAGTTTAAATGGTTCATAATTCAGAAAATCGGCATGATGAATTATTATTGCTTCTACACTCCTTTTCGCAGCATCTCCTTCCTTTGAATGAGATGCAATGGTATGCACTATTTCAAAAGGCATTCCTTCTCCGTAAGCAATTGCAGCACCTGAAATAGGATGTCTTACAATTGCTCCAAGCTCTGATTTTACAAATTTTCCATCAACTTTCTTATATTCATAAAGTTTTCCAACATCGTGCAAAATAGCACCGCTTGTCAAAATATCAAAGTCAATTTTAAGTCTTTCTCCGTGAAAATCTCTTAAAGCCTCGCCGATTTTAATAGCAGTTTGAGTAACACTTCTCGTGTGATCAATAATATTAAGGTCTGTGTTCTCAATAAGAAGAGTAAATGGCATTTTCATTAAATCATCTTCTGTCCAGCCATTCTCTTTAATAGCCTTCTCCCAAATTTTAATTGTTTTACTTTTTAAATCATCATTTTTAATTAAATTAATCTCAGGTATTAATTTTAAAACTAATTCCTCCATTTTATGTACCCTCCTGCCATCCGGCTAAATATTCTTCCTGCTCTTTTGTCAATTTATCAATATTTATACCCATTGTTTCAAGTTTAAGCCTTGCAATCTCCCTATCAAGGTGCTCCGGAACATCAATAACAGTTTTTCCGATTTCTTCATAATGATTTAAAATATGAACAGCTGAAAGGGCTTGGTTTGCAAAACTCATATCCATAACCATAGCAGGATGTCCCTCAGCAGCGGAAAGGTTTACCAATCTTCCATCTGCAAGAACATTTACTCTCCTTCCATCATCAAGCTTATACTCTTTAACAAAAGGTCTTACCTCTCTTTCGCTTACTGCTATTTTTTTAAGGCCCTCAAGGTTTATCTCAACATTAAAGTGTCCTGAGTTTGCAACAATCGCTCCGTCTTTCATTAATTTGAAATGCTCAACATTAATTACATTTTTATTACCTGTAACAGTTATAAAAATATCACCTATTTTTGCAGCCTCACTCATTGGCAATACCCAGAAACCATCCATAGAAGCTTCAAGTGCTTTAATAGGATCAACTTCTGTTATTATAACCCTTGCACCTGCTCCCTTTGCCCTCATCGCAACACCTTTTCCACACCAACCATAACCAGCCACAACAAAATTCATTCCCGCAATAAGAACATTTGTAGCCCTTAAAATACCATCAAGACTGCTCTGCCCCGTCCCATATCTATTATCAAAAAAATGTTTTGTCATAGCATTATTCACAGCTATGATAGGATATTCAAGAACTCCCTGTTTTGCCATGCTTTTAAGTCTTATAACACCCGTTGTTGTTTCCTCTGTTCCGCCCTTAATTTTTGAAAGAAGTTCTCTCTTTTTAGTGTGGATTGTAGAAACCAAGTCTGCTCCATCATCCATTGTAATATCTGGTTCTATCGCTAAAGCCTCATAAATATGCTTATAATATGTTTCATTATCCTCTCCCTTAATTGCAAAAACAGAAATCCCATATTCCTTTACCAATGCTGCTGCCGTTTCATCCTGTGTTGAAAGAGGATTGGAAGCAGTAAGTGCTACTTCTGCTCCACCAGCTTTAAGTGTTCTCATCAAATTAGCAGTCTCAGTTGTTACATGCAAGCAGGCAGCGATTTTCACTCCTTTTAAAGGTTTTTCTCTTTCAAAATCTTCTCTTATTTTCCTCAAAACGGGCATATTGTTTTCAGCCCACTCTATTTTCTTCTTACCTTCCTCAGCAAGGCCAAGGTCCTTTACATCATATTTCATTATTCCTCCTTATTAAAATAATGCACTTTTAATCTCTTCAACTTTATCGGTTTTTTCCCATGAGAAACTATCTTCCGTTCTTCCAAAGTGTCCGTAAGCTGCTGTTTTTTTATAAATAGGCCTTAAAAGATTAAGCTGATTTATTATACCTCTCGGAGTAAGGTCAAAAATCTCCCTTATGGCCTTAACTATCTTTGCCTCATCTACTTTTCCCTTTCCATGGGTATCAATCATAATAGAAACAGGATCAGCCACTCCAATTGCATAAGCAAGCTGAACAGTAAATTCTTCTGAAACCCCTGCAGCTACCATATTTTTTGCAATATATCTTGCCATGTAAGCAGCAGATCTGTCCACCTTTGTGGGGTCTTTTCCTGAAAAAGCTCCTCCACCGTGACTTACGACTCCGCCGTATGTATCTACTATTATTTTTCTTCCTGTAAGTCCCGTATCAGCCATAGGTCCCCCCATTACAAACTTTCCGGTAGGATTTATATAATATTTTGTGTTCTCATCAATCATATCCCTTGGAATAACTTCATAAATCACTTTTTCAATAACATCCTCTCTAATCTCAGACTGTTTTACATCCGGAGAATGCTGAGTTGAAATAACTATGGCATCAACTCTAACAGGTTTCCCATCTCTATATTCAATAGTCACCTGAGACTTTCCATCAGGCCTTAAATAGGGCAAGACATCATCCTTTCTAACCTTAGTAAGTTGTTTAACTAACTTGTGAGCAAACATTATTGGCATAGGCATTAATTCCTCTGTTTCAGTGGTAGCATAGCCAAACATCATACCTTGATCACCCGCACCACCGGGATTAACTCCCATTGCGATATCAGGAGATTGCTCATGTATTGATGAAATCACCGAACATGTTTCATAATCAAAACCATACTTTGCCCTCGTGTATCCTATTTCTCTAACAGTATCTCTAACCACTTGCGGAAAATCAACATAACCTTTTGTAGTAACTTCACCCGCTATAAAAACAAGACCGGTTGTTGTTATTGTTTCAACTGCAACATGTGAATCCTTATCCTGCTCAATTAAAGCATCTAAAATGGCATCCGAGATCTGGTCCGCTATTTTATCTGGATGACCTTCTGTTACTGATTCCGAAGTAAATAAAAAATTACCTTTTTTGTACATTTCGACCTCCTTTAAAATTAGGATAAAGAATAGCAAAATATAATATTATTGTCAATTTTAACGATTTATAAAATTACTCGTTTATTATGACATAGTTTAGTATTGACTTTCTTTAAAAAAATATTATAATGATATATTAAAGTAATAGGAATCCCTATGAAAAAAATAATTATAAATGGTAATAATGAAAGTTTAACTTTTTACAAAACAGCTTTAAACTCTGTTAAGGATTGGGTATATTGGAGAGATAAATCTGGAAAATTTATATATCTTTCCCCTGCAACAAAGGAAATAACTGGTTATGATCCAGAGGATTTTATCAAAGATCAAAATTTATTCGAAAAAATAATACATCCGGAGGATTTGGAACTCGTTAAAAAAAAGATAAGTAAAGAAAAAAATAATAGAAATGATTGCTCAAATGAGTTCAGAATAATAACAAAAGAGGGAAAGATTAAATTTATAAAGCATACCTGTACTCCAGTTTTCTCAGAAAAGGGAGAAATAATAGGTAGAATAGCAACAAATAGAGATGTAACTGATCTAATTTTAGCAAAGGAGCAAATAAAAAAATCCGAAGAGCTATTCAGATTGCTTCTGGACTCAATCCCTGATCCTGTCAACATGATAGACAGGAATTTTAAAATAGTGTTTGCGAATAAAAAACTCCTATCAATGATAGGGAAAACATTGGAAGAGATAAGAGGTAAGTTTTGCTATAAAATCTATCAAAAAAGAGACACTAAATGTGAGATCTGTGCTCCAGGGCAGGTGTTTGAAACAGGAGAAATTGCTTCAGTGGAAAAAGAATTATTACTTTCCAATAAAGAAAAAAAGTTTTTTGAAACAAGAGCTTTTCCTGTTTTAGACAATAAAGGGAACATCCTGTATGCGATTGAAGTTACTCGGGATATAACTGAGAAAAAAAAGATTGAAAAGGATTTGTTGGAAAGTAAATTTAAATATGAAATACTCTCCCAAAAAGCTCCTCTGGGGATTTTAAGTATAGATTTAAATGGAAATATCGATTATGTAAATGAAAAAACACTTGAGGTATTAGGTTCTCCGTCAGCTGAGGCTACAAAAAAAATTAATATTTTCAAATTTCCCCCCTTAATAAAGGCCGGTATATCTGAAAAAATAAAAACATCAATCCAAAAAGGAATTGATCAAATATATGAAGGTTCATACACTTCTAAATGGGGTAAAAAAATTTTTATGAGACTTCATATTACACCATTAAGAATAAAAGGTAAAATAACAGGAGCTCTTACAATCCTCGAAGATTTCACAGGAAAAAAGAAAATAGAACAAAGTTTAGAAAAAAGTAACAAAATTTTCTACGGAATATTCATTAACACTAAAAATGGTATAGTAATTGCAGATAAAGATTATATTGTCCAAGATATAAACCCAGCGGTGGAAGAGTTAACGGGCTATTCAAGAAAAGAATT
>JAMOVU010000021.1 GCA_027067555.1 Candidatus Aminicenantota bacterium | reverse complement strand
GCGAAAGATTTTAGTCCTGAGCTTTTAGAGGGTGTTAATATATTAGGAATAAGCGCCGGGGCATCAACTCCGGATTATGAAATCAAGGCCCTCGTGAGCAAAATAGAAAAACACCATGATAATGTAGAAACCGTGTGGAGGGAAGGATACAAATGGGAGAATTAAAAGAAGACAAAATTAAGGATGAGGAGAAGAAGATGGAGAAAATGGAAGATTTGGTCTTTCAAAAAATAGATATTTCCCGTAATTTTCTTTAAAAACTTTATTTTTCGTACAAACTTCAGCTACAAAATTTTCAGGACTTTTTACAATAATCTTTTTAACTTTGTTTGCTCTGATTCCAAGAGTTTTTCCCAAAAGTGAAGATGCAAAGGAAAGCTCATTTTTTAAAGAGGCTCTGTAATTATTAAAAACTCCTTTTGCATTAATTTTAAAATTTCCTGTATTTCCATTATTGAGATTTATTGTACCAACTATTTTCAATAAATTGTCCTTTGTCCCTTTTGCTTTGGCTATTTTAAAGGTATTTCCCTTAATTTCAAAAATATTCCATCTGTCAACTCCATAGGGATAAAATTCACTCTGAAGTTTTACAGGACTTAAAAAGTACTCTTTTCCGTCTTTTCTTATCTTTACAAAAATTTTATCAATGGGAGTTATTGCTTTAAATTTTGAAAATGGGGTGAAAATTAGAATTTCAGGATTAAGTCCTGCATTTTTTAATATGGAATAAAGAAGTTTAGTCTTCTCAATCTGAGTGCCGTAATTTGAACTTACAACCTTATCAATACTTCTGAAATGAAGACCAAGCTCGGAGGATTTAAGATTAACCGTTTGAATATCTGATGAAACATATTTCTGAATTTTCAAAAGAAATTGGTAAAAATCAGCACTCTCTTTTTTTATTTTATTCACTTTATTTATCAAAGATTCGGGTAAAATCTCTTTTGAAAATAATTTTTCAAAATCCGCACTTTTCCCTACTTTGACAAATAGAAAAGGAATATCCTCAGGATATTGAAAATCATAAGGCCCGGATTTTTTCTGAGCTTTTATTTCAAATTTAAAAATTTTATAATCCCCCTTTTCCTTAACTGCCGGTTTAAGTTTCAAATTAATAGTTTCATAATAAAGCTCTTTCCCTTTCGGAATTTCAAAACTTATAATTAATTCTTTTACAGGGACTTTTTCTTTCAAAGGTTCAAGTGTGAAAAAATACGGAGCAAAATCCTTTTTGGTTTCAATTGTGTAAATAAGCTCCTCTGTTGCCCCCCTTTCAAGTCCGGTGTGGGAAACAACCATCTCTCTCATAAATGAGAAATCAGGGAAATAGTGAGCTGCTCGTGGTAAAACTTCATTATATCCGTTTGCGGGAGTGGGCACCTTTTTACCGTCAGCCATTGTTGTTTCGGATTTGAGTACAGTGAGTTTCTGATACTTCGGGTTGTAAACTATAAAAGTTTCACCGAAAAGTCTTCTTGTGGAAAGATATGTGTTGAGTTTAACCTTTGATTCATACTTTAATGCATAGCTTCCGTCAGGATTAATCTTATATGCTTTGTGAATATATAAATACTCAGCATCCTCTTTTGGCAGGGTAAATATAAGAGCCGAAACAAAAAGAGTTAATATTATAAATAAAGTAAGCTTTTTTCTCATTTTTTACCTCCTCTTATTATAAGAAAAGAGTTTTCTATTTTTCTAAACTCTCCTAAGGAATCTCTGAAGCTTTCCCAATCTTCAGGCTGATAAATTCTCTTTTTAAGAGTAATTGTTGAATTTATGAAAATCCTTCTACCCTTTTTGAGTATGCTACCTTTGAAATCAGCTCCGCTACCTTTAATTTTTTTCAGTTTCGGCAAGTTCACAAGTTTAAAATTAAAAGGCAATTCTATGGTTTCTTTAATCTTAACCAATTGAGAGCATCTTGTCCTAAAAGGATATTTCCTTTTTTTAAGCTTTTCGGAAAATCTTGAAAATCCGATTGCATAACCTAAAGGAAGCTTTGAATAGTATGATTTAAGATAAATCAAGTGTTTCCCTTTTAAAAAATCTTCGTCTTTCTCAAACTTTACTTCAATCTTCATAGGTTTTGAAATATCATAAGGATTCTGATACTTAATGCTCAAAATTCTTAAAGAGGGGAAAAGCTTAAGTATTTCACTTTTCAAATTTTTATCCCATTCGCTAACCTGAGATCTTGTGAAAAATCTTCTGAGCATGGAATCACTCTGTCCCTCCCCTTCAATTATCATATTTACAATGGCTTTTCCGTTTTTAAGAATTTTTCTTTTGAAAAAATATTTAAGATAATGGTTTTCAGGCGGGCTTATCGGAGTGGTTTTAAGATCAGCTCCTTCGGGTATCCCCATAAGATATTCCTGCTGCTGCTCTGCCGAAGACCAGAGCTCCCTTACACCGGGAACCCAGGTAGGATCCAAAAGCATATACTTTCCCCTGTATTTAACAACAGTTACACAGTGGTTGAACTGGTCAGCAGGAATTCTATCTATCCTTGAGCCTGCCATTGTCATTGCAGGGTATGCCTTAAATCCGGCAGCTCTTAGCATTGTGATAAGCATACCTGCTTTATCCTTACAAACACCGCATCTGTCCCTGAAAGTCATCGTACCCTTGTGCAAAGTATATCCTTCTCCCTTTCCCATTGAAAGCCCGGAATATCTTATCTCCTCTGCTACCCAATGGGTAAGCCTTGAAATTTTCTCAATATCGCTTTTTGCTCCTTTTATAATCTCATTAACTTTATCCTTGATTTCCTTATTGTATTCAAAGGAGCCATAATCTTCATTTACTTTGTAAAACCACAAAGATTTTGCTTTCCAATCGGGAGAGGTTGAAAGAAGGAGCTTTGGGAAAACATCGGATGGAGATACCATTGAAGGCTCTCTTTTGTATGGTTTTATATTCTTAACCTCCCAAAAATATTCTATCCTGTCTTCAACTATATGAGCATAATGCCTTGCTGTGCCATTGTAAAATTCATACTGCAGTTTCTTATTTGAAGGCACTGAAACTTTGTAAATCTTGGTTTTTATCGGAATTGATGAGTAAAAGTGAACAATATCATAAAAGTGTCCCTTCATCGGAGGAATGTACTTTTCATCATCCTGAAAAAGAAGAGCATAGGTAAATCCCTTTTTGTATGTTTCAACATAAACCCCATCTCCGACTTCAAGGCCTTCAAAAGGTATTACTTTTTCTCTTGCTCCCCAATATATTGCTCTCGCAGGAGCAGGATAGTCCTTTACCTTATTTAAAGGAACAATCACTGTTTTTCCGCTCTTTTTTATGATTTTTGCTTTTTTGATTTCGACAAATGCTGACTGGGGATCATAGTAAAAAGTAAGAGCTTTGAGTCTTTTGAGGCCCTCAACTGTTAAAACCTTATAAAGCACCTTTCTTGTTGTATAAGTTAAGCCTGAGTTCATAACTTTGGAAAATGTTTTGTCAAAAATTACAAGATAGGGAGAACCCGGATAATCCCTGGAATCTCCGGCCTCTTCAAGTGTCTGATGAATATTGTTTTGAGAAATAAGAGGTAAAGAGATTAAGACCACAACAAATAATGCCAAAAACTTTTTTTTCATACGAACCTCCGACAAAACTTTTATTTATTTAATACGGATATCAGAGGGGGATGTTTGTGTCAAATGGAAATAAATTCGAGCTTTCGAGCCAAAAGTGTCTTGTGTCTTGCTCTGAAATAGGCTAACAGCTTTTTTGTCTTGATTATTTTTTCCAATGAAAAAGATTCTATTGACAAAAAAAATAAAAGTTCTTATTATAAATTTTGAGAATGAGAGGAAGAGACAATGGGCAGAAGAATTGTAATTGAAAGTAAAAGAGAGGGATTAAAATTAGAGAAGGAAGAGAAACTTTATGATAATTATCTTACAAAACTTCTAAAATTAATTCCCGCTGAAATAATAACTCTCTATATCACTCTTTCCACAATACTTGATTCATCAAAGGATACTACAAAAGGAATTGAATTTGCAGTTTTTTTTATTGTTCTTCTTTTAACACCCATCTACATCTATTTAATTACAAAGGATAAAAACAAAAAAACACCCTGGAAACAAATTATTGTCTCAACTTTCTCTTTCCTTGTGTGGGTATTTGCTCTGGGAGGACCATTCATTTATTTCAAGTGGTATAAAAAACTTTATGGTGCTCTTCTATTGCCAATTTATACATTTTTAATTCCGCTAATATTTAAAAAAGAAAATAACTTAAAAGGAGGTTAAGATGAAAATAAAGTGGTTAGGACATTCGGCATTTTTACTTGAAGGAAGCAAAAGAATTTTAATTGACCCTTTTATCACAGAAAATCCCATTGCAAATGTGTCAGAAGATGATACAAAAAATATTGATTATATTGCATTAACCCATGATCACGGAGATCATATGGGAGATACTGAAAAAATAGCAAAAGAAACAGGAGCTAAAGTTATAACAATTTATGAAATATCTCTTGATTTGCAAGCAAATGGAGTTGACTCCCTCGGAATGAATATTGGAGGAACTGCAAAATTAGAGGGAGCTTCCTTTTCGATGACCCCAGCAATGCACTCTGCCGGCAAAGGAAATCCCACCGGTTTTGTTATAGAAATGGATGGAAAGAAAGTCTATCACACCGGTGATACCGGACTTTTTGCCACAATGAGTTTAATAGGCGAAATGTATTCTCCGGATGTTATGCTATTACCAATAGATGGACTTTTTAATATGGATGTGAGACTTGCTGCAAAAGCAGTGGAACTTGTTAAACCAAAAATTGCAATACCAATGCACTATAACACATGGGAGCCAATAAAGGCTGACCCCAATGAATTTAAGAAATTAGCAGAGCAGTATGCTGAGATAAGGATACTCAATCCGGGAGAAAGCACAGAAATTTAACATCTAAATAAATTTAATTAAATAATTATCTTTTTGCCTTTTTTAAGTAAAAAGAAAAAGAGTGGTTTTTTATCTTTTTACTTTTTCTATTCTATCAATCTACCTTGAATTTCTCCACACTATTTCTCATTTTCTCTGCTAAATTGTTAAGATCAACCGCAGCCTGAGCAATCCCCATTACAGAATTGTTTACATCTCCTGATGATTCTGCTATTTGTTGAATATTAACATTAACTTCATTAATAGTCCTATTAATTTCCTCTATTGCTCCAGCAACAGAATTCATTAAAGTTGTAATTCCTTCACTCGAATTTTGAATTTCACCTAATACCTCTATACTCTTCTGTCCGAGCTCTTTTCCTTTTGAAACTTCATCAAGGGCGACTTTCATGGCATTTTCAGCGTCTTTTGATTCATTCTGAAGCCTTGTTATTATTTCCTCTATCTCCTTTGTAGACTTTGTTGTTCTTTCCGCAAGTTTTCTAACTTCATCGGCAACAACCGCAAAACCTCTACCTGCTTCTCCAGCCCTTGCAGCCTCTATTGCAGCATTAAGAGCAAGAAGATTTGTTTGATCTGCAATATCATTAATAACATTAACTATTTCTGAAATTGATACAGTGGACTCGCCTAATTTATTTACGATACTTGAAAGAGCTTCTGTTTTATCCGAAATACTATCAATAGACCTTATGGTGTCTGAGATAATAGCAGCACTGTTTCTTGTAAGATCAAGAGATTTAATAGCATTCTCCTGAGTATTTTTAACATTCTCATTTATTTCTGAAAATGAAGCCGCAAGTTCTTCAACCGCAGAAGCAACACTTGCAGCTTGGGCTGTTTGTTCTTCTGATGCCGCTGACATTTTTTCCGTTGTAGCCGCAATTTCCTCTGAAGCTGAACTAATGCTTATTGCATTCTCCTTTGTCTCCTTGATCAAAGTGGCAAGATTATTCATAAACACATTAAAATGCTCTACAACCATCCCTATTTCATCCTGCGAATCAGATTCTAACCTTATTGTTAGATCTCCGTTAGCAGCCTGAGAAAGAACATCTCTCAATTTTAAAAATCTTCCTATTCCCTTTGAAAGCGCAAAATAAAGGATAACACCAATAAAAACTATAAAAATAATCGTCCATATTAAGATTTTTTCATTCATGGTTCTAAAACCATGAAGCATTGGCTCAACATTTCTTACATAAACAAGCGTACCCATGGGAGTTCCGGCAAAATTTTTCACAACAGTATAAGTATAAAAAATCTCTCCTTTTAAAAACCTAATTTTCTTTTTTAATCCCTTCTCAAGATCCTTTTCAGTTATCCACTTTCCAATTTTTTTAAAATCCATGCCAGCTTCCCCAAGAAGCACAAACCTTCCCTTCTCTTCTCCTTTAAAAGATGAAAAAATCTTAATCCCTTTGATCGTATTTTTGTCTAAGAAAAAGTATATACCTTCTCCCTTAATAAGATGAGCCTGTCTGATAAGTTCTGAAAAAGGGAAAAGGACTTCAACCGACCCCAAATATTTTCCATTATCAAAGATAGGTGCAAGCCCTCTCATAACAAAACCGCCTCTTCCAAGCTCTATTCCCAAAATAGGCTTATGTGTTTTACTAATAGTTAAAACTGTAAACCTAAAGCTTGAAAGATCATCTCCGCCATCACCCTGTCCCGGCTTTTTCCACAATCTCAAAAAACTTTTAGCCGGTGGTTTGTGAAAATGAACTTTCAAAACCTTAAGATTTAAATCCTTTTTAATTTTATTAACAACCGGCGTTAGTTTCTCTCTTAAATACAATCTTCCGGCCTTTTCATCCGAAAATTTATAAGCTTTTTTAACAAAATCCAAAGAAGAAAATCCAGAAGCTAACAATAAGGCTTTTTTAGAAATTCTATAAATATTTGTTTCTATAGTCTTAGCTCTGTAATCCGAGCTCGCTTTTATCTCTTTTAGAAGTAAACTTTTGTGATTTTCATAGAAAAAAGTTAATCCAACTACAGCCAACAATAAAACAGATAGAATAACGGGAATTAAGAGTTTGTACTTAATTGATACGCCCCTCAAAGATATTTTCACTTCACGCCTCCTTACATTAAAAAATATTAAATTCTATCTTTTTTTTAACATAAAAATTTTTTAATGTCAATAAGACTTTTTCCACCTTACCCCTGAAGGAGTATCTTCAAGTATTATCCCTTTCTCTTTTAACAAATCTCTTATTTCATCTGCTCTCTTATAATTCTTTTCTTTCCTTGCTTTTTCTCTTTCTTTTATAAGATTATAATATTCTTCTTCAATATCAGTATCAAGCTTTTTAGGCAAAATATCAAAAACTTTATTAAAATTATTTAAACCTTCTAAAATTTTATTAACATCCGCTCTCCCAATGCCTCCGGAATTCTGGAGCTTATTAATCTGTTTAATAAACTCAAAAAGAGAACTTACAGCAACACTTACATTAAAATCATCTTCAAGCGCTTCTTTGAATTTTGAAAGACTTTCATCCGTTATCTTCTTAACCTCAATATTTTCTTCTTTTTCCTTAAAAACAGTTGTTTTTAAATCATAGTAAAAATTATAAACTCTCTCCACATTTTTAGTCGCCTGTTTCAAAGCATCCATTGTAAAATTAAGAGTTTTTCTGTAATGAGTGGAAAGAAGAAGAAATCTTATCGCTTCAGGCTTATATCCTATTCTTAGGAGATCCCTTAAAGTATAAAAATTTCCCTTGGATTTTGACATCTTTTCCCCATTCACTATTAAATGATGTATATGAATCCAGTAATTTACAAACTTTTTCCCTGTGGCCCCTTCTGATTGAGCTATTTCATTTTCATGATGGGGAAAGATATTATCAACTCCACCCATGTGAATATCAAAGGTTTCTCCCAGATACTTCATACTCATGGCAGAACACTCAATATGCCATCCCGGTCTTCCCTCTCCAATCTCTGTTTTCCAAAAAGGTTCACCTTCTCTTTTAAATTTCCATAGAGCAAAATCCTGAACATTATCCTTATCATATTCATCAACCTGGATTCTTACTCCTTTTTTAAGGTTTTTAACATCTATCTTAGAAAGTGCACCATAATTTTTAAATTTGGAAATATCATAGTATATTGCATCTTCTTTTACATATGCATACCCCTTATCAAGGAGTTTTTTTATAAGCTCTACCATCTCATTTATATGCTCAGTAGCTTTCGGATAAACCTCAGCTCTTTCTATTCTAAGTGTATCAATATCTTCAAAAAATGCCTGAGTATATTTTTCCGTATACTCTTTTAAAGAAATTCCCAATTCCGCTGATTTTTTAATTGTTTTATCATCAACATCTGTAATATTCATTACCTGCGTAACTTTATACCCGAGATATTTGAAAGTTCTTCTTACTATATCCTCAAAAACATATGATCTGAAATTACCAATGTGAGCATAATCATAAACAGTGGGGCCACATGTATACATACGAACTTCACCCTCTTTCAGCGGCTTAAATTCCTCAACTTTTCCTGAAAATGTATTATAAAATCTCATAGGGTATTTTATCTT
Organism: Candidatus Aminicenantota bacterium; assembly: GCA_027067555.1. GTDB lineage: Bacteria > Acidobacteriota > Aminicenantia > JAMOAD01 > JAMOAD01 > JALXDT01. Next base: position 6,395 of record JAMOVU010000021.1, on the reverse strand, counting down.
ATAAACACTGGTTTTTCAATTATTTTAATATTTATTTGACCGAATAAACCCAGATAAGTTTTTCTCTTGACTTTTTTTGCCTATTTGTCATAATTTTCAATGAAATTTCAATGGCAACTTTTGATTTTCGGATTAGGTTTTGCTTTTTTAGTTGAAAGTCTTGTCTATCTTTTGTTTCCGTATTTTCTAAAAGAAGCCGCAAGATTCATAGTCTCTTCTGATATTAAAATTCTTAGAATAATAGGACTTGTAGGTTTTATTATTGCAATCGGACTTTTTATAATTTTTAAGGTGGTAAGATGATACAAATTGATGGAAATTCCCTCAATCTTGAATTTTTAAAAAGAGTCGTTTTTGAAAATGAAGAGGTTGAATTAAAGGATTCCCAGAAGGATATTATTAAAAAATCAAGAGCCCTGGTGGAAAAAATAGCAAAAGGAGATAAACCTGTTTACGGAATTAATACAGGCTTTGGCTACCTTGCAGGTAAGAAAATCCCACCAGAAAAAGTTGAGCAGCTTCAGTACAATCTGGTAAGAAGCCACACAACAGGAGTTGGAAAGCCCTCTCCAAGAGAGATTGTAAGAGCAATGATGCTTTTAAGAGCAAATGTTCTTGCAAAAGGATATTCTGGAGTCAGAGTTGAAACAGTTGAAAAGATTTTGGAGCTTTTAAACAAAGGAATACATCCGGTAGTACCAGAGCAGGGTTCGGTGGGAGCAAGCGGAGATCTTGCACCACTTGCCCATCTTGCCCTTGCTTTCATAGGAGAAGGAGATGTTGAATATAATGGCAAAGTTTATAAAGCAGGTGAATTATTCAAAGAATTGGGAATTACCCCCCTTGATTTAAAAGCAAAGGAAGGTTTATCCCTTATAAATGGGACACAATATATGAGTTCAGTTGCAGCTGTTATTCTCTCAAAATCAAAAGAATTGTTTAAAATAGCGGACATCTCATTATCTCTTACTTTTGATGCTTTAATGGGAAAACTTTCTCCCTTTGATGAAAAAATCTATCTTGTGAGGAAACATCCGGAAGTTGACAAAGTAATGAAAAATGTAAGGGAGCTCATAGTACCATCGCCATTTTTAACATCAAAAAACAGAATAGATAAGGTACAGGATGCATACTCAGTAAGATGCTCTCCTCAGGTTCATGGAGCCGTCAGACTTGCAGCCAAAAGATTGGAAGAAACACTTTTGATAGAGATGAATTCAGCAACTGATAATCCTCTTGTTTTTGCTGAAGAGGAAGAGGTTTTAAGCAATGGAAATTTTCATGGAGAACCGGTTGCTCTTACAATCGATCACTTTTCAACCGCACTTGTTGAGCTTGGAAATTTAGTTGAAAGAAGAATCGAAAGACTTGTAAATCCAGCATTAAATCATAATCTTCCTCCGTTTTTGGTGGAAGGCAGCGGACTTAACTCGGGCTTTATGATAGCCCATGTGGTTGCAGCTGCTCTTAGTGCTGAAAATATGAGCCTTGCCCATTCACCTTCAGCTATAAACATTCCCACATCTGCAAATCAGGAAGATCATGTGAGTATGGGAGCAAATTCAGCAAACAGACTGAAAAGAATCTTTGAAAATACAAAGAGAATAATAGCAATTGAGTTAATCGCATCAGCCCAAGCAATGGAATTAAGAGGAGAGAAAACATCCCCACCTCTTGAAAAAATGATGGAACTTATAAGAGAAGATGTGCCCTTTGTAAAAGAGGATCACAGGCTTGATAAATTTATTGAAATAGTTGCCCAAAAGATAGACAATAATTATTATCTTAATAATTTACCTATAATACTATATTGAGAAGGAGGTATAAAATGGAATACAAACCTATTCATCCACCAACAGGAACCAAAATAACAGCAAAAAGCTGGCTAACGGAAGCTCCTATGAGAATGATAATGCATAATGTTTCTCCCGATGTAGCGGAAAAACCGGAAGAGCTTATTGTTTACGGAGGAACGGGAAAGGCAGCAAGAAATTGGGAAAGTTTTTATAAAATAATTGAAACATTAAAGGAACTTGAAATTGATGAAACCCTGCTTGTTCAATCCGGAAAACCGGTAGGTGTCTTCAAAACCCATGAAGATGCCCCGAGAGTTTTAATTGCAAACTCAAATCTTGTGCCCAATTGGGCTACCTGGGATGAGTTCAGAAAGCTTGAAGCAATGGGACTCATAATGTACGGGCAGATGACTGCAGGTTCATGGATATATATCGGGACTCAGGGAATTTTGCAGGGAACTTATGAAACATTAGCAGCCCTTGCAAGAAAGCACTATGGAGGCAGTTTAAAAGGCACATTAACTCTTACGGCAGGATTGGGAGGAATGGGAGGAGCCCAGCCTCTTGCGGTTACAATGAATGAAGGGGTTGCAATAGTTGTTGAAGTTGACCCCCACAGAATTCAGAGAAGACTTGAAACAGCTTATCTTGATAAAATGACTGATAGTCTTGACGAAGCATTAAAATGGGCTGAAGAGGCAAAGAAAAAAGGAGAGCCTTTATCCATAGGCCTTCTTGGAAATGCTGCCGATGTTTTTCCTGAGTTTGTCAAAAGAGGAATTATTCCGGAAGTTGTAACAGACCAGACATCAGCTCACGATGAATTAAATGGTTATGTACCGGCCGGAATTCCTTATGAAGAAGCTTTAAGACTCAGAAAGGAGAACCCGGAAAAATACATAAAAATGAGTTATGAATCTATGGCAAAGCATATGCAGGCAATGTTGGATCTTCAGAAAGCCGGTTCAGTTGCTTTTGACTACGGAAACAATATCAGAGGACAAGCCTTTAAGGTAGGAGTAAAAGATGCATTTGATATAAAGGGATTTGTTCCGCTTTACATAAGACCTCTTTTCTGCGAAGGACAGGGACCTTTCAGATGGGTCGCTTTATCTGGAAATCCCGAAGATATCTATAAAACAGACAAAGCTGTATTGGAGCTTTTCCCTGAAAAAGAGCATTTGAGAAGATGGATTACAATGGCTCAGAAAAAGGTAAAGTTTCAGGGACTTCCATCAAGAATATGCTGGCTCGGATACGGAGAAAGAGCAAAGTTCGGAGAAAGAATAAATGATATGGTGAAAAAGGGAGAAATCTCAGCCCCCATTGTAATAGGGAGAGATCATCTTGACACAGGCTCCGTGGCATCTCCCAACAGAGAAACTGAAGGGATGAAGGATGGCTCGGATGCAATTGCCGATTGGCCTATTTTAAATGCACTTTTGAATGCTGTATCAGGTGCAACCTGGGTCTCATTCCACCATGGTGGTGGAGTTGGAATAGGGTATTCACTTCATGCTGGGATGGTGATTGTTGCTGATGGAACTGAGAAAGCTGCCAAAAGATTAAATAGAGTTCTTACAAATGATCCGGGAATAGGTGTGGCAAGACATGTTGACGCAGGCTATGATGAGGCTATAAAAACTGCCAAGGAAAAAGGTATTAAGATTCCCTTTTTAAAATAAGATTATCCGGAATAGAGTAAAGACATCCGCAGTAGTGCTGGCGGTATAATTTAAGATATTTGCTTATTCTAACGCTATAGAGGTATCCGTTTTGCTTTTTGAAGTTCTCTTCCAAAAATTTTATGCCGTATTTTTTCTCAAAATTTTTTCCGATTTTATTAATAATATGATGTTTCATATGGGGAGAAACGGTTAAGGTAGTAGTAAAATAATCAAAACCGAGCTCTTTTGCTTTTTTTGCGGTTTCATTAAGCCTAATTGCATAACAGATATAACATCTTCTTCCGCCCTCCGGCTCATTTTTGAGTTTTTCTGTCTTCTTAAACCAGCTCTCCTTATCATAAACTCCCTTTATTAACTTAAAATCCAAAAATTCGGCAAGCTTTTCCATCTCAGAATATCTTCTTTCATACTCTTCTTCAGGATGAATATTGGGATTATAATAGTATGCTGTAATATCCATTTTGTAAAAATATTTAAGTTTAAAAACAACATAGGATGAACAGGGCGCACAGCAGGTGTGAAGAAGAATTTTTCCTCCCTCTACAGATGGTTTACCCTTAAATCCTTGAAAATCTATTGCTTTTGAAAGCTCTTCAAATTTATCCATTCAAAAGATATTTTCCCAAATCTTCAAATGTAAGTCCTTTTTCTTTTAAAAATTCTTTAAACTCAAGATATTCCTTTATGATTTTTTTATGATCAAAGGCAATATCAAGGGATTCAATTTCCTGAGGAGAAAACCATTTTGCCCTTTTTGCATCATCCATTCCTACCGCTTCTCCCTCTCCCTTTGCCACAAAAACTTTTGTAATAGTATGATATCTTTTATCTCTTTTGGGATCAGAGTATGATTTAAACTGGGAGATAAGTGTTATGTCAAGGTTTGTCTCCTCTTTACCCTCTCTTACAGCAGCAGCTTCAAGTGTCTCACCATAATCCACGAATCCTCCTGGAAGAGCCCAACCATAGGGCTCATTTTTTCTTTCAATCAGGAGAATTTTTCCATCTTCCCCTTCTATAATCAAATCAACCGTGGGATCAGGATTCTTATAACCTTTCATTCAGTCCTTCCCGTAACAACCTTCCCCTTTGAATAATCAAGGCTTGAGCCCAATGCACTGTGAGGAATAAGATAAACTATCGCCATTATGATAAAGACAACTATGACCCACTTTCTTGCCTTCATCCTGTCCTTCAATACCATAATAAGTGCAACTAACCAACCTACAAGAGCAATTAATGTTTTGTTGTCAGTAAGATCGTAACCGTACGGAATTCCCGTCCAGTATGCTCCGAACGCATATTTCTGAACTATTGGTCCGAGAATTGCGCCTCCTATGAAAAGGGTCGCAAAAGTTAAGATCACATAAGTTTTCAAATAAACCGGATTCTTTTTGAATGCTTCAAAAAATGCCCTTATTGAAAACAGCAAGGATATGAACATAAATAAAATGTGAGGGATAAGAATGTAAGATGGGACAGCCCCTTTGTATCTTAAAACAATTGACTTATTTTTGTGCAATATAGTAAATTCCTTTGAATTTCTAAAAAGTTTTAAATAATAGTCAACCTTTCCCGCAGGAGGCTGAGTGGGAAGATAGGCTATAAGCTTTTTCCCCTCTCTTTTAAATTCAATTTTTGTCCACGGATCATCAGTATTGTGCCTTTTATAAAAGAGAAAACCTCTGTCAATCAAACCTTTATCTTCTATTATAATCGGGCAATTCTCTCCACTTGTGTAAGATCGCGGAAGTTTATATTCAATCGTCTGCCTTTCAACCGAAAGTTTTCCCTTTACAGGATAGGTGGGCCCTGTCTTTTTTTGATAAACAGCAAAAAACAGAGTCAAAATAACAACAACAATCCATAATACAATGGTTTTAACTTTTCCTTTCATATTAACTCCTATGCCTAAGATTTTTTATTTTATTAGAAAAAAGAAAAAAAATAAAGATTACTTATTCCATCCAATAGGATAATTTTAACTAAATTAAAATAACATTAGGCGGGTTTTTGAAAATTGGCAGTAAAATTTTTATTACTGCCATATTTTTTTAAAAATTTAAAACCACTATTTTTAGCCATAGTGTAAAGATCTTCAAATGATATTCGGTCAGGATCACCAAATTGCTCAGTGATTGACAAAAGCCCACCGGGTTTTAGACTTTTATAAATATTGTTCATACATAACTGCGGGGAAGAGACCTCTCCCAATACTGTAATAAGAAAAACAATATCAAAGAAATTATCTTTAAGAGGAAGTTTGACAGCATCTCCTTCTATATAACTAACATTAAAAAGTTTCTTTTTCTCCATCTTTTTTCGAGCCTTAAGAAGCATTTCTCTCTGTAAATCCAGTAAGAAAAGGTGACCTCTCGTAATTCTCCTTGCAATTTCTCCACTAAAAAATCCGGGACCGGGACCTATTTCAAGAACTTTATGATTCTCTTTCAAATAAAGACGCTCTGCTATGGTTTTCGGAGAAATAATCAGCTTTCTAAGAGGGAAATCCAGCCAGAAGGATAAAAAAGAAGGATATGTACCTTTGCCAAAAAAACCTTTAAAAATTTCTTTTACTCTCATCCACAATACATCAATTACTACAAAAAAGTTATTGAAAAAAGATATTATGCTCTTTACAAATGTCCTTAAGGTTTATTTCTCTTTCAATGAAAAAATCATTTATAAAATCAAGGAACTCACTAAAATTTTCACGCTCAATAACAACACCCAAAACATCTGTTTTCCCACCACCAAAATATCCTGCCTCTTTCACCCTTTTTACAAGTGGAGAAAGATCTTCTGAAATTGTTCTTAGATAAAAATTAAAAAAGTGCTCCCTTTCACCTATTACAACATTGTACTTTTCAGGTGTTTCCTTGTACTTCATTCTGCAAAGATCCGAAATTAT
>JAMOVU010000020.1 GCA_027067555.1 Candidatus Aminicenantota bacterium | reverse complement strand
CCTGTCCTTTTGTAAAATCAGCAACATATTTTATCTCTCTTACCTCTCCCTTTTTCAAATAAAACTCCTCAACCTTACCGGGATATCCCTGTACACTTATGTATATCTTTACCCTTCCTGACCTCAATCCTCTTATCTCATATAAACCGTCTATCTCCCTTTCCATAAACATTATCCTTTTTGCTTCTCCGTATTTGTCGTGATACATTAATATCGTATCTATATATTTACAATACTTCTCTTCCTCTCCCGGAAATCTCTGCTTAATCTTTATCCTTATTACACTCTCCTTCTCCATCCCTATTCTCAAATGCTTTACATCCCCCTCTCCTATCTTTACTCCTATGTAATCAATCTTTACTCCCCCCTTTCCGAATTCCTTCTCAACTTCCTTATCAAGATATATTGTTTTTTTCATCCCTCCGAATATATCCCACCTTGAAAATATGAATCTCTCATAATCTATCTCCCTCTCACTCATAAATATCCCCCTTGATGCATATCCCTTTTTAAAAACCTCTATGAAATATTCTTTACCATAAAACAGCTCCCTTATTATTTTGTTATCACTTCTTATTACATGATATACAAATTTACCGTCCTTATCAGTCTCTATAACAGAATAATTTTTATTCAATTTCACATATTCTCCCATCTTTCTTCCCCATATCACATATACCTTCGCTCCCTCAATAGGTTTTCCGGTATCCTTATCATAAACCACTCCCTCTATCCTCGAGGATATCATTGCTGATAAATTAATTGATAACATTATTAATCCGATAAAAATTACCAATAAAAAATTAATTCTTTTTGAAAATTTTTTAATCCTCATTTCTTACCTCCATAAATAAAAGCCTTCGAACTTAAAGCTAAGACTCTCAACGATTTGCAAATCCGGACATAGTTTACTTTAATTTTAGTATTTTCTTGTTTATCATACTTCTTAAATTTACTTTTATTATTTAATCTCTGATTATTGGCGGAGTCGTGTTCTTCTTGACGGGGGCTATGAGGGCGGAAAAATGAGGAGCATTTTTCAACCGAATGCCCCAAGTGAGAATGAGGAGCATTCGAACGAGAGGCAAGAAGAATACGACGGGAGCCAAACAGAGAATAGTGAAGTGTGAACAGAGAACGGAAGGAATCTGAAATTTGAAAAAACCAAATAGTGTTTACTTGCTTATGAACAATCGGACATCGTGAGTGAAGTCGCAGACAGCCGAGCCACTTAAAAAACTGATTTTTCGAATCAAGGATTTTTTTCCGTGCCTTGCCCTTGTTTATTCTTTTTTTATTCTTAACATGGCAAAATTTTACTGTTTGACGAGGCGTAATCCGTTTTAATTTATCCTTGTTTATCTTTGCTTCTTGTTTACCTGATGCCGAGGAGTTTAAAATTCTATGGAAAAAATCCGCAAGATGAGAAAAATATCTACCTGAGCGAGGATGTTCAAGACAAACGAACGATGTTCGATTGGAAACTCTTCTCTTCTTCTCTCTTTCTTCCAAAATCTTTTCCTTTATATACTTGATTTTAATAAATAACACAAAATAAAAATAATTTCAAAATAAATTTATTCTAACATATCCTGCTTTTAGATAAAGAATTTATGAAGAATTCTCACTAAAAAACAGAAGTAATATCAATTAAATTATAATCTTTTGAGCCGAAGTTTAATTCTTCTGAATAATCCAATTGAACCCTATTAGGAATATCAAAACTCATATCCTTTAATTCTTTACCTGATTTCTCTTCAACAAGCTCAAATGAAGCGGAATCAATTGCAACGGGATCATAAGAAATTAACACTCCTATATCTTCTGTAATCTTTTCATACTTATTCATACAATCACACTCTTTTGTAATTCTGTTCAAAAAATTAATAAATATTATCTTATCCTTTTTTAACTCCATAACTCCCATTGCATGCTCAACTATCTTCTTTTGAAGATTTTCATAAGTTTCACCCCAATTGTAATATATCGCATCAAATCTGCAAACAGCAAGACACTCACCACATCCTATACAAACATTTTCATCAATTTCAGCCTTACCTTCCTTAACCTTAATTGCTCCTGTAGGACACCACCTTTCACATTCCTTACATCCGGTACATTTATCCTTTTTAACAGAGGGTTGAGCGGTTGAATGCTGAATTAATTTACCCATTCTGCTTGAACAACCCATTCCGAGATTCTTTAATGCCGCTCCGAATCCTGCAACAATATGGCCTGTAAAATGACTTACAACAACCATTGATTGAACCTTTACTATTTCAAGAGCAATATTAACCTCTTTATAAATCTTACCCTTTATTTTAACTGATACCTCATTATCACCCAATATTCCATCCGCCATAATTATCGGCATTTTTACCTTATCATAAGTAAATCCATGATCATAAGCAAGTTCAAGATGGTCAACAGCATTACTCCTTCTCCCTCTGTATAGAGTTGAAGTCTCGGTTAAAAAAGGTAATGCCTTTCTCTTTTTTATCAAATCAGCAAGCATTCTGAAAATCACAGGTCTTACATATCCTTTTGATTTGTTCTCTCCGAAATGAGTTTTTACTGCAACAAAATCCTTTTCTTCAATAAAATTCAGAAATTCTTTTTCAATTAAAACCCTTTTTAATTTTTTGGCAATCACATCATCAGGTTCTTGATCCTTAATAGGAATAAAATAAACATCAGGTTTCATTTTTACCTCTGAATTTACCCATATAATATTTTATTAAAAAGAATAGTAGTAAAAAAGATAAAAAGTAAGGGAATAAGTATCCGAAATTCACATAAAATGTTTTATAATCAGAAAACTTAAAATCAGCAACAAATTTATCAGGTTTATAAAGTGGAGAAGTATATAACAACTTTCCAAACGGGTCTATTAATGCTGAAATTCCTGTTGAAGTTGACCTTAAAATATACCTTCTCGTTTCAATTGCTCTCATTCTTGCCATTGAAAGGTGTTGATAAGGGGCTGATGTTTTACCAAACCATGAATCATTTGATATTGTTATTATTAAATTACCACCTGATTTTATAAAATCCCTTACAATTTCAGGATAAATTATCTCATAACAAATCGGTGTTGAAATCTTATATCCATTTAACTTTAAGTTTTTAATCTCTTTACCTGCTGAAAAGTCATGAATACCTCTTGTTATTTTCTTTACAAAAAACAACAACTTTCTAAAGGGAACATATTCTCCGAAAGGAGTAAGTCTTGTTTTATCATAGGTTTGAACATTATCTCCAATAAATAAAAATATTGTATTGTAAAACTCATTTCTCGTTTCAAGCCTTATATATCCTGCAAAAATCGGTAATTCTCTCTTAGTAAATTCTTTAAATTTATTCAAATAATATTTATTTCTATTAGGATAAAGAGATACCGTATATTCGGGCCAGATAACAAATTCAGCACCTTTATTTTTTAATTCCGAACTCATATCAAATAATCTTTTTAATTTCTCCCTTATAGGTATGTATTCACTATTGGAATTGTAATACCAATTCGGTTGGATTATCCCTGCTCTATGCGATTCTTTTGAAGAATAGATTCTTTTTGAATTCTTTTCAAATACAAAGCCTGTTAAATAAATAATTACTAAAACAATAATCAGATGATAAATTAATTTCTTGTTTCTTGTAAAAATAATCATTGATAAGTAAACACCTATCAGTATTACGAG
>JAMOVU010000019.1 GCA_027067555.1 Candidatus Aminicenantota bacterium | reverse complement strand
AGCATTCAAATTACAGGTTTTGGCAAGTGCGAAATTGGAAATGAACAGAATATTGAAAAAAGCGGATAAAGGTGATATAAATAATGAGGAAAAAATAGAAATGTATAAAAAACTTGATGTAATAAACCGGCTAATAGAGGAGGGGATTTAGTATGAATAAAACATTATTGACTTTGTTATTTTTATTTGTATTGGTATCTTTTTGTTTGAGCGAACAAGAATCCGATATCAAATCTTATTATCTGAATGAAATTATTTCAAAAGGACCGAGGATTGTTGGTGTTGATAAGGAGAATATCTATATTATTAATTATGATAATATGGCTATTTATGTGTATTCGGAAAAAGATGTTAAATTTAAATTCAAGTTCGGAAAAAAGGGACAGGGACCGGGAGAATTCATATGGATTAATTCGTTTTATAGTTTTAAAAACAGAATATTCATAAGTAATTCGGGAAGAGCTGAATATTTTGATAAGCAGGGAAAATTAATCAAAGAGATAAGGCATCATCCGAAATATACGGGATTAATTCCTATTGGTGAAAATTATGTGTGTAGTGTTTACGGTATGCCGAAGCCAAAAGATGCTGATAAAACAACTGGTTTCCATTATTATTCTCTTTTGAATGCCAAAATGGAAGAATTTAAAAAAGTATTAAAAATCAAAACACAAGTACTTAATGCATACGATTTTAAAAAGAACAAGCATATATTGTTCTTCTTAACAAATAGTGTCAAATGCCAGGTTTATAATAACAGGATATATGTGGGAAAGAGTTATGATGATAAGGAAGAATATCATGTGTTTAATCAAGAGGGTGATAAAATCAAAACAATCGTAAAAAGGATTAAAAAAAGGAAAAGTTTGAGTGGTTTGAAAGAACATATTTTGAACTGGTATAGAGAAACACGTAAGAAATTGGTGAAATCAAAAAGATATATTTTTAAATTTAATGAATACTTTCCTTCCATATTTGATTTTTTTATTGACAATGAAAAAATCTATGTTGTTAAGTATCCTGAGAATAAAAATACCATTCCGATTTTTGTAAGAGACCTTGATGGGAATTTATTAAAAGAAAAACGTATAAAATTGAAAAATGCTTTTGATTTTACTTGGAGAAGAAATTTATATATTTACGGAAATAAATTATATTTTATAGAAGAGGATGAAAATAAGGAGGTCTGGGTATTGATGAAAATCGATTTTTAATAATTATATGAAGAGATTTACATTTGACAGGCAGTATGATGCAGTTGATTGCGGGCCGGCATCGTTGAGAATGATCTGCAAATGGTATGGAAAGGATATTCCCCTTTACGTTTTAAGGGAAAGAGCAAGTATAACAAGAGAGGGTGTTTCGTTATTGGGAATAAGTGAGGCTGCTGAGAGTGTGGGATTCAGGACAACCGGAGTAAGGCTTGATTTTGAAGCATTGGAAAAGGAGGTTCCTCTTCCAGCAATTATACATTGGAATCAGAATCATTTTATTGTTGTATATAAAATAAAGGGAAATAATGTTTATGTAGCAGATCCTGGTTTCGGAAAGGTAAAGTACACAAAAGAGGAGTTTATGAGAGGATTTTCAACTGACGGAGAAACAGGAATAGCACTTATACTTACTCCAACAGAGAGATTTTATAAGACAGAGGAAAAAAAGGAGAGAAAAAGCGGATTTAAATTTGTACTTTCATACCTTAAACCCTATTGGAAATATATAATTCAATTGTTATTGGGGATGAGTGCCGGAAGCATAATATTATTCATAAGTCCGTTTTTAAATCAGGCACTTGTGGATGTCGGAATAAACGGAGGGAATCTTAATTTTGTGTATCTTATATTTTTTGCAGAACTCATGTTGTTTTTCGGAACATCATTTACGGAGATAATAAGAAGCTGGATACTTTTGCATGTAGGGACAAGAATAAACATATCAATGATATCGGATTTTTTGATGAAACTTTTAAAATTACCCATGAGTTTTTTTAATTCGAAGATGATAGGAGATATTCTTCAGAGAATAGATGATCACAGAAGAGTTGAGAAATTATTAACAGCCACAACACTTACCACATTGTTTTCTTTTTTTAATATAATAGTTCTCTCTGTTGTTCTTTTCATATACAATGTATATATATTTTTGATATTCATAGTGGGAAGCATAATATCGACCTTATGGGTGATAATATTTTTAAGAAAGAGAAGGATACTTGATTTTAAGATGTTTAATCAACAATCATTAAACAGAGGGAAACTAATCCATATAATAGAAGGAATAGAGGAGATAAAGATAAGTAATAGTGATAAACAAAAGAGGTGGGAATGGGAGAGCATACAGGCGAAGTTATTTAAAATAAGTATCAAATCATTGAGTTTGAGCCAGATACAACAAGTGGGTTCTCAACTAATAACTCAGCTTAAGAATATAATAATCTCGATAGTGGCTGCAAAGTCAGTAATAGAAGGAGAGATAACACTCGGAGCAATGCTTGCAATAACATTCATAATAGGACAGCTTCAGGGACCGATAGAACAGATAATAGGATTTTTATTAACATTACAGGATGCAAAGATAGGGCTTGAGAGAATAGGAGAGATACACGCCAGAGGAGAGGAAGAGGATTATAAAAGTGATAAGAAAAACATACCTGATGAGGGTGGTGATATAGTAATAAAGGACTTGTGGTTTTCATATGATAGTTTTGCACGAGTTAAAGAAGATGGAATTAAGAGAGATAATGAAAAATATAGTGAAAAGAATAATGATGATAAAGAGAGAGAAGGAGAAGAGATAGATAGATTTGTTTTGAAAGATTTGAATTTGACAATTTCAAAGGGGAAAGTTACTGCAATAGTGGGGGTGTCGGGAAGCGGAAAAACAACGCTTATAAAATTACTTTTAAAGTTTTTTAATCCTCAAAAGGGTAATATGAGTATCGGAGGGATTGATTTTAAGGATATTCACTCATCAGAGTGGAGAAGTAGGGTTGGAGTGGTGATGCAAAACGGTTATGTATTTTCCGATACAATAGTAAGAAATATAAGTCTCGGGGATATTAAACCGGATATTGAGAGAGTAAAAAGGGCGATGAAGATAGCCTGTATATATGATTTTGTAATGAAGGAATTACCGTTGAAAGAGAGGACAAAGATAGGAGAGGAGGGGTTGAGTTTGAGTGAAGGACAGAAGCAGAGAATACTTTTGTCAAGAGCGATATATAAGGAGCCGGATTATTTGTTTTTGGATGAGGCTACGAGTTCGCTTGATGCTGAGAATGAGAGAGGAATAATGGAGAATTTGAAAGAGTTTTTCAAAGGAAGGACGGTAGTAATAATTGCACACAGATTGAGTACGGTAAAGAATGCCGATAAGATAGTTGTGCTTGAGAGAGGAAGGATAGTGGAGGAGGGAACTCACAAAGAACTTATAAAAAGAAAGGGCAGATATTACAATCTTGTAAAAAATCAATTGGAGCTCGGTAAGTGAAAAAAGATAAGAATTTAAGAGAAAGGAGTCCTCTAATACAGGAGATAATGGGTAAGATTCCGCCGTGGGTTGTAAGATGGGGAATGAGTGTTGTATTTGTAGTTTTAATATTGATAATTTTAGTTTCAATTATTGTAAAGTATCCTGAAAAAGTCATTGTAGAATTAAAGATAACAAAAAGAACAAATGAAAATAAGTGTATATTAAAGGGATTAATA
>JAMOVU010000018.1 GCA_027067555.1 Candidatus Aminicenantota bacterium | reverse complement strand
GAGCCTCCATACAGCATGAAAGATGGAATTATTACAAGAGTAAAGGTTATTGCAAAATTGAGGATAGATGAAAAAAGAGTTCCTCAGGATGGAAGGATTAAGACAAAAATAAAACTTGCAAACGGAAGAGTAAAAGAAATAGATATGAGAGTGTCCACTCTCCCCACTTTGTACGGTGAAAAAGTCGTTATGAGAATTCTGGATAAGGAACAATTAAGATTGGATCTTACCCAATTGGGCTTTGAAGAAGAATCACTTGAAAAATTCAAAAAAGCGATTAGAAGGCCGTGGGGAATTATTTTAGTTACAGGCCCAACAGGCTCAGGAAAGACAAACACCCTTTATTCCGCTATATCAACATTAAATAGTGAAGATACAAATATAATGACGGTTGAAGATCCTGTTGAATTTAATCTTTATGGAATAAATCAGGTCAATGTTAATGAAGATGCTGGATTAAATTTTGCTTCTGCTTTAAGATCATTCTTAAGGCAGGACCCAAATATCATACTTGTCGGAGAAATCAGAGATTTTGAAACAGCTGATATTGCAATAAAAGCAGCTTTGACAGGACATTTGGTTTTATCAACACTTCATACAAATGATGCACCTTCAACAATAACACGATTAATTAACATGGGAATAGAACCTTATCTTGTTGCATCCTCTCTGCTCTTAGTTGTTGCCCAAAGATTGGTAAGAAGAGTTTGCAACAAATGTAAAGAAGAAGCAAGTTATCCCCCAAAAGCTCTCATTGATGTTGGTTTTAACCCTGAAGAAGTTAAAAACCTTACGATTTACAAAGCCAAAGGATGTACCGCCTGCAATAATACAGGGTACAAAGGAAGAGTCGGACTTTTTGAGGTTATGGAAATTTCAGAAGAAATAAAAGAGATGATTATATCAATGGCATCTACTTCAGAATTAAGAAGAAAAGCAATTGAAGAGGGCATGTATACATTAAGAATGAGTGGGCTTGAAAAGGTCAAAAGAGGTCTGACGACAATCGAAGAAGTCGTCAGGGAAACGGTCAAAGTATAGGAGGGTTAAATGGCATTACCTTTACATCAGTTGTTAAAAATAATGTTAGATGAAGGTGCTACGGATCTTCATATAACCACAAACTCGCCTCCGCAAATAAGAGTTCATGGTAAATTAAAAGCATTAAACCATCCACCCCTCAAAGCACCTGAAACAAAGCAGTTAATTTACTCAATCTTAAGTGATTCTCAAAAACACAGATTGGAAGAAGATCTTGAACTGGATTTTTCTTTTGGAATAAAAGGGCTTGCAAGATTCAGGGCAAATGTTTTCCATCAAAGGGGAGCGGTAAGCGGTGCTTTTAGAATGATTCCCTTCGAAAAGAGAAGTTTTGAAGAATTGGGAATACCCCCGGTAGTAAAAACACTTTGCGAAAAGCCAAGAGGATTGGTGCTTGTAACCGGGCCAACCGGTTCAGGAAAATCCACCACTCTGGCAACTATGATTGACAAGATAAATACTGAAAGACCTGTGCATATAATAACAATAGAAGACCCTATTGAGTATCTGCATACACACAAAAAAGCAATTGTAAACCAAAGGGAGGTTGGATCCGATACAAAATCATTTACAAAAGCATTAAGAGCAGCTTTAAGAGAAGATCCTGATGTTGTGCTTATTGGAGAAATGAGAGATCTTGAAACAGTGGAGACAGCATTGCAGGTAGCCGAAACAGGACATCTGACATTTGCTACCTTACATACCAACTCAGCCTCTCAAACGATTAACAGAATAATTGATATTTTCCCGGCACATCAACAATCACAGGTTAGGACCCAATTATCATTAATACTTGAAGGAATTATAACCCAATCACTTTTACCGAGAGCAGACGGTAGAGGAAGAGTTGTCGCTACTGAAATTCTTATTCCCACTCCTGCAATCAGAAACTTAATCAGAGAAGATAAAATCCATCAGATTTATTCATCAATGCAAACAGCACAGGAAAAAACAGGTATGCAAACTTTTAATCAATCTTTAGCAGTCCTCTATTTTAAAAGATTAATCACTCTTGAACTTGCAATGAGTGTTTCTCACAATCCAGATGAATTAAGCGAAATTATAAACAGAGGGCCATCAAGTCTTGCTCCATATCTCTTTAAAGTTTATGAAGGAGTTGATATGGCCCTAAATTTTGATAGAGGATTTTAGGAGGGGTTATGCCAGTATTTGAATATGTAGGAAAAAATAAGTTTGGACAGATAATAAGAGGGACAAAAAGTGCAGCTACACTTGAAGACGCAAGAAGAATGATCGCCAGAGACCAGATAGTAATTCAGAAGATAAAGAAAAAAGGCAGTGGTTTCTCTTTAGGTTTAAATCTATTTAAAGGCAAAATAGTAAAGGTGGATGAACTTTCTATTTTCACCCGACAGCTTGCAACAATAATAAACGCAGGAATCCCCATTGTTCAGGGACTTGGAATTTTAGCCACCCAGATAAAAAACAAAAAATTTCAGGAAGCTGTTGCCACAGTCAAGTCAGATATTGAAAGCGGAGTTTCTCTGGAAGATGCATTAAGGAAACACCCGAGAGCATTCTCAGAGCTTTATATAAACATGGCAAGTGCAGGAGAAAAGTCAGGAAATTTACCGGAAGTTTTATCAAGATTGGCAAAATATCTCGAAAGAGAAGCAACAGTAAGAGGCAAGGTAAAATCCGCACTTACTTATCCTGTTGTTGTTCTGGTAATCGCAATAACAATATCTCTTTTAATTCTCTATAAAGTTGTTCCAACCTTTTCCGCTTTATTTGAAGATCTCGGAGCAGAATTACCTTTACCTACCCAGATCCTTGTTTCAGCATCTCACATTTTAGTGAACAACATACAATGGCTGATTTTAATAGTAATTGCCGCTTTTTTTGCTTTCAGAGCATATTATAAAACACATACGGGGAAAAGAGTTATTGATAACCTTAAACTAAAGATGCCAGTAATGGGAGATTTAGTGATAAAGGGTGCGGTTGCAAGATTTTCAAGAACACTTGCAACGATGATCTCAAGTGGTATTGATTTATTGTTAGCTCTTGAAATTACTGCTAAAACCTCGGGAAATGCTGTTGTTGAAGATGCAGTAATGGAAGCAAGAAATATGGTTACACAGGGTAGAGACTTAAGTACCTCTATTCAGAATTTTAAGGTTTTTCCTCCGATGCTTTCTCAGATGATCGCTGTCGGTGAAAGTACAGGATCTCTGGATGAAATGCTTTCAAAAATTGCTGACTTTTATGAAGAGGAAGTTGACAGAGCTGTTGATACATTATTGAGCTTGATAGAGCCAATAATGATTGTCTTTTTAGGAGTTTTAATAGGAGGAATGGTTGTAGCTCTTTATCTACCGATGTTTAACCTTGCCAAGAACATAGGTTAAAAAATATTTGGTAAAGAATATAAATTACCTTATATTTTCAAGATTCCTCATAATAATAGGTATACTCCTTACGATTTTAATCTTTAATTTTCTTTACCCTACTTCTCTGAATATAGCTCCATTTTTTAATATAACACTTCTAATAGCTGTGCTTTCCGGTATATACTTTTTTCTAAATAATAAAACAAAAATATCCAAAGATTTTATTATTCAATTGCAAATCTTCATTGACATAATTGTTATTTCAGCTCTAATATACATCACAGGTAGTACCGAAAGCCCTTTCCTTTTTTTATTAACAATTCCCATCATAATATCATCCGTCTATTTAAACAAAAACACAACAATTCTTACGGGATTATTAAGTTTCTTAGCCCTTATAATAATTATCTTCTTCTATTACAAATTAAATGAAAACATTGCCTTTGAATTTATAATAAGCAGAATTGTGCTTTATGGGCTATCTTTCACAGGAATTGCTCTTCTTTCCACATATTTAGTTGAAAGGACAAGACTTTATAAAGAAGAGATAGAAAAAAAACAGATAGAGTTTAACCGATTAAATTTATTACTACAAAATATAGTGGAAAATATTGAATATGCTTTTATTTCCCTTGATGAAAACCTAAACCTCATCTTTAAAAATAGACAAGCAGACAAATTAATTGAAGAAGGTATATTAAAACTCCTGTCAAAATATCCCCTTTTGGAAAAGAAAAACAAAACTTTTGAAGAAGACTTTGGAAAGAAAATACTAAGGATAAAATATGAAACCATTCATTTCCAAGAGAAAAGATATCATATCTTCATAATTGAAGATTTAACTGAAGAAAAGAAAAAGGAAAGAGAGGAAAAAATAAAGGAAAGGCTTTTGTATCTTGGCGAAATAGCAGCAGGAATGGCTCATGAAATAAGAAACCCTTTAACCTCTCTTATGGCTTCACTGCAATTGTTAAAAGAAGAAAAAACCAATGAAAATAGTAAAAACATCTCCTCTCTTACCAATATTATAGTTGATGATATAAAAAGGATATCTTCAATTATTGAGGATTTTTTAATTTTCACAGAAAACAGAAACTTTAAAATTGAAAAATTCGAGCCCCAAAAACAGGTGAAAACCCTTATGGAAGAATTAAAGAGAGATGGGTATAAAATAGATAACATAAAGATAAAAATTGACAATAAAGTTAAAGATTTTTCTGGAAATGCCTATCATTTCAATCTTATTCTTAAAAACATATTGACAAATTCCATCAAAGCTGTTAAAAATAAAGGTGAGATTATTGTAAAAATTTACACAGATGAAAAAAAAATGGAGATTGTGGTGAAAGACACAGGAATAGGAATTGAAGAGAAAGATTTAAAAAACATATTTAATCCTTTCTTTACCAAATCAAAAGGTAAAGGGATGGGAATGGGTCTAACAATAGTAAAGAGAATAGTCGAACTTTACGGAGGAAATATTGAAGTTTTCAGCAAAAAAGGAAAAGGAACAGAATACCAGATAACCTTTCCCCAGAAGAAAAAAGGATAAACTAATGAAAATTCTTGTCATTGATGACGAAAAAAACATAGGAGAAGTAATCAAACTTTTATTTGAAAAAGAAAACTATGAGGTTGAAACTGCTCAAACAGGTAGAGAAGGCATAGAAAAAATAAAAAATGATTTTTTTGATGTAATAATATCAGATATAAAATTACCTGATACTTCGGGAATGGAAATTTTAAAAATGGCAAAAGAAATACACCCGGAGATACCAATTATAATGATAACAGCCTATGCTTCAACTTCTACGGCAATAGAAGCAATGAAATTAGGAGCTGAAGATTATATTACAAAACCCTTTGATATAGAAGAATTAAGAATCATAGTAAGAAGAGCATACGAGAAGAAAAAACTTGAAATTGAGAATAAAAAACTTCAAAAACTTATAGAAGAAAAATATAGCTTTGAGAATATTATAGGAAAAAGCAAACAGATGCGAGAAATCTTCCTGTTGATAGACAAAATAGCGCCTATAGATTCAACAGTTCTTATTACAGGAGAAAGCGGGACAGGAAAAGATCTTATTGCAAAAGCAATCCATTTTAGAAGTTTAAGGAAAGAAGGTCCCTTTGTTGCAATAAATTGCGCAAGTATTCCCGAAAATCTCCTGGAGTCAGAATTATTCGGATACAAAAGAGGAGCATTTACAGGAGCTGTTACAAGTAAAGCAGGTTTATTTCAGGAAGCAAACAAGGGAACGCTCTTTCTGGACGAAATAGGAGAATTACCGCAAGGTCTTCAAGCAAAATTATTAAGGGTAATACAGGACAAAAAGATAAGACCTTTAGGTGGAACTCAGGAAAGGGAAGTTGATGTGAGAATAATAGCCGCAACAAATCATGATCTGGAAAAAATGGTAAAAGATGGTAATTTCAGAGAAGATCTTTTCTACAGATTAAATGTTATAAACATAGATATTCCCCCTTTAAGAAAAAGAAAAGAAGATATACCCATTCTGGTGAATCATTTCATAGAAAAAATGAACAAAAAGTTAGGGAAAAACATTAAGGGTGCCTCATCCGAATTATTGGAAGTTTTCTTTATTTACGATTGGCCAGGGAATGTCAGAGAATTGGAAAATATAGTGGAAAGATTAATGATTTTAGAAGAAGAAGAGATTTTAACAATAAAACATCTACCCAACAAATACAAAAATACAAAAGAAATAAAAGATGTTCCTCCACCTTCGGAATTTGAGGATTTCGATCTTAATAAATACCTTGATGAAATTGCTAAAAAAACAATTAGCCTATCACTGGAAAAAACCAAAGGGAATAAAAAAGAGGCAGCTAAGCTTTTAGGTATAAGTTATAGATCATTTAGATATTATTATAATAAACTTTTTAAATAGGAGAGGCAAATGAGGCAGAAGAAAAAGGAGAAGAAAAGGGAGTTTTTTATTAAAGCTGCAAAGAAAACTTTTATAAAAAGAGGAATAGTATCCTCAAACATGGAAGATATTTCACTTAAAACAGGGACATCAAGGACAGCTTTATACTATTATTTTAAATCCAAGGAGGAAATATTAAAAGCAATTATTCTTGGAGTAAAAGATAAAATTCTCAAAAGATTGTCAAAAGGGATAAAAGATGTTAAAAGTAAAAAAGATTTATTAAATCTAATGATTGAAACAGTTTTCTGGTTGCACAGAAATGACAAAGAATCTAT
Source organism: Candidatus Aminicenantota bacterium (assembly GCA_027067555.1). GTDB lineage: Bacteria > Acidobacteriota > Aminicenantia > JAMOAD01 > JAMOAD01 > JALXDT01. The sequence continues at coordinate 8,543 of JAMOVU010000018.1, read as the reverse complement.
GAATATAGTACTCCGATTAAAACTAAAAGATAATGAATCCAATTTACCCCAATTAAAAGAATTTTTAAAACATGTTGAAAAAAAGCTCTTGAGAGAAGTTATAAGCTTAGCAAAAGAGAAAGATGTCGAGCTTTCCGAAAAAGAAATTATCCTCTTACTTGATTATTTAACCGGCTTATCCTTTTTTATAATCATAGGAATGCCCGAAAGATTTTTGCATGTAATGAATGAAGCTTTTTTAAAAGAATTTTCAAAGGGTTAAAATACGAGTGTTCCTATCTTTTCCCCAAAAATAACCTTTTTTAGATTATCTCTCTCCTTAATAGAAAACACAATAATAGGTATTTTATTATCCATGCAAAGTGAAATAGCGGTAGCATCCATAACTTTCAACTGTTTTTTTAACACTTCAAAATACTCTATCTCTTCAAATTTTACCGCCCCCTCGTATTTTTCCGGATCAAGATCATAAACCCCGTCAACTTTGGTAGCCTTTAAGATAACCTCAGCATCTATCTCAATGGCTCTTAGGGCTGCGGCCGTATCAGTTGTAAAAAAGGGGTTGCCTGTACCAGCGGAAAAAATCACCACTCTACCCATTTCAAGATGCCTTATTGCCCTTCTTCTTATAAAAGGCTCTGCAACCTGTCTTATCTCCAAAGCTGTCATTAGCCTTGTAATAAGCCCCTTTGATTCAAGAACATCCTGAAGAGCAAGACCATTCATTACTGTTGCAAGCATTCCCATATAATCAGCAGTGGCCGCCTTAATATTCATCCCTTTGGCATTAACACCTCTGAAAATATTTCCCCCGCCTACAACAATAGCTATCTCTATCCCAATATCAACTAACTCTTTTATCTCCTCTGCTAATCTTTCAATTGTCTCTGTATCTATTCCGTAATCTTTCTTTCCTAATAATATTTCTCCACTTAGTTTTATTAATACCCTCTTATATCGTGGAGAAAGATTTTCCATTATTCACCAAGCTGATATCTGGTAAATCTTTTTACTTTGATATTCTCTCCTAATTCGTGTATGAATTGTGCAATGAGTTCTTTGATTTTTATTTTTGGATCTTTTGCGTAAGGTTGTTCCATAAGGCACTTCTCTTCATAAAAGCTCTTTATTTTACCTTCCAAAATTTTATCTATAATATGATCAGGTTTTCCCTGAGATTTTAATTGCTCTCTGTATATTTCCTTTTCCTTTTCAATAACTTCCTGTGGAACATCTTCAGGAGAAACATACTCAGGAGCAGTTGCTGCGATATGCATTCCTATCTCATCTATTAATTCCAAAAATCTTTCATTTTTTGCGACAAAATCAGTTTCACAAGAAATCTCAACCAAAACACCCACAGAGCCATTAAAATGGATATAAGAGCCTATTCTTCCCTGCTTTGTTTCTCTTCCTGACTTTTTTGCAGCCTTTGCCATTCCTTTTTTTCTTAAAAGTTCTATTGCTTTTTCTATATCTCCATTGGTTTCTTCAAGAGCACTTTTGCACTCCATTATACCAATTCCTGTCTTTTCTCTTAATTCTTTAACCTTTGCCATTGATACTGCCATCTTATTCCTCCTTTCCTGTTTTTTCTTCTATTTCCTCTTCCTCACTTGCCTCATCATTAATAGCCTGCCCCTCCTCACTTTCAATAGGAACCATCTCTTTTTCCAATCTCTTTTTTCTTCCCTCTAAAATTGCATCAGCAAACTTTGAAGCAAATAATTTTATTGATCTAATCGCATCATCATTTCCCGGAATAGGATAATCAATTATTTCAGGGTTTCCGTTTGTATCAACAACTCCAACTATGGGAATATTCTTTTTAATTGCTTCAAGTACTGCAATTTTTTCTCTTTCAGTATCTATTACAATAAGAAATCCGGGCAAATCTTCCATATTTTTTACACCATTAAGGTTTTTATAGAGTTTTCTATAAACCTTCTCAAGCTTACTCTGCTCTTTTTTGTTAAGCTTTTCCCACTCTCCGCTTGTTTTCATAGCCTCGTATTCTTTTAACTTTTCTATACTCTTTCTTATGGTCTGGAAATTAGTAATTAAACCACCCAACCATCTTACATTTACATAAAAAGCACCTGCTCTACTGGCCTCTTCTTCAATAATATCCTGTGCCTGTTTTTTAGTACTCACAATAATAGGTTCTTTACCATTTGCAACCTGTTCTTCAATATACTCAAGTGCTTTCACTAACATTTCCTGTGTTTTTGCAAGATCTATAATATAAATACCATTCCTTTTGCCATAAATATAAGGTTTCATTTTGGGATTCCATCTGTTTGTCTGATGTCCAAAATGAACCCCTGCTTCCAATAATTCTTTCATTGAAACTTCTACCACTTTCTCCTCCTTTTTATCTCTTATGGTATTGAGGTGCTTTTCTTGCCTTGTGGAGACCGTATTTCCTTCTTTCTTTCTCTCTTGCGTCTCTTGTTAAAAGCCCCTCTTTTTTCAGCTTAGCTCTCAATTCAGGATTATACTGAAGAAGTGCCCTTGCAATTCCAAGTTTAATAGCATCAGCTTGAGCCGAGACACCTCCTCCCTTTATAGTTATGTACATATTAAATTTATCCAAAGTTTCAGTAACGAAAAAGGGCCTTCTGATCTGAGTCTTCATCATTTCAAGGGAAAAATACTTTTCAAAATCCCTCTTTCTGTTATTAACAACCAACTCTATATTGCCCTCTCCCGGTCTTAAAAAAACTCTTGCCACAGCTGTTTTTCTTTTGCCGGTTCCATAGTATTGAATCACTTTCTATTTCCTCCTTATATGTTTAAAATTTCGGGATTCTGTGCTTTATGGGGATGCTCTTCACCTGTGTAAACTTTTAGTTTCTTAAGAAGTTTTCTTCCCATCGCATTCTTTGGAAGCATCCCTTTTACAGCATGTCTTAAAATTTCCTCAGGCTTCTTTTCTCTCATTTCAGAGAGAGTCATCTCTTTGATACCACCGGGATAGCCTGAATGTCTGTAATATATCTTATCACTCTCTTTTTTACCTGTCACAACTATTTTCTCAGCATTTATAACCACTACAAAATCTCCGGTATCAAGATAATTAACAAAATCAGGCTTATGCTTCCCTTTAAGTATCGTAGCTATCTTAGACGCCAATCTTCCCAAAGTTTTACCTTTTGCATCAACCAACCACCAATTTCTCTTAATATCCTTTTTCTTAGGCACATATGTTTTCATCTTATTCTCCTGAAAATTTGAGTATATAGGATACTCAAAAATGCAATAAATGTCAATAGTTTACAATCTTTTTCTTTAAATATCCATTTCTTACAAGCAAATTTGTAAAACAAGCATAAACTCTTGAGTATTTAATTTTACCACAAAAAAATAATAAGTAAACATCTCTTTAATTTTTTTTCTCTCTCGTATAAAATTAGGCAATGTTAGAATTAAATAAAATGATAAACCCGATTTATCTTAAGACATACAAAAAAGGTCTTCTGAAAAAAAAGCTTACAGAGCTTGAGAAGAGAATGAGCAACTGCGATCTTTGCCCCTGGAAGTGCAAAGCCAATAGGGTAAAAACTAAAGAAAAGAGTGTCTGCGGAGGTGGGTACTATCCTATGGTATCAAGCTATAATATCCACTTTGGAGAAGAGCCTCCCATATCAGGGTATAATGGCTCAGGCACGATTTTTATGACAGGTTGCCAGCTAAGGTGTGTCTTTTGCCAGAATTATCCAATCTCCCAATTAAGATACGGAGAGGAGTACTCATTTGAAGAATTTGCAAATATGATGTTGGAGCTTCAAAGCAAAGGAGCTCACAATATAAACATCGTAACCCCCACCCCTTGGATTTTTCAAATAGTTAAAGCTCTTGAAATAGCTGTGAAAAAAGGGCTTAAAATTCCGATTGTCTGGAACACAAGCGGATATGAGGATACGGAAGCATTAAAATTCTTGGATGGTATAGTGGATATATATCTTACAGACATAAAATATTCTGATGATAAACACTCACTAAAATACTCCAAAGCAAAATCATACTTTGAAATAGCCAAACAGGCTGTAAAAGAGATGTTTTCTCAGGTAGGAAATCTGGTTATGAAAGATGGAATAGCTGTAAGAGGGGTCATTATAAGACATTTGGTTTTACCGGAAAACATCTCAGGCCTTGATAAAATTTTAAGATTTTTAAAGGAGGAAATATCCTCCGAAATTTATATCTCCCTTATGAGCCAATATTTCCCGGCTTATAAAGCTAACAATTATAAAGAATTATCCCGAAAAATAAATTCTAAAGAGTATGAAAAGGCCTTGGAGCTTCTTGATTTCTACGGCTTTCACAATGGTTGGATTCAACCACTGTAAAAAACAAAATTATTTTTTCTCAATTCTCCAACTCTTCTTTTCCTTGCTATCCTCTACCATATCCTTAATATCATCCAATTTTCTCGGGCTTTTGATTTTTCTCCAATCAACCTTATCCGAAAATGGCTTCATTGCTTTTTCAGAATCAAACACTCTTTTATCAACAGGTAATGCTTTGTAAGGAGAATAATCAGGCTTTGAAGTGAACATATCAGCCAAATCATTAGCAGTGGCATCATATTGATTCAAATAAGAAATTCCCAAAATATTCCAGAATGTTTTAAAAATACTCCCGAAACTGTAATGATACTTACTAACAAACCCTTTTTTAGCATAAGGGGAAACTACCATTAAAATACTTCTGTGAGCATCCACATGATCCACCCCACCCTGAGCATCATCTTCAGTGATAAAGATTGCCATATTTTTCCAGTACTTTGTATGAGATAAAAATTCCACTATTTTTCCAAGAGCCAGATCATTATCAGCCATATAACTTTCTCTGAACGGATAGCCCTTCTCAGGTCTCTCCCCTGCTCCATGATCATTTGGCAGTATTATAGTTATTAATTTCGGAAGCTCTTCTTTACCTGAAAGCCACCTTTCATTAAACTCCATAATAAATCTCTTCACCCTGAATTGATCAGGAATTGACATATTAAAAGTCGGATATTCCTTTGATGTGTGATAAAAAAGAGGAGAAGGAGCGGGATAATTTACATAATACCTCATTCCCGTATCAGTGTAGGTTTCTTTGTAAGATGCGGGTTCAAACATAATCCCAAACCCAAAATTAAAAAAACTAATTCCATTTCTTTCAAGATGATCCCACATTGAGCCTTTTTCATTATAATCTTCAGGATAAATAGCTCCTGCAGAGCCTGTAAATCCGAAAATTCCGGGAGCTTTGCTATCCTTTTTAAAATTTCTGTTTCCCCCGTAAGAAGCGGGAGCTGAAGTTTCCACCCATTCATTTGGGTATGTATTGGAAAGCCACCTGTGTCCATCCGCTGATACATCAGAATCAACATAAAAATTGTCTGCAATTGAAAATCTTTCGGCAAGCGCATAATGATTAACCATAATGGAAGCATTCTTCACTCTCAAGTTACCCTCTTTATTGGAAAAAGACACATTCAAACCATATCTTGCAAGTTCGGGATCTCCGTTAGCTCCCTTCAGCTGACCAAAAACCTCATCAAAGGTTCTGTTTTCCTTTGAAATAAAAACTATATATTTAATAGGACTTTGCTTTTCCCCGGGATAAAGAGGGATAGGATTATCTTTTCTCCATCTAAACTTTTCATCACTTATTTTATAAAATTTAAAATTATTATCCAAAACCTTTTTTGTCATATTTTTTAATTCTTTTTCCCCGGGAATTTTTATTAAAGAGATTGTTCCTTTCATCAGATAACCAATGTAAGAATACTTTTTATCACCTTTAAAATTCTTTCCTCCATTGGGGCCACTTCCATAGCCTTTTGCATTTGCAACAACCAAATAATTACCATCGGATGTAATCTTCAATTTTGATGGGAACCATCCTACAGGAATGTGTCCTTTAACTTTCATAGTGGATAAATCAATAATACCCACAGCATTAATTCCCGATTCTGCAACAAATAGTGTTTTAAAATCAGGAGAAAGTGCAAGCCCGAATGGAATTATTCCTCTTAGCTTTTTTAATCTTTTGTCAAGGCAAAGAGAAATTTCCCTTTTAACCTCAAAGCTTTTAGCATCAACAACTGATATTGAATCATTGTTTCCATTGCTGACAAATACATACCTGTCTGTTGCAACTATTGAATTGGGACTCGATCCTCCCACTGCGGGAACACCTTCAACCATTTCACCGACAAGTACGCCGGTTTTTGCTTTTGTCACTACCTTCGCACTTAAAGGTTTGCTAACATCTATCTTCCATACGGAAAAAGATTCAGGCACATTGGGGTCTCCCAGAGGGGGAACTTCATTCTTTTCTGTTTTATAACCTTTTATTGATTTTTCAGATAAGAAAGCTGAAGTGGGAAAATTCGGAGCAGTGTTTTCCAAATCTTCAAAATCCACCCCCTTAACATAATTATATTCATACATCCCTACATTTGCCACATAAGCACTCTTTCCCTCGGGAGAAAGAGCTATCCCAAAAGGATATCTGCCGACTTTAACATTTTTCACCAATTTTCCACTCTTTAAATCAATAATTATAAGTCTAAATCCTATCTGGTCAACAGCATAGAGATATTTACCACTTTTATCAATAATTAGATCTCCGATATAACCATCACTATAATCATTTTTTTCATCCTTAAAAGAACAATCTATGAATCCCTCCTTTTCCCCATTGTCAAGATTAAAAATAAAAATCTTATTCTCCTGTCCTCCGGCAACATAAACATACTTATTGTCAGGAGAAACAGCAAGCCCCATAAAAACAGAGGCAAGCACACCTTTATCCGATTCAAAACCCGGTGGTATCTGTATAATCTCAGGTTTATCCCCTTTAAGATTTTTTATTATTGAAATTGAAATAGGGGAAACCCCTGAGTTTGCAGTAATTGCAATATTACCGTCTTTGGTTAAAACCAATCCGAAAGGATGGGGAGCAACTTCAAAGGTTTTACCAGCAGGAGTTATAATTCTCCCATTGGGGATAATAGCAAAATTATTCTTCTTATCTATTCCTGTGTACTCTTTTTCTGCTGGAACAATAAGTACAAACTTTCTGGGTAATAAAAGATAAAAAACAAAAAATAAAACTATACCAAAACCTATTAATAAAATTATTGTCTTTTTCTTCATAATAAATTATAGCTAAAAAAATAAGAAATGTAGAGAGATTTAGCAGGAGGGAAGCAATCAAATATGGAGCATAAGTTCAGAAAGTGCAGCAAAGGAAAGCTCTCTGTTTATATTTAAACTTAAGTCTCCTTCAATGGATTCAAGAGTATTGAATATCTCAAAATCTTTTTCATTAAAAAGTTTATTTTCCCCGGCCTTTTTATTATAAAGCTCCATTAAACTCTTTTTAATATTATCAATGATAATTCTCTGAAATTCATCCCTTTCATCTTTTCCTAACTTATAATAGTATTCCCTTAAGACCAGAATTCCCTTTTTATCTCCTTTTAACACAATATTTCTCACAATCTCATATATCTCCATCTCTTTTCTGATTTTTTCATTTTCATCCTCAGATGGGATTTTTCCTTTCTCATAAAAATAGGAGAGAAGATTTTCCGGAAAATCTTTGTAAAATCCAAAAAACTCATCTCTGCTAACTCTTTTAAGATAAATTTTCTGAACCCTTGAAATAATCGTATCAAGGATGGTATCAATCCTTGAGGTTGTCAAAATATAATTTACATAAAAATAAGGTTCTTCCAGAATCTTAAGGAAAGCATTTTGGGATTCAACATTCATTCTATCAGCATCCTTTATCAATATCACCTTTTTTCTTGATATCATAGGTCTGCTTCTTATAAAGGAAGCTATCTCTCTAACAGTATCTATTTTTATCATATTGTTTTGAGGCTCAATGTAAAAAAAATCCGGATGAGAGGGGATTTTTTCACCCGATTCATCCTCAATCCCTTCCATGAGTTTACAATTCCTACATTCACCGCATGCTTCTCCCTCCCCTTTCTCACAATGGAGAGCCTTTGCTATTTCAAAACCCATTTCATCTTTAAAAGAGAGAGAATCACCCGAAAGCAAAAGGGATTGTGATAATCTATCCTCTCTTATCAGTTTTTTCAAAAGATTCTTTATTTCAGTGTTTCCGGGAAAATCAGAGAATGCCATTATAATTTCACACAGAATCCCAAAGAAAAACTCATACTTTTAATGGTCGCAGTCTCTGAAAAAATTACTGTATAAGCAGCCTTTAACCGCATATAAACAATGGAGAAAACATTAAAATCCACTCCTCCACCCATATTAAACAATGGATCAATCGTTCTTTCAGGAGAAAGAAAGACTATTTCATATCCATAATTTGAAGTATAAACCTTATCCTCTGAAAAAAGTTTGTCAAAACCTCCGCCAATGTAAAAGAAAGATTTTAAAACCCCACTATCAAAAGAGTAAAATATATTCAAGGAAGTTCCAAAATGCGGAGATGTATCAATATTAACAGTATCCCCATCGGAAGGGTCAGAAAGTTCAACAGATGAAGACAGATAATAA
>JAMOVU010000017.1 GCA_027067555.1 Candidatus Aminicenantota bacterium | reverse complement strand
AGATTATTGCGGGTATTAATGATACTAAGAGAACAATAATAGGGAAGGATTTTATGATTAAAGTTGTAAAGGGAGAGACAAGGAAATTCAATATAAATTTAACAAACAAGGATATAAAAAATGAAAAATAATTTCATTGAAAAAAATATGATAATCATTTTATTCTTAACCCTTTTTTCAGCAACAATTTATTCCGAGACATTGTTCAGAGTATCGGGTAAAGTTGTTTATAATGGAAAAGGGGTTAAAGGTGTAATGGTTACTTGTAGTAGAGTTTTTGTTAAAGGTGAAAATTCCGATTTATCTGGTATGAAGGATACAATAACTAATGATAAGGGGGAGTATTTTTTTGAGTTAAAACAGGGAGAATATTGGTTAGGTATTAATTCCACGGAAATAGAAGATGGATTTGAAGAATTAAAAGACCCTGATTTACCATTAGTTATTAAAGTAAAAGATAAGAGCATTATTAATCTTAATTTTCATTTGTATACTGAGAAAGAGGTAATTGAAGCGAATAAGGATGTTTTCGAACTTGTTGATAAGAGTAAACCTTTCGTTAAGTATGAATACGGAATAATACCTCTTTATTCAAAAGAAGAGTGTGATAAGTATGTTAGAAAATTGTTTGATGAAGATAAAAGAGAACATGCAAATCCCACTGAATATGAGGTTGGTTTAAAAGGGGCACATCTTGAAAAAGCCGTAACATTTTATGATTTAAGGGGAAATCCGATACTATATTATTATCCTGTGATAAAAAATGGCATTGAAGTTTCAATGTATGAGATTTTTGCAATAGGAGATGAAGTATCAACATCAGTAGTAAGTGGTTCATTAATGGATAATAAATCATATAATTTATTAATAAAAAATAAAGAGAATTGCAGATGGTTAGATTCTGATATTAACGATGCGATAGAATCCTTTTGTGAAAAATATGAGTATCAGAAAAAAAACATAAAGTTTTTGAGATTAATAAGTAGTCTATTGTCCTCTAAGTATGTATCATTAGGTTGGACTGATTATATTTTAATTAAAATATTGCCGTTAAATAAAATTACAATTATTAATTTCTACGGAGAATCTTTTCCTCTTGATTGGAGTTTTGAAAAGATGAGGAAGTGGTATGAGAGAAAGATGGTGTTTGAATATATAAAAGAAGTAAGGAAGAGACAGGGAAAACCATTAATGAGGGATAAAAAATGAAGAATGAAAAGATAGTTTACAAAACCTCGAAGCTAAAAGCATCAAAGCTTCAAAGCTTTTTTAAAACAGTTCGGTGTAAGGATTTTTTCCCCTTTGCTTTTATAGGGAACAAAGAGTTGAAGAGTAAGATTGTACATGACTTTAAAAGAGGGAAAATTAAATGTTAAAAATTAGAATATCGCGGGTAGGGAGAAAGTTTAGGTTTTTGTTTGTGGTTTTGTTTAGTATGATGCTGTCTGTAAGTCTATCCGCTTTCACATCGTCAACAATCAAAGGTATGGTTTACGATAAAGAGACAGGAAAGCCCATAGAGGGGGCGGAGGTTACGGTTTTTTATTATGATTATGGAATTAGAGAAAATCATAAAGCATATATATTTCCTCGGGATAATGCTTATACGAGAAAAACGGATAAGAATGGGAAGTTCGTATTTTACAATATGGAGCCGAGAGAGTATTACATAAGTGTTAAAAAGGATGGTTATGCGGAGTTTTCGCCTTATTATTTTATTGGAAGGAGAAATGATAAGGTATTAAAGTTTAAGGTGAAGAAGGGAAAAACAACATATTTGAAAATAGGACTTGAGAGAGGGGGAGGTGTGGAGATTATTGTTAAAAAGAAGACAAAAGATGGGATTTCATTAATAAAAGGTGCGAAAATCAGTGTTGATTGTATGGTAACACAAAAAATCGGAACAACCCCATTGTTAGAGTATGAGACAAATGGAAAGGATAGTTTAAAAATATTGACTTTAATACCGGAAACAATATGCTCTGTAAGAATAAGAAAAGAATCCGGTCTGACCGGATGGGTTAAATATTTTAAGGTAAAAAAAGGAAAAATTTATAAAATTGAAAGAATATATGATTTTACAATAAATACAAATTTTAAAGGCGAAATTATAACTGATTCTAAAAGATTTATCTGTTATATAAATCTTTTAAAAGAAGAAATATATAAAAAAATATTGAAAAATGAATTTAAATTGGAAAATAAAGAGTATATGTATTCAGGATTTGTATTAAAAGGTAAAAAAAACTTTGAGATTAAACATTTGCCTCCGGGTAAATATAGAGTGGATTTCATATTTGCAGATTGGACAGATAATAAAAACAAAGTGTTAAGAAAAAGTATGATAATTAATTTGCAAGAAAACAAGCAAATCATAAAAAAAATAGATTTTAGGAGTGATAAAAAATGAATTTTACCGATTGGTGTGCCATTATCCTATCGTATTTATCCATTTTAAGTATTTTGCTGTTTGTTTTCCAGGCTGGAAGATTACTTAGAAAAAGACTGAGAGAAGATGAAAAACTCAGAAAAAGTATTCAGGAAGATGTAACTCTGTATTTTTTTTACTTTCCCTATCAATTTATAATCCCCAAAGCCAAGTTAATAATGGTTAATTTTTATGATTATAAAGGAATCGAGAGAAAAATGATTAAACTTTCCTTTTATATTCCGATGATTGCCATTTTTTTGAATTTTCTTGTAAATTTTATCTATTACAATTTTTGTTTTTAGGAGATTCGGATGAATGATGTAATCATGCTCGCAATATTTTTTGTCTTTGAATATACAAAACTTCCTCTCATTCAGATGAAATATGATGAAATAGGGGCAAGCAAGAAGACAATAATAAGATGTTCTTCATATTTTTCAAAAAAAGTTATTATTTTATTTTTCATTATGAGTATTATTGGGGCGGTTATTGCTATTTCCCCGATTAAATTCTCCATCTGGGATTTTAAATTTTCATCCGCTGAAAGTGTTGTCGAAAGATTTGAAGAGCCTCCCCAAAAAAAGATAAATGGAAGCACATTGGTTTGCAAGGCAAGAAAGAAGCCTGAGCTTATTATAAAGAACGGAAAGCCGGTATTAAAGCCACGCAATATCCACAACATAATAAATAACAAGTATGTTTATTATCCTCTTACATCAAGTTTTGTAAAAATACCTGAGAATTGGAAAGACAATATGAGGTATATCGAATGCCAATCTTATAAAAGAAGATTTGCCCCATTGCGCTATTATTTTTATCTTGCTTGCGTAGTCTTATTATTCGGTTTTTTATTTTACCTTTTAATGAATATTGATAATAAAAAGATAACAAAAATGATTGAAAAAGTTGAAGATGAACCTGAAATTAAAAGAAAGATGATTTTTGAGATAAAAAAGATAAATACTCGGTATTTTGTAATACTTATTTTAATTCTTATTATGTTTGAATTTACACATAATGAAGTTATAAAAATTCCCGATTATCTTTCAATCACCCGTTACTCAAAAATCACGAACAAAAAGCTCTCATCTCTTTCAGATAAAATAAAAAAGCTAAACATAAAAACCGACGAACAGCTATCCGAAGCAATCCGTGAAGGGAAAATAAAAGTTTCTGATGTTATTGACTCAACCCTGACTGTTCAAATAGAGGATTCAAGTTTAAAGAAAAACATAAAGAAAGAATTACTCGATTATTACAGAGATAATTATGAAAAATACAGATACAGAATAATCAATGGTTATCTTAT
>JAMOVU010000016.1 GCA_027067555.1 Candidatus Aminicenantota bacterium | reverse complement strand
TAAACTTTTTCAGGGACAACAGAGCGTGACAATTTTGCTGCTCAGCTGGAACGGCTGGTATGCTGTTTAGCTTTATGAAGGTTAAAGCAATTTTTCAATGATCTTTGATATATTCTCTTCGGTTCTCTCTTTTTCAGATAACCTCTTGTATATATTCCCGTTTTTATCTATTAAAAAAACTTTCGGGACAGCATCAATATAACCGTATTCATCGGATATTGTCGGAGCACTCCAACCAAACAAATATTTGTGCCCTTTTGAAAGCGCGATTGCCTTTTCCGGTCCCCCATCTCTAAAATATCCTCCCACTTTATCCATTGAAAGTGCAATAATAATTACTCCTTTATCTTTATATTTTTTATAAATTTGGTCAAGCATAAAAAGGCTCTTCCGACTCTCCGGACACCATGATACCCAAAACTCAAGAAGAATTACTTTTCCTCTGTAATCATGTAATTTTATAAGCCCGCCTGGAATTTTAAGTGCATAAAAATCAAAGGCCTTTCCTCTTTTCTTTTCAAGGACTTTGAATTTTTCAACATACCAGTGATGTTTGGCATACTTATAATTATTCTCAAAGCTCTTTTGTTTGGGGAACTCTTTTGAAATTTTACCATATATTTCCATAGCAGCTTTAAAGTACTTGGCAGCATTTTCACTATCACCCATTTTTTCATACTTTATTGCTTCCATAAGCTGAATGTATCCCGGCATCTCCACGCAGTGCTTATAATTTTGGACATGATTCGGATTATCTGGCTCTTCTCCCATCAATTCCCTAAAGATTTTTGCTGCCTTGCCATAAAGCTCAAAAGCCTCCTTGAAACTACCACTATTTGCAATTGTTTTAGCCTTATTAGCAAGAGAAAGCCCTTCCTTTTCTCTATCCTTTACAGAATCAGCCAAACAAAATGAGAACAAAAAAAGTGTTAAAAATAAAAAACTTAGTATTTTTTTCATCTTCCCCCTCCTTCTATTCTTTTTAATTATCTTTCAGAGCAAATTCAAAGGCTTTTTTGATATGAATCTCAGTTGAGTTAAAAAGAGAAATCGGAGATATTTCCTGAGAAATAATTAAAGGAAGCTCCGTACACCCAAGTATCACTCCGTCGGCTCCATCTTTTTTTAATTTTTCTATGATATTTAAAAGCACACTCCTTGACTTATCACTTATTATGTCTTTTGTAAGCTCTTCAAAGATTATTCTATCAATTATCTCTCTATCTTTTTTTTCCGGAACTATTATCTCAGCCTTGGTCTTTTCGCTAAGGCCTTTAATGTAAAATTTTTCTTCCATTGTAAATCTTGTCCCGAGAAGTGCTACTTTTTTATTCTCTCTCCTATTAATCTCATCTCCTATAGCATCAACTATGCTTAAAAATGGTATCTCTACCCTCATCTTCACATAAGGTAAAATTTTATGAATAGTATTTGAAGCTATTATTAAAAAAGCTGCCCCAGCTCTTTCAAGATTTACTGCTGCAAGTGAAACCATCTTCTCTATACTATCCCAATCATTGAGTCTCTGAAAATTCTCTATGTCTCTAAAGTTAAGGGAATAAATAATAATATCAATTGTACTAAAACCATTTCCATACTTTTCAGAGAGTGCATTAAGCCCCCTATAATACTCTATTGTTGATTGCCAGCTCATTCCACCTATAATTCCAACCCTTTTCATATTTCAGTATTGCAAAAAAACAGAAAAAAATCAATATTTTAAATCACAACATACAAACCAAACTTTATGGTAATATTCAATATTAATAATTTTTTTCCCAGATAAGATTAAATTAGGATTTTCCTTTGAATAAAAAATCTTTTATGATAAAATTTTTACTTATTTGAAAAACTCCGAGTCGGCAAGGCTAAGGCTGAATGCTATGCCTTCCGACCGATAGGGTAAAGCTGGAAACGGCTTTGCCTCCCAAATTCAGGAAAGGAGGATTTAATGAAAAAATTTTTAAGCATCTTAACAATCTTTTTGGTTTCACTTTCTTTTTTATTATCGGCTGAAAATGAGAGTATCACAATCTTTCATGCAGGTTCTCTCTCATACCCATTTAAAATTATCGCAAAAAAATTCACTGAAAAGACAGGAATCAAGGTTTACACAGAATCCGGAGGTTCAAGAGGAATAATAAGAAGAGTAACAGAGCTTGGGAAAACCCCAGATATAGTAGCTTCAGCAGATTATAGGTTGATAAAAACAATGATGTTCCCGGAGTTTGCAGATTTCCTTTATGAATTTGCCACAAATGAGATTGTAATCACAATGAGTCCTGAATCAAAATGGCTAAAAAAAATAAATAAAAATAATTGGTATAAAGTCATACAGGAAAAGGACTTTATCATAGGTCATTCTGACCCTGAGCTTGATCCATGTGGCTATAGATCCCTCATGGTCATGCAACTTGCAGAAAAGTATTACAATGAAAAGGGTTTTTATCAAAAGATGAGAAAAAAAATCGGTGATAAATGGATAAGGCCTAAATCAGTGGAACTCCTTGCTCTTCTTGAAACGGGAGAGATGGATGCTGCTTTTGAGTACAGTTCCGTTGCCCTTCAACACAAATTGCCTTTTGTATCTTTGCCCCAGAAGATAAATTTAAGCTCCCCTGAATACGAAGATTTTTACAAAACCGCAAAAGTTGAGCTTACTAAAAAAAGCGGGAAAAAGGTTATAATACATGGAAAATCCATAGTTTACGGAATAACGGTTCTAAAAAAAGCACCGAATAAAAAAGAAGCTGAAAAATTCGTTGAATTTCTTATTTCCAGAGAGGGACGAGAGTTGTTAAAAAAAGCTTATCAAAACCCGCTGGTACCTGCAATTCTTTTAAAATACAAAGGAAAATAGAAAAAAGAATAAAAGAAAAGGAATATATAAAAAGCAATTAAACATAAAAATAAAGATGAGATAAGGATAAGAAATAAAAAGAACAAAGAAAATAAGGATATTTTAATACGAGAAGGTTTAAAATCCTCAAAAAACAAAAAGGAAATATAATAGGAAAAGAGGATAATAAAAAGTAAAAGAGAGGAATAAGAATACAGTTTTTCCGATAATAATGAGAACAGTTTCATAGCTAAAAAGTAATTCATAATAAAACCAAATAAAAGAATGAAAGAGAGAACTCCTTTTCTTTTAATAAAAAACGGGGAGAAAACAAGTATAATCCCCAATAACAGAAATAGTAATAAATAATATTTTTTAAATTCAAAAATTAACTTTCCTTTATTGTATACTTTAATAATTTTGTCTTTTGTATCTACAATAATTAGTCCATCATTCTTTAGTGATTTATTTAAAAGGCGAAAATATTTTTCTTTATATAAACCTGTAAAATTCTGAAAATTAATATTAAATAAAATTAAATCAAACTTAACAGGATTCTTTTTTAAAAATAAAAAGGCATTGTCATTTAAAATTTTTACACCGGCTTTTTTAAGGTAAACTATAATGGAAGGATAATTATAAAGAATATTTTCTTTTAATCCCCTATCTTCAAATGAATAGTAGATCTTGAAAAGTCCCGTAGAAAGAAAGATATCCACTATTTTAGGATTTTCCCCTAATATCAAAACACTCCCCATGTTTTTCTTTGAATTTCTAATGATTTTTAAAACACTTTTTTTATAAGCTTCCTTTTTAAATGGAAAAGAGTACAAAAGAAAAAGGTTTTTGTAAAAATTCACCTTTTTATCTCCAAAAACAATAAAATAAGTTCCCTGTTCTGATTCAAAATACAAATTCGGTTTATAAGGAGAGGCCATTTTTTTTAAGATTGCTTTATTCCCAACAATCATAAAGGCAAAAACAGGAACAACAAATAAAATGGGAATCAATCTCCTTTTCCCCTTTTCAATAAAAACTAAAAGAAAACCGATATAAATTATTCCAAGAGTACCAGCAGAAAACCAAGTATTTAGCCTTTTTGAAAGAATAAAAAAAATAAAAAGAGGAGAAAGCGCAAAGGAAACCAATAATAGTTTTATTGAGCTTAGAAACCCTTTACTATTTTCCACAATCTTCCCCAGTACAACTCCGGAAAAAAAGAAAGGGAGGGGAAGAGTCAGAAAGGAAAAGAAGAATATTTTTTTTATATTGGCAAAAGAAGGATTTAAAGTTACTTGTAAGCTTAAAACATACAAGACAAGATAAAATCCAAAAAAATTCCAAAGAATATAATTTTTTAAATCTCTCTTTTTTATTCCCTCCCCCTTAATCAAGAAACCAGCAAACATAAAGAAGGAAGCAAAAAACAAAATAAACAAAGTTCTTTTAATGTTAAAAGCAAAATTTACAAGAAAAAATTTAACATAAATCGAAAAAAAACCTGAGGTTAAAAATCCTAAAAGAAATATATAAAAAGAAAATTCTGTTTCTTTATCAACATTCAAATTTTCTTGCCCCCTTTATATCGCTTTTTAAAATAAGAATAAAACTCTTCAAATGGTTCCTTATCCGTCATAATATCTATAAAATCAATCCCATATGATAAGACAGATTTCATAAAACGGGAATACATTGTATGATATGTGTTTTTATACGTGTGTAAAGCCTCTTTGTCTGAAAAATCTATTTCTTTAAAAATACGGCTCTCAGGATCATACAGATGAAAGATTCCCGTGTCCGGAGGAGAAACTTCAAAAGGATCTTTTAATAAAATAAAAAAGAGATTATTTTTTTTTGCTAATCTCAAAAACTTTTTTTCAAAGTAAAAAGGTAAAAAATCAGATATAATAAAAATTATGGATCTTCTCTTAACTCTATTTGAAAAAAATTCTATAATAGCAGAAAAATCCGTCTTCTCCGTTTCTTTATATTTATTCTTCAAGATTAACACAAAATTTGAGATTAATCTTTTTTCATCCTTAATCAGAGGGGAAAAAGCCTCTATCTTTGAAGAAAAAAGTGTAAGAGAAATAGGATCACCGTTTTTAACTGCAACTGCTCCGATTATTGCAGAAAGCTCAGCCGCATATTCCACTTTATTCTTACCTTTCAATGAAACATTCATAGAGGAACTTATATCCACAGCAATATAAACAGGAATATTTCTTTCTTCTTTAAACTCTTTTACATATAATTTCCCCGTCCGAGAGCTTGTATTCCATTCAATATTCTTATATTCATCCAGATATGTATACTCTCTTAAATTTTCAAATTCTATCCCTTCTCCCTTAAAAAGAGATTTATAAATGCCTGTAAGTTCACTTTCCGATCTCTTTTTTAACTCTATCACTATTTTTTTTATAAGTTTTTCATTGATTTTCATAAAAAAAATATAACATATAAGCAAAGCTCAAAGCAATCCTCTATCCTTATACCATTTTAGGGTTTCTTTCATACCATCTTCAAATCTGGTTTTGGGCAAAAAACCTAAAAGATTTTTTGCTTTTTCTATTGAAAGAGGTTTGCTTCTTTCAAAAAAAGCCAAACTCGAACGGGTAACAGGGAAAGAGATCCCTGTTAAATCATTTATAAAGTCAAGAATATGTGAAATAAAGATAAGAGGAGTTAAAGGGACTTTAAATGGCAGAATCTTTTTTCCTAAAATATTTGCAATAATTTTGACCATCTGCTCTATCGTAAGCTGCTCATCTCCTGCTATATTAAAAATCTCACCTGATTTAATATCTTTCTTAATTGTTAAGAGTATTGCATTTATAAAATCATTTACAAAAATTGGAGTCTGTTTCCCGTCACCTTTACCTGCAATAAAAAATTTGCCGGTGTTTATAGTTTTATATAACTTTAGTGTTCTCTTATCATTTGGGCCATAAATCCACCCGGGACGTAATACAATAACATCAACTTTATTCTTATACTTTAAAACAGCTTTCTCCCCAAAAAATTTAGTCTTTTCATAATTATCAACAGGCTGAGGAGAAACTTTTTCATCAATAGGTTTTTTACTACCTTTCCCGTAAACACCAGCAGAACTAACATAGATAAATTTTTTCACTTTTGAATCAATTGCACCTAAAATCAATTTTTCCGGAAAATCCGTATTTATCTTATAAAAATATTCATAATCCCCCTTTGAACTTCCAAGAGCTGCTGCAAGATGAACAATAATGTCTACTCCCTTTGTCTTATTTTTAAAAAATTCCACACTATAAGAAGCGATTCTGTACTCCTCTACTCCTTTAATGCCGGACTTATTATTGTGCACAAGATTTACAACACTAAAACCATTCTGAACAAGAGTCTCTAAAAGATATCTTCCTGCAAAACCTGAACCACCTGTGGTAAGCACTCTCATAAGATATTATATAGTAAAGATCACTAAAGAACAAATTGTCTTGTTAATCAAATTTCAACCACACCTTTTCTTCATTTGACTTGTTTTTCTTTTTTTTTTATTATTAATATTTAATTATGGATAAGGAGGAGAAATGAGGAAAAAACTAATCTTGATAGGTTTTTTAATTGTGCTATTAAGTTTCTCGTTTTCAGCCACTTTAAAAAAAGTAGATTTAACCCAAGCAAAAAATGCAGCAAAGGTCTGGTTAAACCAGCAAATAGGCTCTTTAGAAAAAATTGGAATTCAGGGAGTAAGGTGGCAGATTGTTTCCGTGGAAGAAATAAAAGAAAAGGGTATAATAATAGGATATAACTTTAACCTCTACCCTTATGGTCATATATTACTTTCCGCCTATAAATTCTTACCACCCGTAAAATTATATTCATATTCAAGTCCAATAGAAAACAGTAATCTATTACCTCTAATAAAAAAAATATACTATAAAATGATAAGAAAGGCAGAAAGCTTTTCAGAAGAAAGACTAAATCAAATAGCTTCGGAAAACAGAGCAAAGTGGAAAAAACTTTTAAATACAGATCCTAAATTGATGAGCTCCAAACTAACAGTAGTAATTAAAGGACCTGTTGTAAAGACTAAATGGAATCAAAATAACCCATACAATAAATATGCACCTGTTATTGGAGGGCGTAGAAGTTATGCTGGATGTGTTGCAACTTCTTTTTCTCAAATAATGAAATACTGGAATTACCCTCCGAAAGGACAGGGCTCACATTCTTATGTGACAGACACCCATAATGTAAGAGTTTCTGCCAATTTTAATCATACTTATGAATGGAATAAGATGCCAAACAGCATAAACGCAGGTAGTCCAAAAGTACAAATAGATGCTGTTGCAAAACTTATATATGATGTAGGCGTTGCAGTGGACATGGATTATACACCGGATGGTTCCGGCGCCTACCCTTCCTATATGGTAAAAAGAATGCCAATGTTTTTTAAATATTCTACAAATATTAAATACGACGAGTATAATAACTACAGAAACCTGCATAAATGGTTTATTGTTGTAAAAAAGGAATTAGACGCACCAATACCAAGACCTGTAAATTTAGCAATATATACCGAAGATTCCGGACACTCTGTCGTAGTTGACGGATATAAAATCGACGGAATAGATGAATACTTTCATATTAATATGGGATGGAGCGGATCCTATGATGGATACTACAAACCTAATAATATTCACGGTTTTAACAACATAGAATGGGAAAATGCAATTCTTCAGATCTATCCATCCGAATTACCAAATGCACCCAAACCACCTGTGGGAATAAGTGTAAATAGAACTGTTAAGAATTTTCTTCTATATAACTTATACTATGATGTTGTAACCTGGAAAGCAAGCCCCACAGGAGACGCTAATATTAAAGAGTATAGAATTTATGAAAGAAGTTATGATGGTGATGAAGTAAGCGAGAAAATGATTGGAGTAATAAGGGTAAATCAACCAAAATACATAATAATTCCAAAAGGGGTAATCAGAAAAAAAGCTGCTTATACTGTGACAGCGGTTGGCAAAAATGGCGTTGAAAGTATTAAACCAAATTTTATAATAGTTCAATAGGAGGTTAACATGAGAAAAAATAAAGTACTTTTATTTTTAGCATTAATAGGAATTTTATTAAGCTATGCTTATTCTGATGTAGAAATAAATTTTATTTACGGAATGACAAAACCCAATTTAGGTGATTTAGAATATCTATACTCAGCTCAAAATGATGAGCTTAATAATCTAAAAAAACAGGGATTTACTGCTAAAAGCGATTATAATTTTACCTCGCCAGATTATTTTAAGGATTTTGGAGGAGAAATTAAATTTTCTATCTCTTCCTCTCTCTGGTTAGGAATAGAATACATAAAAACAAAATTAAATCATGTGCAATCAGGGAATTGGGCTTTTGAAAAAACAGAAGTTGATGTTTTAGAATCAATTTCAGGAAATATAGATAATTTTACCAGTGATTATGATATAAATGTATTTGGCTTAAACCTTTATTGGAAATTCCCTATTTCATCCTTCTTAGAGCTTGAAGCAGGAATAGGAGCTTCTTATATAAAAGTGAAAGATGATAATAATTATACAGCAACAATAAATAATAGACTCACCTTCGGAGAAGAATATGCAAACAATGAAATCAAGATTTCTCAAGTATGGGATCTGGAATCAAATACCTTTGGAGGTAAGGCAGGATTAAGATTAAATGTAAATATAAAAAAATCAATGGGAGTTTTTATAGGAGCTTATTATTCTTATTACTCTCCAAAAGAATTAACCGGTAATTTTAGATACACAGCAACTTCCAAATTTACTTCTTCCTTTGACAGCAGTGAATATAATAATAGTTCAACATATACAGGAAACGGAACTTATCACATTATAATAAGAAAGGGAGAAGGGTCTAATATGACATACATAAGACCAGAAGTTAAACCTCTTCCTCCCGGAGAAGAAACAGATCAGGGAGTAGCAAAAACAAATTTCTCAGGAACAAAAGCAGTAATAGGCGTCTTTTTTAGATTTTAGCAGACCGCTTAATCTTTCTGTTGAATTAGTTTAAAAGAAATGGTAAAATATGGACTTTCATGGAGGTAAGAATGAAAAAAGATATACATCCTTGGTATGGAGAATGCACTGTTATTTGTGCGTGCGGTAATACATTTAAAACAAGAGCCACAAAAAAAGAGATAAGAGTTGAAATTTGTTCAGAATGTCATCCTTTTTATACAGGTAAACAAAAATTTGTTGATACTGCAGGTAAGATTGAAAAATTCAAGAAAAAATATGGAGACAGTTATTTAAAACAATAATCATCAATTATAATTAATGTTAAAAAAATTAGACTCTCTCGAAAAGAGATATGATGATATTGTAAAATTATTATCACAGGAAGAAATAGTAAAAGATTTTACAAAATACAGAGATCTCTCTAAAGAATTGTCCCAGATAGAACCAATAATAAAGAAATATAGGGAATATAAAAAGATAGAAAATCAAATTCAAGAAGATAAGACCTTATTAAAAAGCAGCGACAAAGAGTTAAAAGAACTTGCAGAAGAAGAGATTAAAATACTCGAAAAGCAGAAACAAACATTAGAAGATGAAATTAAGAAATTATTAATAAAGAGCAAAGAAGAAGATAAAAAGAACATTATTTTAGAAATAAGAGCAGGTACAGGAGGAGAAGAGGCTGCTCTTTTCGCTTCAGAACTTTTCAGGATGTATAGCAGATATGCAGAAAAAAACAATTGGAAAATAGAAATATTAAGCTCAAATTTTTCCGATTTAAAGGGAATAAAAGAAATTTCCGCTGCTATAAAGGGAGAAAAAGCTTTTACAAAACTCCAATATGAAAGTGGGGTGCACAGAGTTCAAAGAGTCCCTCAAACCGAAGCATCCGGAAGAATTCATACATCCACTGCCACAGTAGCAGTTTTACCCGAGCCAGAAGCTGTTGATGTGAAAATAGATCCCAAAGATCTTAGAATAGATGCTTTTTCTGCTTCCGGCCCCGGAGGGCAAAATGTAAATAGAAATTATACGGCAATAAGAATTACCCATATTCCCACAGGAATTGTAGTAAGTATTCAGGATGAAAAGTCACAGCATAAAAACAAGGAAAAGGCTTTGAGAATCTTAAGAACAAAACTTTATGAAATAGAAAGAAGAAAGAAGGAAGAAGAAATCGCTAAAAAAAGAAAATCTCAAGTTGGAACAGGAGAAAGAAGTGAAAAAATCAGGACATATAATTTTCCTCAAAACAGAGTAACTGATCATAGAATTAACATGAGCATCTACAATCTAAATGAATTTCTCAATGGCGAAATGGATGAAATTATAGATGCTCTGTTAACATATTTTGAATCAAAAAAATTGGAAGAAGAACTTGCCTCCTTTGATGAAAATAAAGGAAATAATTAGAGAGGCAACATTAAAACTTAAAGAAGTCAGTGGGAATCCCCATCTTGAGGCAATAATCCTGTTGGAAAATATTTTAAAATCATCCAGAGAACAAATTCTTATAAATTATGAAAAAAAATTAACAAAAGAAGATATTATTAAGTATAATAAGATATTAACCAAAAGAATTAATAAGAGAATTCCCCTCTCCTATCTCATAGGCTACAGAGAATTTTATTCCATAAAATTTATAACCACCCCAGATGTTTTAATTCCAAGGATAGAAACAGAAGGCCTTGTAGATCTTGCTCTCGATTTTTTAAAAAAGAAGAAAAAACCCAATATACTTGATATAGGAACAGGATCCGGAAACATAATAATTTCAATAGCAAAGAATTACTCAAAACCAGCAAAATACTTTGCTTCTGATATTTCTTTGAAAGCTTTAAGGATAGCAAAAAAAAACTCAATATTAAATAAAGTAAAAATAAATTTCTTTTGCTCTGATCTTTTTAAAGCAATTAACAAAAACTCAACATTTGATTTAATTGTATCAAACCCACCCTATGTAAGTAAAAATGAATATAAAAAGGTTTCTCATGAAGTCAAAAATGAACCAAAAAATGCACTCATAGCCGATGATGATGGAATTTTTTTTATAAAAAAAATAATAAAGACTTCAGAAAAATTTCTAAAAAAAGATGGAAATTTAATAATAGAAATAGGGGAAACACAAAAAGAAATTTTAGAAAAGGAATTTCCTTCTCTTTCTTTTCACAAGGATATCTTCAATAAATGGCGATTTGTTTCTTTAAAATAATAGTTTAAAGTTTTCTTATTATTTTTTCCTTTTCCTTTGAAAAATAAAAATTAACTTTCCCAAATGGAGTTAAACTACTAAAAATTGCAATTAAAAAGTATTCATCATTTAATTTAAATATGTAAACATTAAGCTCATTCTCCAATCTTAGAAAACTTGATAAGATATCAGATTTCATCGTATCTCGGGAAAATTTTATTTCACTCAAAAGGATTTCTGATAATTCAGCTATCTTTTCTTCGGAATTTTCAAAACCATCTTTTACTTCATAAACAGAAAATCCGTCTTTCCCCATTATTCCTATATATTCTAAATTTAATTTTTCTTTCAAATCTTTTAAGATTTCATACACTCCTGCTTATCCTCCTATTAAGCTTATCAAGAAATGACTCATAAAATTTAAGACCCGTACGCTTATACCCTTTTAAAGCGTTGATAGATTTATCCTTTTTGTACAATTTATAAAATATTTTCTGAGCCTCATAATATTTGCCCTGCTTTTCTAATATATCTGCCATTGAAACTGTTGTATAAAGATCCTCATCTGAAATAATCTCACTTTCTCCTCTTTCTATTTTCTCTTCTTTAATTTTATTATCATCAGATGAAGACAATTCCGTATCAATTAAATTACTTTGATCTTCTAATTTTTCTTCTGATACCTCATCAGACAGGGATGGTCTTTTATCTTCCATAACCTCTTCATCATCTTTTACCATTTCTTCAGAAGTAGTTTCAATCTCCTCCTCCCCATTAATTTCAACTTCAGATTCTTCCTCTCCTTCAGCTCCTATAAATTTCTTTTTCTCTCCTTCAACTACCTCTTCTTTTGTTTCTGATTCATCGGGTGATTCCTCTTCTCCCAACATCTTTTTTAATCTTTCTATCTCAGAAATAGATTTTGTATCACCGGGATTCAAAAACAATATTTTGTTATACTCATCTATCGCTCTCTTTATATCTCCTCTCCTCTCATATATATCTGCCAACAAAGAATGAATTATAGAGCTTCCAGGATTGGTTTTAATTAGTTCTTCACACAAAAATTTAGCTTCATTTAGTCTTTCCTTTTCAATAAGAGCTCTTATTTTGTAAATTTTTAATGTTTGGGAATAGGGAAAATTTTCTACTGCCTCCTCAGAAAGCTTTAGAAGTTCATCCCATTCCTTTTTATTCTCATGTATTTCTAATTTTTCAAGGTACTCAATAAGCTCCATCTCATTCACTAAAAACTACAACTGCATCGGCAGTTAAAATTCTATTATTAAATAAATAAGGGTCTCCACTTACATGAGCAACAACTTTAACATAATGTAACCCAAAAATAACATCAGGTGCATACAAAGTACTCCTGAAAATACCATCATCATCCGTCTTTCCTGTTACAGGGTCAAGTGAACCAAACTTCGAATAAGAAGTACCATCATAAGTAGTAATAACAAGACTAACAGTAACTCCTTTAATAGGACCAAGATTACTCAAAACTTTTACCATAACAGTAGTATTTTCTCCCGCACTTAAAACTGTTTTTCCCACATTCATCATAGCATAAAGATCTTTAACCGCAGGTCCTGTAAAATCAGGAGCAGTATATTCACTTCTTTTGCAATAATTAATAAAAAAAACACTTAAAACAATTATTAAAAAGATTGATATTTTATTCTTCATTTTACCTCCTCCCATTTTTTTTCTTCTTCTCATCTGCCCAATCGGCAAAATAAACATCAATGTTGCCATTGAGTTCCATTTGATGCCCTGCCATATCTTCTGCATAGAATGTCACATGTGCAGTCGTCTGAATAACGCTTTCATTGCTTAATCCAACAAGTCTTATCAAAGGTGGTTCAAGTTTAGCTCTTACCGGCACTATTACAAAAGAAAATTTTGTTGTTCCGTTAATTTTTACAGACACATTAATATCTTCTACAAAGGTATAAGGAACATCCACCCCCTCTTTATTCTTTCCATCGTGTCTTGTAAAAGAAACTCTATATCTCTTTATAATAACATCTCCATAATAGGAAGTATCTGCATCTGGATTAAGAGGAACATTTCTAACCGTCGCTGTTGCAAGATCTTCCTGAAAAGAGCATGTATTTGTTTTTTCATCCAATATACAAACATCGGAGTCAATTACTGTTTTTTCCCCTTTACTATCCAATAAACTATCAAGAATTAGTGTACTTCCGGATCGCGTCTTATTTTCAATAGCATTACAGGAAGTAAAATAGAAAAGAACCATCCCTCCTAACAAAATAAAAAGTAAAATTATTTTTATTTTCTTCATTTTTCTCTCCTCCCTATCTAACAATTCTTGGAGTAATAAATATTAATAACTCTCTATTCGTTCCAACTCTTTGAGTTCCTCTAAATAAAAATCCTATTATAGGAATTTTACCCAACCCTGGGACTGTATTTTTAGTTATACTATCTTCAACTTTATAAATTCCACCAATAACGGTCGTACCCCCATCTTTAACAAGAACCGAAGTTTTTGCCGATTGTGTAATTATTGGAGGAATACCATTTACAAGATTTGAAAAGTCAGCATTATCATTTCTTATTTCAATAGTCATAATTATCGTACCTTCAGCTGTTATATGGGGAGTTACATGAAGTTCAAGAGCTGCATTCACATATCTTGTAGACACTGTATTATATGCTACTGTTTGCACAGGAATCATCTTACCTTGAATAATATCTGCCCGGGTGTTATCTTGTGTTGTAACTTCTGGCATAGAGAGGATTTTAGCTTTACCTTTATTCTCCAGAGCCGTAAGAGCAGCATCCAATCTAAAAGTATCAAGTACATTACCCAATGTAAGACCTATTCCACTTGAATATGCAGGAGCCGGTAAATTTACTGCATAGCCCCCCAACGGTCCGTATATTCCTTGCTGAGAAGCAACGCTATTGCCTGCTACTGTAATATTATTGGGGAATTTTAGTGATGTCTGGTTTCCATAATAATAATTACTTATACCCTTAAACCCCCACTGAATTCCAAGATTCCTTGCATAATTAGATGTTGTTTCAACAATTCTCGCTTTTATATTGACCTGAAGGTTTGGAGTATCCAATATATCAATCATTTTGTCAATAACTTTTACTTTGGGAACAACATCTGACACAATAACAGTATTCGTTCTCTGATCAATTAAAATTTTACCTCTCTTACTTAATTGAGCTTTTAACAGTGGCTCTACCGCTTTTACTCTTGCATAGGATAATGTTCTTGTAAGTACTTTAAGCGGGCCTGACATTTTTTTTGCTTCCATAAGTTTTCTGTTCTCTTCTTCCTCTCTTGCTAAAACCTCAGTTTTACCAACTCTCAAAACATTCCCTTCCAGCACTTTCCCAAGTTTGTTTGACT
Source organism: Candidatus Aminicenantota bacterium (assembly GCA_027067555.1). Lineage (GTDB taxonomy): Bacteria > Acidobacteriota > Aminicenantia > JAMOAD01 > JAMOAD01 > JALXDT01. The sequence goes on along the minus strand of JAMOVU010000016.1, from coordinate 22,116 downwards.
TTAATATTAGATCAAGAGCCTGGTCCCACGGAATTTTAATTAATTCACAGGTAACTTTACCGGAAACTCCTGGGTCAATAATTAAATTTAAGCCAGCCCTAACAGCTATTTCCCTTAAGACATCTCTTATATCAGCATCTTTTAATCTGAGTGAAATTAAAGCTCCTTTGTAAATGCTCTCCTCGCTATGAATGGTTTTTGCCTCAAATTTCTTTGTATTTGCCTTTTCGATAGGGACCACTTTTATTTTCTTATTCTCCACCTTCCTTATCTTTCTCTCATTTACCTTTTCAACAGCTTTAGCAATAATCTTCTTATCTTCTTTTACCACATTGTTAATTTTCTTATCTTTTATAAAATTATCATTTTTAATCTTTACCGCATTACTCTTTACATTTATTATCAACTCTTCGCCACTTTCATCAACACTATAATTAATAACATCCTTTTTTAAATCAAAAACAAGCCTTGTAACTTTCTGAGGGACTACTTTATTTTGTCCCACTCTTACCCTTGAAATATCAGAGGATTGAACAGAAAAAATACTTTTTCTTACTCTATTCCTGGTGTCATAAAGGTCAAAAACCAATCTTCTGGGATTATCAACATAAAAAACATCGTAAGTAGGAATATCCCCATTAAATTTTAAATGTATCTTCAAATCATTTCCTACATTTTCAATTGCAAGTTCATTCAAAAGGATATCATTTGTTTCACCTTTAATAACCGGAGGCTCTACTGTTTTATAAATTTCAACGATAACATTTGTACCCTTTTTGTAAATTCTAAAAGGAGCGGACGCCTCCATTTTTAAATGGGAGTAAAGCTCTCCACCCTTTTCTTCAAAAGAAATACCTTTAACAATTCCTCTACCCTTAATTTTCCTATTGTTATCTGCAGAAACTCCTTTAAACCTTAGAACAATTTCTCTTGTATCACCTTCATTTTCAAAGAAATCAGGTATTTCACTAAATTCATTGGTCCCCACAAAAACTACTTTCAAGCTCTTTGCATCATTTTTAAAATAAGTCTTCACGATTTTATTCTGGTAGGCCATCAAAAAGCTCCCGATGAAGATAAGCACAAAAACTATAGTAAACACTTTAAGCTTTTTCATCTTCTCCTCCATAATATTATTCCTTCGAATTTTCATCTATATTTATTCTTTTAATAATTTCTCTCGTTTTTTTCAGCATTATGGGCGATTTTAAAACCTGAATAAACTTTACATAATCTGCCCCAACTTCCTCAACGACTCCATCCATCAACTTATCTCCCTTCTTTATAGAATAAGCTTCACCTTCTGGAGTCACCACCATAGCTGAATACTGTCCTTTAAACCCAATTATCCCTGTTAATTGAATTTCAGTAATATAAAAGGGTTTAACACCTTTCTGTACTTTCTTTTTAGCTGCTTTTAATCCCTTTAAAAGATCATAAAAAGGGTCTCTTCTGTTTTGCGGATCATAATTATAAAGCAAATTAGAATCAGAAATGTTTTTAAATGAATTATTCACAGGTTTTTTAAGAGGAGATTTCTTTCCCGTCTTTTGCACAGCTGAAATTCCACTCATACTAATAATTACAAACATTATAATAAATATAGATACAATTTTACTTCCCTTCATTTCTACCTCCTTCTCACCACAACTACTTTCTTTCCCTTGGGCCCTTTATTCTCCTTTTCAATAAATATATAAGTCTTGGCTAAGACTCGAGCAGAGATTGTTTCGCTTCGCGTTTGTTTGGGAAGAGCTCTAATTTCAAAATTTGAGATTGTGAAGATTCTGGACAAACTACACAAATGTACAAAAAAGACAGCCAGGTCATGATAACCACCTCTTAATGTAAGACTTATAGGCCATTCCGCAAAAACATTTTTTACTGCTACATTTCTATATTGAGTCCTTTCAACATTCCCCTGTCTTACAGTTACCCTCTGCTTAATAATTATACTCTTTGGAATTTCCCCTTGAGGTGTGAAACTAAGAATCGAAAGATTACAATCTTTTGCTCTCCCCTGTATTATGGTTAAAATTTTAGCGATTTCCTTTCTGTTAGGTAAAATTTCCTGAAGCTTTTCAAGATTAGCCTTTTTTAACTCTATGTCTCTTTGAATTTTATTAATTTCCCTCTTCTTTCTCTGAAGAGTTTTTATCTCTGACTCTAACTGTGCTTTCTGCTTTTCCAAAGAAAGCACTTCTTCTTGCCCCGGGCTATAATACATTTTATAATAAATTCCTATAAACAATAACCCCAACAAAACAAAAACAAGTAACTGGCCATACCACGGCAAACTTTTTATATCCATTATTTCACCTCAGGCATCTTGTATTTAAAATTCATGCTAAAGCTATAAAATTCAACACCACCCTTTCTTAGCTTTTTTGTATTTATCAAATTAAAATTAGAAAATTTATCAGTTTTTTCAAGATTTGTGATAAACCGTGCTACTAATTCATTTGAAAAAGCATAACCATTAATCTTAACAAATCCCTCTTTGTAACTCATAAAAGTAAACCAAACTTGATCAGGAATATTCTTAGATAAAAGATCTATTATCTCAACAGGTACGGTTCTATACTTCTTCAACCTATCAATAATCTCAATTTTTTTATTTATGACTTGCTGCTTCCTCTCTAACTCCTTTAACCTTTTTTCAACATTTTTCAACTCAGGACTATTCTTTTTTGCTGTAAGAGTATCTATATCCTGTCTCAGTTGATCCATTTTACTGCTCTGGGTATACCACATAGCTGCAATAATAAGCACAGTCACAATCATCACCCCAACAAACATATTTGTCAATCTTTTGTCAGCTTCTCCAGTAACAAAAGCTTTTTTCTTTTTACCTTTCTCTCTTTTTTCTGATTTTAGTACATTTATCTTTATCATCTTTATTCTCCCATTTTTCTCATTGCCAAACCTACAGCAACAACAAAGGTACTTTCCATTTCATTAAGATAATCGGGGTTAAACTTTTTCTCATTGTAGTAAATATTCTGAAATGGATTAACCAATTCCACGGGAAGACTCAATTCTTCTTCCAAAAACGAGGATAAATTTTTCATCTTTGCACTTCCCCCGCTGAGATAAATTTTAGAAATGGAATCCTTGACAGAAATAGCTTGATAATAGTCAAAGGTTTTTAATGTCTCCATCTTTAAATCATTAAAAAGGACTCTTAAACTTGGTTCTACTACTTCAGCCGAAATTCCGGAAACTGTCTGTCCTTTTTTTATTTTCTCAGCCTTTTCAAAATCAAGATGAAATTCCTTTTGAATAACATCCGTAAGATTCGCACCTCCAAGATTCACATCTCTTGTTAAAATAGGAGCCCCATTTCTTACAATTACTATATTTGTTAGAGATGCTCCAACATTAAGAATAGCATAAGTAGTATCAGGAGGTATAGAGTAATTGTATTCAATAGCATTTTCAAGTGCAAAATGGTCAGTATCAACGACTTCAACATTTTTACCAGCTTGAAGCACAGCGCCTCTATATTCATCAACCTTTTCCCTCTTAATAGCAACAAGTACAACTTCCATCCTCTCCTCATCCTCATTAACAACATCATAATCAAGATAAACATCCGTAATAGGAGATGTCAACTGTCCCTTTGCTTCAAACTCAATAGATTCTTCCAATTCCTCTTCAGACATTTTCTGAAGAATCAGTTTTCTGGTAATAACAGCTGTTCCCGATAAGCTTATTGCAACATTCTTGTTCTTAATATGAGCATTAGAAAAAACCTTGTTTATTGTCTCAGCCAAGGAAGTATAATCCATTATAGTCCCTTCAACAATTGTCTGAGGAGGTAGCGGTTCATATCCAAGTCCGGCCAGCTCGTAGATCTCTCTTCCACCTTTCTTTTTGGGTATTAATTCCACAACCTTTACAGCAAAGCTTCCAATATCAAGCCCAACTAAATTCTTTTTTTTAAACAAACTCACGCTTCTCTCCTTTTTTCTATACTCTTAATAATATATTATTTTTTGCAAAAAAGTCAATATATTTTAAAAATTTTTTTCTAAAATAAATAAAATTCAATATTTCAAAAATTTTCGTTTCTAATTTTCTCAACACAAATGTAAAGTTTAATAAAAAATAAAGCCTTTTTTTCCTTTTAAACACAGCTTTCCCACCTTACGCAATTGTTATTTTTTCATCAAGATAGACATCTTGAATAGCATTTAAAATCTCAACCCCCTCTTTCATACTCTTCTGAAAGGCTTTTCTTCCTGTAATTAAACCCATACCTCCCGCTCTTTTATTAATAACAGCTGTTCTTACAGCCTGTGCTAAATCATTTTTTCCAGAAGCGCCACCTGAATTAATTAAGCCGGCTCTCCCCATAAATGAATTCACAACCTGATATCTGGTAAGATCTATCGGGTGGTCTGTCATGAGCTTTTCATACATTAATTTACTTGTTTTTCCGAAGTTAAGTGCTAAGAACCCACCATTGTTTTGAGGTTGTTTTTGTTTTATTATATCAGCTTCTATAGTTACTCCAATATAATTTGCTTGCCCGGTTAAATCCGCTGCAAGATGATAATCTTTATCTTTCTTAAACTCAGAATTTCTCAAATAAGCCCATAAAACAGTCACCATCCCGAGACTATGAGCATACTTAAAAGCCTGGCTTATTTCCTGAAGCTGTCTCATAGACTGTTGAGAACCAAAGTATATAGTAGCACCGACACCAACAGCACCAAGTTCAAAAGCTTGATCAACATCAGCAAATAAAACTTGATCATATTTATTAGGATAAGTCAAAAGTTCATTGTGATTAATTTTCACAATAAAAGGTATCTTGTGAGCATATTTTCTTGAAACTGCCCCCAAAATACCAAGTGTAGAAGCAACTGCATTACATCCACCTTCAATTGCAAGCTTCACAATGTTTTCCGGATCAAAATAAATTGGATTTGGGGCAAAAGAGGCACCAGCACTATGCTCTATCCCCTGATCAACAGGAAGAATCGAAAGATATCCTGTTCCTGATAATCTTCCATGATTAAAAATTAATGCCATGTTTCTCAACACAGCAGGAGATCTATCGCTATTAACCATTACCCTTTCGATAAAATCCGGCCCCGGAAGATGAAGCTGATCTTTAGGAATAGTCTTACTTTCATAATTTAAAAGATAATCACTTTCCCTACCCAATAATGCTTCAATATCTACACTCATCTAGCCCTCCATATTTTAATAATAGCAAAAAAAAATAAAGATTTCAACTTTTTAATATTTTTTCAATACTTTTAACAATTTTTAATCCCAGGTTCCCATCCGATAGAGGAGATTTATCTTCCTCAATAGAAGATATAAAATCTTTTACCATCAAAGAAAGAGGCTCATAAGTATCGAGTGAGGGGACTATAATATCCCCTACTCGATATGCAAGCTGATACTCTCCAAAGTCAGAGGGCTCCAACTCTTCAACTTTCTTATCATAAACCTTAATTTTTTCCTCAGCCTCAGTATCATTATAAAGAATCATTTTTTTACTTCCTACAATAATAGTCTCTCTTATCTTACGAGGAGAAAGCCAGCTTACAATCCCCTCTACAATGATATTATCAGAAAATCTAAGCATTACAAATCCAACATCGGGATGCTCTCCAACAGTTGTCTTTAATAAAGTTTTTGACTCCAAAATTTCAACATTAAAATCTAACCAGTAAAAAATCATCGAAAGATCATGGGGAAGCAAATCCCACAAGACATTCACATCCTGTCGGTGAATTCCCAGATTAATTCTTCTAAATGATATAAATTCTATTTTTCCAATTTCTCCTGAATCAATAAGCTCTTTTATCTTTCTAACTGGTGGGCTATACAAAAAAGTATGTCCACTCATTATTTTTAAATTTTTCTTCTCAGCTTCCTTTATTAAGAACTCAGCTTCTTTCAAAGATAAAACAAAAGGTTTTTCAAGATAAAGATGTTTGTTTCTTTCCAAAACTCTTTTCCCAAGCTCAAAATGAGTTTCAGGAGGAGTTATAACAAACACAATTTCACTATTTGCATTAAGGAGATCCTCCATGCTCTCAATTAACACTACCGAAGGATAATATCTTTTTATCTCTTTTCTCTTTTTGTCATTTTTGTCAAAAACAAATATTTTTTCTACCTTTGGGCAATTAACAAGGTTTCTAACTATGTTTCTTCCCCAGTAACCTACACCTACCACACCTACCTTCATATCTTTCTCCCGATTAAATTTTTAGATTAAATTTTTATTTATAAGTATACTTTATTATTTCCCTCTTCCAACAGGTAAACCTGCTTTCTTCCAGCCTTTAAAACCTCCTTTTATATTATATACATTTTTGTACCCCATTTCTTTTAATCTTAAAGTAGCAAGGGCTCCTCTTCCCCCTGATTTGCAAAAGATTATGATTTTTTGATTAGGATCAGTAATAACCTTATACACCTTAAATTCAAGTAATCCTCGCGGAATGTGCATAGCTCCAGGTATTGTTCCTCTCTTATACTCTTTCTCTGTTCTAACATCAATTACAATAACTCCCCCTTTGTCCATCATGGCTTTTGCTTCCTGAGGAGTTATCATATTAATTTTTGCAATAGCTCTTTCAACAAAATACCTCGCTGGTTTAATCTGCGCATATACAGAAAAAACCATCAAAATTACAATTGAAAAAATAATAAGTCTCTTTTTCATTTTATCCCTCCTTTATTATTTGTTTTTATCTTCAATTTTACTTACAACAGGGAATGTTACAACAGCAATAATCAAAGCAACTATAATCAGAACAATATAAGGTACCCCCCAGGCCTCCATCAATGTTTTGGCATCTATCTTTCCAATATGATTTAAACCTTTAAATAAAAAAGGATAACCCAAATCCCATATTGCAATTCCGAGATAAACCCCCACAAAAAAAGCCATTGCATCAAAACTTCCGGTAACAGCACTTACAAGAGAAGTTCCGGGGCAAAATCCACCTATTGAAAATCCTATACCAAAAATAAAACCTCCTATTGCTGCCGAAATAAGGTATGATGGATGAAAGCTTAAAAGCTCAAATTTCAATAACCCTATCCCTGAAAAAAGCCACAAAAGCAGGGCTGCAGCAATGATTCCAACAAATATAACCTTGTATACAGCAAAATCATAAAGATAAAAAACACCTGCTAACTTTTTTGCACTGTAAAAACCTGATCTATAAAGAGCGTAACCAAAGAAAAACCCAACAATAAGAGCAAGTACAAGCAAAGTTCCATGACTCCAACCTAAAACTTTATAAAGAGGACCTATCATTTCCATAACCTCCTAAAAAAGAAAGCTCCCAGGTATCCTCCAACAAAGAGGAAAATCATAAAAAGCCACCCTCCGGGAGAAAATACAGAGCCACCTGAAAGAGCCATAGAGGAAGTACATCCTCCGGCAATTCTTGTGGCAAATCCCACGATAATTCCCCCAATTACAGCATAAATAAGTCTTTGAATATCTGATATTTTATCTCCCTTTTCAATTCTGAATCTAAATTTATGATTTGACAAAAACATTGCAAAAAGAGTTCCAATAATAACTCCAAACCCCATAAACACTAAGAAATTCCACAGAGGATAAACACCCCAATAATGCCCCATATAGGGGTGATTTTTTACACTCTCCGGAGCAAATGCACCAAAGATAGCCACAAGTGTTCTCTGCACAAAACCGGAAGAGCCAAGCCCAAAACCGGTTAAATAAAAGGAGAAGAAAAGTACAACACCCAAAAAGATACCTGCTTTTATGGGAGAAAGATCTTTTTTTGGTGGAAGTTCTGCAGGTTTATCAAGCCCCTTTTTCTTTTTACGCCAAAATTTATAATGGTGATGGTAAGCAAAATATTCGGAAATATAGCCATGAATCATACCAAAAAGACCTTCTTGCTCAGGAGGATAGAGAAGTGCCATATATATATGAACAGATAATCCCATTACAACAAGTCCAACTGCTATAAAATGAATAATTATTGCCCATCTGATTAAAGCAGGAGTTAAAAGGTGAAATGCCATTATAAAACCAGTAATGATTATCACTGGCACCATAAGAGCTACAACTATGGCAAAAAGTTTTTGTCCTCCATTATAAGAATCCTGAGGAGGATAATGTACTTTTTTACCAAGGGCGACCTCTTCAAATTTTGATACTAACCATCCTATGTCATCTTTGGTTATCCCAAAAATCTCCTTTAAAGTTGGTTTTAAATATCTTCTCCATCCGAAAAGAGCATACAAAATCAAAACGATGGCCCAAACGACACCTACAAAAATATGTGTTCTTATTATATTACCCCTCGTTCCGTAAATATCACTTACAAGTTTGGTAAAAAACCTCGGTACAAAAATATAGTTGGATGAAATTATTAAAGCAGCACCTGTAATAAGCTCTGTAAGCCATACCAACATATTAAACCAGTGAAGAAAAATTGTGGCAACATGATGCTTTTTTATCCTTTTTTTCTTTAACTCTTCCTTCTCTTCAGGTGTCAAAGGGAGGTATTTCTCTAAAATCTCATTCCTCATCTTCACCCTCCTTTTCTCCTTGATTTATTTGAAACAGAAAGGCAACAAGACTACCGATAAAGGTTGCTCCTGCGCCTAAAATTACAAAAGGTCTTAAAACATTTGACCAGATTTTAGCAGGAAGTGTATCCTTTTTCTCAGGTGGATAATTCTTTATAATAGCCTCAATTTTGCTTCTTCTACCTTTATAATAAACATTAGGACCAGGATTAACCTCTTTAGTGGCAATTATATAAGTATTACCTTCACTTATTTTCTTGGAGATATAAGAGTCTTTGTTTTCAAGATCCCCAAAAACTTTCGCAGAAACAATACATGTTTTTACACAAGCAGGATCCTCTTCTCCCAATCTCGGATAACAAAAATCACACTTTTCAACTTTCTTAGTAACAGGATTTATAAATCTTGCCCCATATGGACATGCTTCGACACAATATCCGCACCCGATACAAAGATCATAATCCACAAGAACAATTCCGGTTTCAGTATCTTTAAAAGTTGCTTGAGTTGGGCAAGCAGGAACACACGGGGGGTTATCACAATGATTACACTGACCGACATAAGAGGTAAATACCATCTCATCTTTAATTTGAACAGGACCTATATGTTTAACCCATGTTCTGAAATAGTCTTCAGGAGTTTGCCACTGAGCTTTACAGGCAACCATACAAGCCTGACAACCAACACAGCGATCAAGGTCAATGACCATTCCATACTTAGCCATTAGCAACCTCCTTCTTCCTCTTCATGCCCGCCTACGGGCAGAGGAGCGGTTAATTTAATCTTTATCTCCTTTTCCGGTTTTTTCTTAAACCCGGAAGGTTTTTGTTTTATTACAGGGAAATCAATCTCTTTCCCATCTTTGATTATTTTCACAAAATTGATTCTTTTTGCCATTCCTCCCATTATCGGATCAAGAACAATTTTTGTGATAAGAGCATTTTCAAACATTCCCTTTTTATATGCCAACCTTAAGAATGGGGATTGAGAACCAAAACCATGATATGTATGAACCATATCAGGTCTTATCCCCGGAGTAACTTTAAGTTTAACAGGATCAGAAACAACTCCATCCTGATTTTTTAATCTTACATACTCTCCATCTTTTAATCCCATACTTTTTGCAGCTTCTTCATTAATCCAGAGGTCATTCTCAGGATTGAGAGCATGAAGCCATTTGTTATTTTCAGTTCTTGAAAAAGTATGAACAGGCGATCTTCCGTAACTCAACCTTGCCCATCCTTTCGGAGGATCTTCCACAGGTTCGTATTTGGGAATCGGGTCTTTATCATTCAAGCTTAACTTAGTTGAATAAAGCTCAATCTTCCCTGTTGGTGTGGGAAATCTGTAATTTCCTCCAAAATCATCAAGAAAAGGTTTTCCTTCATACCTGTAAACCCCTCCTTCCTTCTCTAATTTTCTCAAGTTTGTCCCTATTGAAGAAAGAGCAAGATTAAGATAATCCTCCATGGTTTCACATGGGAAACAATCTTTAAGCCCAAGCCTCTTTGAAAGTTCACTTACTATATAAAATGGATCTTTTGATTCGTAAAGTGGTTGAACCACAGGTCTTCTTATCTGAATAAATGGAGTCCTTGAATCAGCAACCATAAAGGGAATATCATATCTTTCAAGATAAGTGGCTTCCGGAAGAACAATATCAGCATAAAGAGATGGTTCTGTTGGTTTAATATCAACAACAACCATAAAATCGAGTTTATTAATGGCTTTTATTGTTTTCTGTGGATTCGGTGTATTGTGTATTATATTGGAACCATAGACAATCCACATCTTAACTTCATCATTCAAAGTAGCTTCTCTAATGCATTCGGTAGTAGTCTCCATAAAAGGATATTCACTTGTATCACAAAGAAAATCTTCCCCTTCAATTTTATTGGGACATGGACATCCTTTCAACTTAATCTTAGTCGGGAAAAAGTAACCTCCCCTTCTACCTACTGCCCCTAAAATAGAGGCAAGAATTGCAAGAGCTCTTACTCTTTGAGTATCATTTCCATACCATGTTGATTGTCTTCCAGGGAATATTGTAACAGCAGGTTTACTCCTTCCAAAAAGTTCCGCTATTTCAATAATTATTTCTTTCTTTATCTCTGTAATCTTTTCAGCCCATTCAGGAGTATAGTTTTTCACCTCTTCCTTTAATTTATCAAAACCATAAGTATAGTTATTAACAAACTCCCTATCATAAAGATTGTGCTGAATAATATAATTTATAAGAGTCAAAATCAAAGCTGTATCAGTTCCCGGTTTGATAGGAAGCCAGTAATCCGATTTACCTGCAATCATCGAAAATCTCGGATCAACCGTAACGAGCTTCGCCTTTCTTCCTTCAACTGCCTCTATAAACTCTTTTACCAGGGAAGTATGAACATTTTCTCCTATGTGAGAGCCTATTAAGAGAATGGCTTTTGCATTTATCAAATCCACTCTTTCGGGAGAACCAGCTCCCATACCAAAGGTAAGCTCAAAAGCAACATCTCTGTTTCCTCTACACTGATCAAAAGAGGCATGAGCTATTCTGTCAGTACCAAAATTTTTCAAAAGTTTTCTCATCGGAATAGAGGATGAGCCGTGAGACAAGTTGGCTATACTTCTTGCCCCATACTTTTTTTTATACTCAAGCATCCTTTCAGCAATTCTATTAAGAGCCTCTTTCCATGAAATCCTTTTCCACTTGGGCTCCCCTCTCTTCCCAACATTTAACAATGGATACTTAAGTCTGTCAGGATCATAAAGCTGCATTATACCAGAGTTCCCTCTTGCACAAATCTTTTCACCATTGTGAGGGTTCCTGGGATTTCCTTCAATCTTTAAAAGCCTTCCATTTTTAACCTTCCCAATAATCCCACACTTCCAGAAGCACATTTCACAAATAGAAGGAATCAGCTCAACATCTTCCCTGCCTGCCTTTCCCGGAGGAAACTTTTTGAACACATAAGAGTAATCCGTAACACCTATTGCTCCTGCACCGAGGAGCGATCTTTTAAAAAACTCTCTTCTGGAGATTGGTTTCCCCATCTTTTAACTCCTTTAATCTATTATTTAAAAAGATATTAATTTTTTCGCAAATAAAAGAGTAAAATCCGGTCTCATCATTTTCCTTAACTTTTTTAACAAATTTTTCAAACCATGGTAAAAAATGTGATATCAAAAATTTTCTTTCAGCTTTGTAATTTTCATCATTAAATAAATTTGAAAGAAACACTAACTCATAAATCAGATAATCTGGAGGAAATTCCCTTGTTTCGATTCCATATCCGACACTCTGGTAAAATGATTCAATTTCATCATAAAGGTTTTCAGAATTTAAATAAACTGAGGCAAAGGGAGGAGCAGGAAGATACGGATGAGCATTAACAAAAAGCTTTGTATATTCTATTTCTAAATTCTCCAAAGGAGGGATTTCACCAGTATAGTGTAGACCAACAATGTTTTCGAATCTTTCAAAGAGAGATAATTTTTTCTCATCAGGATAATCTAAAAGATTCGCAAAAATCAGGTAAAAATTAATCTTTTCCATTTACACTCTCACAATTTTCACCATTATTTACAAAGCTATGTCTTTCCTTTGAAATTTTTCGCACTATGTCCATCATCATTTCCATTACCTTTAAAATTTCAGGCTGGGCAAGGTAATAGTAAATATAGTTGCCAACTTTCTCTCTACCTAATATCCCTATTTTATAAAGAGCTCCCAAATGATTTGAAAGATTACTCCTCGAAAGTCCGGTAGCTTCATATATTTCGGAGACATTCATCTTTTTCAAACCTATTGCTTCCAATATCTTAAGCCTTGATGGAGTTGTAATGGTCCTACAAATCAAAGAATAATACTCATAAAAAGAGTCATTACCAGCCATAATATCTTAATATATGAAAAAAATTTTAACATGTCAATATATTCTTATTTTATTAATTCATTAAATAATGAAATATCAATATATTTTTCCGGTTTTAAAACAATCTTGCCTTTTTCTTTTTTTGCACTATATTAATATATATAAAGATAATGGAAGGAGGTAACAATGGTTTACCGCCGTCTTGTAAGTTTTATTGAAGAAAAAAAGGATTTAATTGCCAAAATGTGGGTTAATGAAACAAGAGCATCAAAATATATGAGAACATACCAGAAACTGACAGACGGAGAACTTGAAAAAAGGAGTAAAAAACTTATCGAAAACCTTATAATATTCCTGAAAGAGGATATTTCAAAAAATAAAATAGGAAAGTATTTTGCTGGAGTAGGAAGAGAAAGATACAAAGAGAAATTTCCTCTCTGTGAAGTTCAATACGCTGTTTACCTTTTAAAAAGAATTCTCTGGAAAACAATTCTGGAAAAAAACATATTTGATAGTACTATAGCTCTTCAAACGGCCCTTGAACTTCAAACAACCTTTCACTCATTTTTTGACAGAGGAATATTCTTCATAATCAGAGGATATATGGAAAAGCAGTATGAAGAGCTCAAAAACAGAGAAAATTTACCTGAAGAAAAACTCATAAAATACTTTTTTCCGGGATCATTTATTCATCCTGATCTTGATATAGAAGAGCTCTTTAGCAAAGAGCGATAAAAGGATTTACAAATTCTTCCTCTTTTACTTTAATACTCTTTAAGGCAAATTTGATTTTTAGCTGAGATTTATTTAAAATAGCGGATGAGCAAAGAGTTAAAAACCCATCCTGTGAAAGGCTTTTTTTATTCCATAACCTCAGCTTTATCTGTAACAGTTGTTTATATTATATCCAAATTAATCCAAAATACACTATCAACCGAGCTTTTCCTATTCTGGTGGTTCGGACTTGCTTCTGTATGGGGAAGTTTTTTCATCATAAAGATGAAAATCTTCAAAAAATATGTGGAAATAATAAAAAAACACATAGGTTTTCTTTCATATTTTGCAATTGCCGAATCATTCGGAACATTTCTGTTCTTTTACCTGATAAAAAAGCTCAATCCATCTGTTGTCTCATTTTTGGGAAGTATCACTCCCCTTTTAGTAGTAATTGTGGGATACTTTATCTTAAATGAAAGATTTAATTTAATAGAAGGAATCGGAGCTGTTATAGCAATTATAGGAGTTGCTATAATCACATATACAACACCTGAAGTAAAACCTTTTTACCTTCTCATTTTGTTCATTATGCTTTTGATTTTCGCTTTCAATACAGTTTTGGTAAGAAAAAAATCCACAGAAATACCATCCCTTTTAATCACAATTTTAAGAGTATATTTTTTATTTACAGTGTATGCACTTTTTATTTTAATAAAAGGCGGATTTCAATTTCCTGCCAAAAAAGAAATGATAAATCTTTTGATAGGCTCTTTTGCAGGCCCTATTCTTGGAATGTTTTTACTTTTTAAGGCTCTGTCTTATATGAAAGCAGGAACTGTTTCAATAATCAGATCAATTCAACCTTTTTTAGTAGCTATTGGAACATATTTCATATTGAAACTTCCTCTTTCCTCCAAACAGCTAATAGGAGGAACAATTGTAGTTATAGGAATAAATATAATTCTTTTTGGAGCAAATATTACAAAGAATAATTTTTTAAATCGCCCGATTAAAAATTAATGGAGGAAGAAATGGGAAATAATTATGCAGTAATAGGATTACAATGGGGAGATGAAGGGAAAGGAAAAATAGTTGATCTTTTATCAGAAAAGATAAAATTAACAGTAAGATATCAAGGCGGACATAATGCAGGACACACTGTTATCATAGGAGACAAAAAGATAGTACTTCACTTAATACCTTCAGGGATTATTCACAGTGACACAAAATGCATCATAGGAAACGGTGTGGTTGTGGATCCTTACGCATTTCTAAAAGAGATAAAAGAATTGAACAAATTTGGGATTAAAACAGAGGGAAGATTATACTTAAGCAAAGATGCGCATATGATTTTACCATTTCATTCTAAGATAGATGCAATTATCGAAGAGGAAATAAGAGGAGACCAAAAAATCGGAACAACAAAAAGAGGAATAGGGCCTTCATATGAAGATAAAGCTGGAAGAAGGGGGATTAAGCTTTCCAGTCTTTATAATCCTGAATATTTAAAAAGAGAACTCGAATATCTGGTAAATATAAAAAACCTATTTTTAAAAGGAATAGGGAAAGAGCCTCTCAAATCTAACAAAATATATGAAGAACTTATGGAGATAAGAGAGGAACTTTTAAAATACATAAGTGATACATTTCCAATAATTCAGGATGCAAAAGAGAAGGGAGAGACAATTTTATTTGAAGGGGCCCAGGGAGTTTTGCTTGATATAGACTATGGAACTTATCCTTATGTATCATCCTCGCATCCCACGGTAGGTGGAATTTTTACAGGAAGTGGGATTGGTCCTGATGCGAATATCAAGGTAATAGGCATAGTTAAAGCCTATACAACAAGAGTGGGAAAAGGCCCCTTTCCAACAGAGGCAACAGGTAAAGATGAAAAAACTATGAGAGAAAAAGGAAAGGAATACGGAGCAACAACAGGAAGACCACGAAGATGCGGATGGCTTGATCTTTTCGCACTCAAATACTCGGTCAAGCTGAACGGCGTAAACTCCATTGTATTAACAAAAATAGATATCCTGGATTCATTTGAAAAAATCAAAGTTTGTACGGGTTATAAATACAAAGGCAAAACACTAAAAAATTTTCCAACTGAGAGCTGGATATTAGAAGAAGTCGAACCTATTTACGATGAAGTAGAAGGATGGAAAGACGTAACTTCAGGAATTACGGAATATAACAAACTACCCCAAAAAGCTCAAAACTATATTAAATATATAGAGAATTACTTAAAGGTACCTGTCTCAATAATTTCGACAGGGCCGGATAGAAAAGAGACCATCATAGTGAAAGAATTTTAATGGGAAGACATTGGGGACAACACTTTTTCTGGAATAAAGGACTTGCTGAAAAAATCGTAAATCTTATTGAAATAAAAAAAGGTGATTTTGTTATAGAAATTGGGCCGGGCAAGGGTATTTTAACAGAGTTTATACTTAAAAAAACTGAAAACCTTGTGGCAATTGAAATTGATAAAAAACTTGCGGGAGAACTTAAAAAAAAGTTTGAAAAGCTCAAAATAATAGAGGGAGATTTTCTTAAGATAGACCTTGACTCATTATTAAAGAAAGATTTTAAATTGGTAAGCAATCTTCCTTACAAAATCTCATCCCCAACACTTTTAAAAATATTTAAGTACAGAGAAACATTCAGAGAGGGCGTGATTGTCATTCAAAAAGAGCTTGCCGAAAGAATAGTTTCAAAAGAAAATTCTAAAAAATATTCACCACTTTCCATACTCCTTCAAATATTTTTTGACATGAAAATAGCCTTTCATCTATCTCCGGGAAGTTTTAACCCTCCTCCACTTGTTGATTCTTCAGCCCTTGTAATAAAAAAAAGAGAAAAACCTCTTTTGAAATTAAAAAACCCTGAACAATTCAAATCCTTTTTAGATAGACTTTTTAACCAAAGGAGAAAAAAATTAAAAAATAACTTAACAGTTGAAGAGCTAAAAATTTTGAAAGAAAATGATTTAATAGAAAAAAGAGCGGAGCAATTATCTATTTATCAATTATCTGAACTCTACAGGTGTGTCTATGAAACAGGTTGAAAAGGATTTTTTCAAAAGTAACACACTTGATATTTTAAAAAAAATCATAGGAATGAATTTGGTTTCCGAGATTGGAGGAGTTAAAACAGGAGGGATGATAGTGGAAGCTGAAGCATATTTAGGAGAAAATGATCCCGGAAGTTTTGCTTACGGCGGAAAGCGCACAAAAAGAAGTAGCCCTTTGTACGATGAAGAGGGGACAATATTCGTTTATTTAAACTATGGGATGTACTTTCTTCTGAACATAATAACAGAACCAAAAGAGAAAGCCGGAGCTATTTTGGTAAGGTCCATTTTACCGGAGATAGGAGTGGATATAATGAAAAAAAGAAGAGGGAAAAATATACTCAAAGGATTAACAGATGGGCCCGGGAAACTCTCTATTGCGTTAGGAATTACAGATAAGCTCAATGGATACAAAATTTATTCGCCATCCTCCCCTTTAAAACTTTTTTACGGGAAAAGGATTCCTCCTTCCAAGTTAAAATTTACAGGAAGAATAGGAATTTCACGCGGACAGGAGCTCCCTTATAGAGTCCTTTTAAATGGATAAAAAACTCTTTTATTTAATATAAAACTATACCTGCGTAGCCAACTACATTTGAGGAATCCCCTGAAGCTTCCGCTGAAGTTGTATATTTAATCAATTTAGTTTTTAAATTATCTCTTTTAATAGCTTCTAACATTATAGTTACAGGAGCGACACCACACATTGATATTCTTTTCTCTTTCACCTTTTTCCACAAACCTTCAGGGTCAACTGATAAAATTTGATCAATTGCGAGTCTATCCTTTTCCTCTGCTTCCCACTGAGGGACATAGTGACTAAAATCACTGCTCGCTACAATTAAAACATCCTTTCCATATTCCTCTATTGCCTTTTTCAGTCCTCTCCCTATAAGGAGAATCTCATTTAAATCATAACCCATTATAGAAAAGGGAACTATTTTTACATCTTCTCTGAAGAATTGTAAAAACGGAATCTGAACTTCTATCGAATGCTCGTACATATGAGCTGTTTCATCTATGTATACATAAGGTGTATATTTAATTATTTTCTCAATCAATTCTTTATTCACCTCAACAATACCAAGAGGAGTGCCCCAATAATCACTCCCAGAAAGGGCATAAAACTGTCCTACTCCTTGATGATTAGGACCTATTATAATTACATTCTCAGGAATTTCAATATTGCTGAAAACCTCCCCGGCAACTTTTCCCGAGTAAAAATAACCGGCATGGGGGCTCACCACTCCCTTTGCTTTTAACTTTTCTTCTACTTCTACAACCTTTACCTTAATAGTCTGAATTAAGGTATCCGGATCATCAGGATAAAACTTGCCAGCTACAACAGGTGTTCTTATCATTTTCCTCCCATCATATTAAGACTCTTTTTTTGATAACCGGTTAGATCAATCTTAAAAACCGAGAGAGGAATAGTCATTTTTTTAAATCTTATAAGTTTTGTCTTTGTAACAGATGATTGGCCCATAAAACTTGCAGTCTGAGTACTTTCAACAGGGAAGCCCTCAATCTTCTTAAACTCAGGATTATTAAGCAATTTTTTCAAATCCTCTTCAGGAAGCATCATTTCATAACTCTTTATAAAAAGGTCCTTAGGTATATTAATGTCCTTTGTAACCCAGCTTTCACTTTTCATCCCGTAAATATCGGTAAGAACTTTATAGCATTTATAACCATCTATAATTTTTCTCTCCCCTGTAACTTTAACTTTAATCCCTGCATTCTTATCTTTTGAAAATTGCTTTAACATGTTTATTATCATTCCTGTCATCTGTTTGAACTTTGCCATATCAAGGGTGGAATATGTTTTTCTCTGTTTATTAACAATCAAAACTGTATTATTCTGATAATTAATAACCGTAATATTATCTCCTGAATCAGTCCTAATCATTGAAGGATTGTACCAGAGCTTTGTAATCGAAGTTTTTGTACCCTGCGGTGAAGTTGTCTCACTCTTTTGCTCAATGTAGTATCCTGAAATAGCAAAAACAATTACAATAAAAAAGACAATAAAAAACAAACTAATTTTTTTAATCATTTTTCCTCCTTGTTTTTTCCAGAAGACTTTTTCGGCCTTCCTCTTTTTGCTTTCTTTTTTGTTACTTTCTTAGTTGTATTTCTACTCTTTCTTGTCTTTGTTTCTCTTTCTGCTTCTTTTTTTACTTTTAAAGATAACTCTTTACTCTTCTTCCCCTCTTCTGTAGCAGTTTTCCTGCCATAATATTTTTGCTCTCTCTTTTCAATAAAGTTAACCAATCGTTTCCACAGACCGGAACCCAGATATCGATCAACTGTACCAAGTATTCTCTCTATTGAAAGCAAAAGGTCTTCATCACCAAGCCAGTATCTCTTAACTTTTTCCTCCCCTGCTCTATTTATTATCTTTTTTATAACATAAGCTGCTATCGCAATATCATCCAGATAGCCTATCGGGCCCATAACTCCTTCCGGGAAAAGATCAAAAGGTGATATAAAGTAGAAAAGAGCAACTCCTACCAGAAGTCTATCTTCAGCAGGAAGTTCTTTATCTGTTGAAAGTTTCCAAAGTAGATAGAAAAAATCAGGGGCAGCGACAATATACTTAAAAACACTCTTCTCCCTAACACCTTTTCTCTCAGCCCATTTCATTATTTTTTCTCTTAAATTTAAGTAAAATGCTCTACTTCTTTGTTCACCCATTTTTAGCCTCCTTTTTAGATTTTAAATAAAAAATAATATTAAGTCAAATCAAACTTCAAACTTGTATAAGAAAAATTTTTATAATAGTATATAAAATAAAAAAATCGCAAGGAGAAAAAAAATGAAAAAAACGGTACTTTTAATTCCATTAGTGCTTATAATCATAAATACTTTTCTTCTCCCCTGCACCGTAGGAGTGGCTTCAGGAAAGGCTACTGCTGACGGAAGACCCCTTCTCTGGAAAAACAGGGATTCTTCAGGCTTTGAAAACTACGTAAGATATTTTATAAGCAATGGATATAGCTATCTCGGATTATTCAGTAGAGGTATCCCTTCCTCCATGTATGGAGGGATGAATGAAAGAGGGTTTGCAATAATGAACTCTGTTGCCTATGATCTTGGAAAAACAGGAGGCTTTGACAATGGCAGACTGATGAAAAAAGCTCTTGAAGAGTGCGCAACAATAGAAGAGTTTGAAAGTTTATTAAAAAGACTTTTAGGTAAATATGATCTTGCGGCAAATTTTGGAGTCATAGACTCTCATGGAGGAGCAGCTATTTTTGAAACATCATCAAACAATTATAAAAAATTTGATGCCAATAAATCTCCAAAAGGATATTTACTCAGAACCAATTTTTCATTTTCGGGAGGAGGAAGTGTCGGAATAAAAAGATTTAAAAGAGAAAAGGAAATTTTTGAAAAAGAACTTAAAGGCAAACTGGATGTTAATTTTCTTTTAAAAAATGTTTTCAGGGATATAAAGGATAAGGATGGAACCATTTTTGACTATAAAAAGGGATTTAAAAGAGGTGATAAAAGATTTTATTACACAAAAGATTCTATTTGCAGACCTTATTCTGTCTCAAGCATGGTTTTTAGAGGAGTAAAACCTGATGAGCCTGAGTATCTTTCAACTTTTTACATAATATTAGGAAATCCTTTAACAGGTAGCGCTATCCCTCTATGGGTAAAAGCAGGAAATGTTCCGGGATTAGTTGAAAATTACAAGCATTCCCCTCTCAATTTTGAACAGATGAAAATTTATTCATATATTTATCCGCATGACAAAGCTTATACTCTTGATGTTTCCTATCTCGCAGGAGAAAACTCTCCAAATTTATTAAGAAAAATATTTACCCTCGAAGATTCAATTCTCAAAGAAACGGAATCAGCTCTTGAAAACTGGGGTAAATCTTTTCCAGGTAAAAAAACAATTGCTCTTTTTCAAAAATACATAGCTAACAAAGCCTACAAAAATTATAAAAAAATCAACAAAGAGTTTTTTTACTTCAATATGAGTAAAAGAATGAAATTTACTCCATACATTAAAATAAAGGAAAGAATAAAATCAAACTTCCTCGCACTTAAAAAAAACAGAATTATCTTTACAACAGAAAAAGGTAAAATTATTCTTTTAGACCTTAAAACAAAAAAGAAGGAAAATAAAAAAATACATTTAAAATTAAAAAATAAAAGAGTGCTTTTAGCTAAAGGCTTAAATAATAAAATCTATCTCTACAACAAAGCAAAACTCAATATACTCAATGGAAAAACTTTTAAAATTGAAAAAACATACAATCTCTCAAATTTTAAAGGATTTAAAAAATATCTGAATAAGGCAGAATTATCCTTTTTAGTAAGAGTAAGAAATAATCTTTATGCAGGAGTTTTTTCAAAACACATAATAATAAACATAGATTTAAGAAAAAAAAGAATCCAGAAAAAAGCAGGTAAAAACAACAAGGCAGGGTTCAGAGATGGAACAGGACTCCTTTCATTGGTAAGCAACCCATTAAAAGCCCTTAGGAATTATAGGGATGAGCTTGTTTTTTTAGATGCAGATAATTTTTCCATAAGAAGTTTAACCCCTTCGGGGGTGGTTTTTACACTGGCAGGGATAAACGGAAGAGGAAGAGATAATGGTTGGGCAGAAGAAGTTAAAATAAAAAATCCTTATGATATAACTTTAAATAAAAATGACGAAATTTTAATCCTTTCTGAAAATGGAC
The DNA here is from genome assembly GCA_027067555.1 of Candidatus Aminicenantota bacterium. Taxonomy (GTDB): domain Bacteria; phylum Acidobacteriota; class Aminicenantia; order JAMOAD01; family JAMOAD01; genus JALXDT01. The sequence continues at coordinate 1,210 of JAMOVU010000016.1, read as the reverse complement.
TGAGAATAATAGATAATGATAAATTTTCTTACATATTAAAAAAATGGACAGGAAGAAATTTTATTTTTGTTCCGTCCAGAGGAAATATATTCTTATATAACAAAAAGGACAAAATGATCTGGAAGATTCTTATGTAATAAAAAAAATCCAAAAAATTGGATAAAAAGTCCAAATTTTTGGATAAATTATTTATAATTAAGCTCCTAATTCAAGAATAGTAATATTTTAATGGTGGAATAATTCTTGCAACTTTATTTTATCAAACTTTATAAGGAGGTGTATTTTGCGTAAGCATTTAGCAATTACACTCGCATTATTTTTTATCTTGGCGAGTATTTCCTTTGCTCAGGTTCAAACAGGTAATATCTACGGTACAGTAGTTGATGAAAATAATCTTCCTATTCCGGGAGTAACAGTTACTCTCGTATCAGATCAGGTAGGTAAAATAACAACAATTACCACAGCAAAGGGAGTTTTTAGATTCTTGTCTTTACCCCCGGGAAAGTATAGTATAATAGCTGAATTATCGGGATTTTCCACTGTAAAGAGGGAAAATATAACAGTCAGCGTTGGTTCAAATGTAACATTAAAAGTCAAAATGGTACCTAAAACACTAAAAGAGGAGATAGTCGTAAAAGCCACTCCTCCTGTTATTGACACAAGAAAAACAACAACAGCTACAAACCTCACAAGTGAAGAACTTCAGGCACTTCCAACAGCAAGGGATCCTTTTGTTATAATGGAATTAACACCCGGTATTGTCATGGATAGGGAAAATGTCGGAGGTTCGGAATCCGGACAGCAGTCAAATTTTGTTTCAAGAGGAGTGGGAAGAGTTGGTGCGAATTGGAATATGGACGGAGTTAATGTAACCGACCAGATAGCTGTTGGAGCAGCTCCTCAATATTATGATTTTGACAGTTTCGAAGAAATCCAGATTCAGACAGCAGCCAATGATATCTCCGCTTTTTCAGCAGGAGTTCAGATTAACTTTGTTACAAAAAGAGGTAGTAACAAACTCTTCGGAGGCGGTAGAACTTACATTACATCAGAATCACTTCAAAGCGATAATATGACACCTGACCTTGAAGAAGCAGGTCTAAAACAGGGAAACAAAATTCATTACATAGGAGATTATGGCTTAAACATTGGTGGACCTATTAAAAAAGATAAAGTATGGTTCTGGATTGGTGGAGCCTACCAGGATATT
>JAMOVU010000015.1 GCA_027067555.1 Candidatus Aminicenantota bacterium | reverse complement strand
AAACTTTGAAACAAAGTTAAATTTATCACTCGGAAAACATAGAATAGAGACCTTTGTTAACTGGTCCAACAAAACAGTTAACGGAAGACAAAGTCACGGACCTCTGGATGCATGGGAATCAAGATATAACCAATCAGGCCCACATCCTTTCTATAAAATCCAGGATGAGATTACAGCCTCCGATAGCTTATTTCTATCCGCAAAAGCAAGCTATTTTGCCGGTGGGTTTAAACTTGAACCAATTGGCCCTATTGGAGGTATTGCCATATATGACAGAGCTCTGGACAGATATCTTGGAACCTACAAGATGTCAGATTATAAAAGACCACAATACTTCGCTCAGTTCCAGGGAAACTATTATAAAGAAAATATCTTCGGTGCTGACCATGAGTTCAAATTCGGAGTAGAATACAAATATTCTCCGGGAAAAAGAACAAGAATTTATTATTCTCAAAGACTTTATTACAAAGATTATGAAGCACACATTCCTTACAAAGCTTATTTTTACCGCAACTCTGACTATGATTATGTCCTTTACAGACTTGGAACTTTCTTCCAGGATACTATAAGCTTTAAGAAGTTCACAATTATTGCAGGAATGAGACTCGACAGACAGAGCGGATGGGTCAATGAACTCAGCGTTGATGGAACTCATGTGGATTGGGCAGGAGATTATAACCTTCCGGCAGTGACAGTCCCAAAAACAGATCTTAATTTTGCATGGAACACATTACAACCAAGATTTGGACTGATTTATGATATAAAAGGAGACGGTAAAACACTTTTGAAATTCAACATAGGCCTTTACAGTGAGCATATGAGCTCCGGATTTCTTTACAATCTAGCATCAACTTATGGGTATGGTTATGCATATTGGAATGATGCAAACGGAGATGGCAAAGTTCAGGTTGATGAAATAGGAAGAATTAAAATAAGAGATTATTTCAAAATTCTATCACCGGATGAATTATATGATAAGGATCTCACTTCTCCAAGGCTCCTTGAAATCACCACAGGATTGGAAAAAGAGATTTTTGAAAACTTCTCAGCAGGTGCAAGTATTATTTACAGAAAACATTACAATTCATATTGGACACTCTATTACATAAATGACAATGGAAATCTCAGGCTTCCTCAACCTGATGACTGGGTAATAGGAGGTTACATACCTGAACAGTTTGGAGGTTATGCATGGTGGGAATTAAGAGATGGGCTTGAACAATCAACCCAAACATGGACTACTAACAGGCCAGATTACTACACAAGATATCTTGCCTTTGAAATAAGATTCAAAAAGAGACCTACTGCCTCAAGTAAATTAATGCTTGACGGTTCTTTTACCTATCAGGATTGGAGAAGATTTTATCCAACACGGGCATCTTATAATGATCCAACAGGGCATGAGCCTGTTGACCTTTATGATGGAAAGTATGCCGGTTATATTTCTTCAAGCAGCAGTGGATCAAAAGCATCTATGAATCCCAGATGGATGGCAAAACTGGGATTTGTCTACCAACTTCCTTATAATATTAATTTCGGAGGAACATTTATTGCAAGAGATGGTTACATTCTTCCTAAGTATTATATCGACATGAGCGTTACAAGAAATGGAATTGATGATAACCCGTCTGTAATGATTGCAGAATATGGCACATATAGACTTCCTACTTTTTACATGTTAAATCTCAGGATTGAAAAGATGTTCAGAGTGAAAAATGCAAAACTTTATCTAACTCTTGATGGTTTTAATATCTTTAACGCAAACACCGTTCTGTCAGAAGAGTATCAGGTAACAGCAAAGAACTACGGGGCTCCGCTTCAAATAATGAACCCGAGGATTTTCAGATTGGGCATAAGGTTTAAATTCTAAAAAAGATTGTAAATATAAAAAAAGAGGAGGGAAAATTCCCTCCTCTTTTTTTTTTGCCCAAAAACTATGTTAAGATACCTCTTATGAAAAAAAATGAGGTTTGGGAAAAAACAATAAACATTCCAATCAGTTTGGTAGATTTTAAAGGGAACATAAGGCTTGACTCTATTTTCAGTATAATGCAAAACGAGGCATTAAAACACTCTGAAGCTATCGGAGTCGGGTTTAATAAATTCTTAAAAGACGGACAGATTTGGGTATTAACGTGGGCAAAAATAGAGGTTTTAAGATATCCTCGCTTTGAAGAAAATATAATTATAAGAACATGGTTAAAAGAACAAAATAAACTTTTTACTATGAGAGATTTTCTCTTTTTAAAAGAAAATAATAAGCCCCCTTTAATAAAAGCATCTACCGGATGGCTTTTGCTAAATGCTCGGACAAAAAGACCAACCCGCCCGAAAAGTTTGCCGGATACAGTTGTTTTTTTACCAGAAGTTAAGGCGCTTAATGAAAAACCGAAAAAACTTGCAACAATTTCGGAGCCACAATTTTTGAAGAGTTTTAACATAGAATACACGGATATTGACATGAATAATCATGTCAATAATACAAAATATATAGAATTCATACTAAATTCATTCCCAATTGAAAAATTTGATTCTCAAATGATTAAAATTTTAACTCTTTTCTTTTTTTCTGAAGCAAAATACGGAGAAGAGGTTGAAGTTTTAGGAAAAGAAGATATAAAAATCTCCCAACTCTTAATTAAAAATAAAACAAAAGATATAGAAATCTTAAGAGCAGATATTCACTGGGAAAAGCTATAATTAAAAAATTTTCCAATATTAAAAATTTTTTTGACTTTTCTAATGTTTTGGTGTATAATGATTTATTATTAGTTTAGTGAAGTGTAATTTTATCAAGTCAGAAAGATTTACTTCTTCCGTCCTTGAAATTTTACCTTAACTTACTTCTAAAATTTTTACGGAGGTAATGCACGATGACCAAAGGAATCGTTAAGTGGTTTGACGCAAGAAAAGGTTATGGCTTTATTCAGATTGAAGAAGGCAAAGACATCTTTGTTCACCACACAGAAATCAATGAAGATGGTTTCAAGTCATTGGACGAAGGACAGCAAGTAGAGTTTGAAATTCGTCACAATGAAAAAGGCGATTACGCAGCAAATGTAATCAAACTATAAACTATCTTTAATCAAAGCCCCGATTTCTTAAGAAATCGGGGCTTTTTTTATTTAAAATAACTTTTTAAAACACAAGATATATTTTTATTACAAAAAACCTATAGTATAATTTTAGGAAATGAGGAAAACCAGTGGATTTAAACTTGTTAAGTGGGGACTTTACTTTATTTTTATAGGCGGTATTGCTTACTATATAATAATCTCTTTTGTTTTTAAGATCTCCGGCTTCTGGCAGGAACTTGTGTTTTCAATTTCCCTTGCAGGGCTTATCGGTATAGGGACAAATACCATAGCGATTGAAATGCTATTCCATCCTGTGGAAAAAACATTCTTCGGAAGACAGGGACTTCTGCCCGCAAATAAGGAAAAGATTGCGGAGAGCCTTGCAAAAACCGTAAGAGAAAGAATAATTAATGAAGAGACCATTTCGGAATATCTTAATAATGAAAATAAGATAAAAGAGATTTCCGATAAAATAGTTTTATTCCTTAAAAACTGGATAAAAAAAGCGGAAAACCAGAAAAGGATAAGAGAGCTTCTGGAGTCCGCATTAAAAAGCGAGGTAAAGGATAGGTTTTTCAAAGAGGCTGAAAATTTTCTGGAAGAACTTTTAGTCAAGTATCTTTCATCTGAAAACCTGAGATTTACGGAAATTTTCAGAAAAGTTAGAAGTTTTTTCAGACAAAGGAGACAGATAAAAGATCCTATTTTGGAAAAAGCTATATCTCTTATAAAAGAAATAATAAATGAATTAATATCCGAAAATTCTGATAAAATTGCCAAACTTATAAACAGCACTATTGATGATTTTATAAATTCAAAGGGATGGTTTGCAAACTTAGTTTTAACAATCGGAAGAGACATTCTTGTTTCTGAGGGGAGCGTAAGAAAATTTGTGATGGAGAGCTTAAATGATGAGAGTAAAATAGGCAAAATAGGAGATCTTGCTGAGGAGATACTACCTGATCTTGACAGAATACTCAACAAACCTCACCACAGAGAAAATCTTGCTGAAATTTACGAATTGGGTAAAACACGGATTTTTGTTTATTTAAAAGACAAAGAACTAAAAAAACTCATTTTTCTTATAAGAGACAAACTTGAAAAAATCCTAAGAAACAATAAAGAGTTTGAAAACTTTTTTGAGAAAATAAATTCTTTCATAGTCCTTTCTCTTGAAAAAATAGTGGAATCATTGAAAGGTTACTCTGACAAAGGAAAAATAAGAGAGCTTCTTATCAAATCTGATATAGGGGGCTCGGTTTACCGGTTGGTAAAAACAAATATTCTAAAACAGGATATGGAAGAGTTTGAAAAAATGATGAAAAAAATTATGGGAGATAACCTTGCCTATATAGAGGTTGTCGGAGGGATGTTGGGAGGATTTATAGGATTAGGCTTATTTTATAAACCGGCACTCCTAATTTTACCCATTGGACTCGGGGCTTTTTTACTCATTGAATGTGTATTAACAAAAACAATAAAAAAAGGCTCCGGTCTATAGACCGGAGCCTGATCCATTCTATTTTATCTTCAGATTCCTGCTCCTACCTCTTCTGCTATTTCCGGAAGCCCCAATGTAAAGAGCTTTGTTTTTGTGGGGACACCCTCCTTTGACCAACCCCTTGCGAGATAGTACTCATCAAGCATATGTTGAAGCTCTTCCTCTTTGATATAAGCACCCTTTGAAACTCCCTTTGGAATAGGATCATGGGTAACTCTGTAAGGAAGAGTATCATCCTTTCTTGAAAATCCTGCTTTAACATTGTAGGCTTTCTGAATATTGTAAACTCTCTCTCCTACTGTCATCATATAATTTTCATCAACCCAATCCCATCCGGTTATTGCTTTAAGATATGGGATGAATTTTTCAAGGAAGAACATATGTCTTGAGAATTTACAAACACCCACTATGTCATAAAGTGTCATAAGATTTTCAAGGGATGCCACCTCATAACCTTTCCACTCGGTTGAAAGTCTGTCAACATTGCTGTACTTCCACCAGCTTCCTACAAGTTCAAGGCCGTAAACACCAGCCGTTAAGTGGCAGGCACCTCTTACAGACACAGCAAAAGCGAGACCGAGACCTTTTATACCTCTTACATCATATGCAGGAAGTTCAAGCCCTTTTACATGGATTGCAAATTTATAGGAATCTTTGCCTAACTTCTCAGAAGCATACTTAGTTCCATTAATAAGAAGCTCTCCTATCTTGCCTTCCTTTCTTCCCATTTTCTCAAGGACTGCAATTGCGGCTTTTCCGTCCCCGAATTTAAGCTCTATTCCGTCAAGATCATCCTTTGTCAAAAGTCCTTTTTCATAGGCTTCCATTGCCCATCCGATGGTAACACCTGCTGAAATTCCATCAAAACCCATTCTATCAGCTATTTCATTTAATTTAATCAAAACTTCGGCATCATCTATTTCAAGTGCCCCTCCGAGTGAATACATAATTTCATATTCAACACCATCAATCTTGGTGCCAGCATATTCTCCCTCTTTTATTTCAAGAATTCTCCCGCATGGTTTTGTACAATTGGGGCATGGATTATGTTTAACCATATACCTGGGAGACCAATAATATGGGTCAATCTGAGAGAGTTCCCCCTCTTTTAAATTATCATAGACACTTTGAAAGTATCCCCATTGAAAGTTTCTTGTGGGAAATGTTCCCCTTTCAAGATTCATCCATGAATAAAATTCACCTGACCCATAGTCCATATCAGCTTTTGTTGCAGGATGTTCCCTGATAATTCTATTATACTCTGAAATGAGCTTTCTTGCTGCTTCTTTATCGTGGAGTTCAACCTTCCCTGTTCCTTCACACACTATTGCTTTGAGTTTTTTTGAACCCAGGACAGCACCCGAGCCTCCTCTTGCTGCCTGTCTCATATCAAAATCAATCATTGCCATGTAGCTGAGATTTTCTCCTGCAGGGCCTATCACAGCAGTAGAAGCTTTCTTGCCATATCTTTCCTTTAAAATTTCCCTTGTCTCATATGTATCTTTTCCCCATAGATCTGAAGCATCCTTTATTTCAACATGATCGTCCTTTATATAAACATAGACAGGTTTATCACTTTTGCCTTCGATAATAAAAACATCATATCCAGCTTTTCTCATCTGAACTCCCATTTCAGCTCCAACATTGTTTCTTCCGAATGTACCTGTTAGAGGGGATTTAAAGGAGAGAGCTGTCTTTGATGCTGTTGGAAATCCTGTCCCGACAAAAACTCCCGGTGATATTATAACTTTGTTCGCTTCACTTAAAGGATCAATATCTGCAGGTACTTCATTGTAGAGAATCCTTGTGGTAAAACCCAGACCTCCTAAATATTTTCTTGCAAACTCTTCACTTATCTCTTCTGTTGATATCTTACCTGTTGTTAAATTAATCCTTAAAATTTTTCCGCCATATCCGAGCATTATTTCCTCCTATTTTTATGGATTTATAATAATGGAATATTTTATAAGTCTTATGTTTTAAAGTCAAGAAAAAGTAAAGTAATGAAATCATAAATTTTCAAATATTATATAGCAATTGTAGAAGAACTTCATTATGCTATAATAAGAAATGATTAAAAAACTTCAAAAAAGAATTGTTATGGTCTTTTTATTTTTTTCTACTTTGTGTTTATTATTTCCTCTACCAAAAAATATCGATAAAGAAAAGGGAGAGATAAAGAATAACGGAGAAATATTTACCTATGAAATTTCCCCTTCTTCCGTAAAATTTTATGATAAAAATGGTAATATAGTGTATAAATACAAAACTAAAAAAAATAGCGTGTTACTATCATCCTCTTATTCTAAAATCTTTAATAAATATTATGTTTTTGAAGAAAAATTCTATCCAAAGTCAAAAAAATATAGTCTTTTTATAATAATCGCCAATAATAAAATACCTTTGATTGAAAAGACACAAACGCCATTTTACTCCCCAATCCTAATCGAATGCAAGAATTCTCTTTCATTTGCTTATATAGATGAAAGTTTTTCCATAAACATTTATGATTTTCAAAGTAAAAAACTTTTAAGAAAAATAATATTTAAAGAACCCATTCACTCTCTTTCTTTTGACGGAAAGAAGAAACTTTTATTATTTTTCAGATTTAATAATGGGAAATATGTTAAGACAAGTATGTATTGTAGAGACATTAATAATAGAGAGAAAAACATAACAACTAACGCATATACAGTTACAAGAAACAATAACATTTACAATAATCTAAAGGAAAAAGAAAAACATCTTTATGAAGATTTTAATTTCAGTTATTACGGATTTTTGGGATTCGGAGATAGCATAACTTTCGGATATATAAATCGAGAGGAAGCTCCGGATAAAGGATATGTTCCAAGATTACAGCTAATGGTGGATGATTGGTATGGTGGAAAAGTTTACAATGAAGGAGTACCTGGAGAAGTTACAGAGGATGGGCTTAATAGATTTGAAAGCGTGATTTTAAAAGATAAAGCAAAATATCTTCTTTTTCATGAAGGTACGAATGATGCATTGTTTGTAAGAAGATTTCCTGTGTCTTACATACTTTTTAATATAGAATCAATGATTAAGATTTCTTTGAAGCACAGTATGCGACCTATTTTAACAACAATAATTCCGAGAAATGGTAAATGGGGAGAAGGGATTTACAGGGAAAGAAGCATTGAAATTTCCGAGGGCATAAGAGAAATGGGGCAAAAGTATGAAATACCGGTTATTGATTTGTTCAATATATTTTTAAATTATCCCGAATCTGATGGCGGATACGAGTCTTTGATGTCTGATACAGTACATCCTTCTGAAAAAGGGTATCAACTTATGGCTGAAAAATGGTATGAGTACTTAAAAAATTACCCTCCGGAAATTCCTGATATTATCAGTTTTTTTTATAAAGTAGATCCCTTAACTAATATAGTTGGGATAGAAATAGAAACTTCACCTAACCCTGATCCAGATTTTAAATGCTTATCTATTTACTATGGAGAAAAAAATACAGAAATAAAAAAATTCTATAAAAATGAAGAAAATAACAAAATAGTTATCTTTCTTCCCCCCGGAAAAATATATTATATTGGGGTAAAAGCTACCGATTATTTTAATAATCAAAGTAACCTATCAGCCATTCTAAAATATAAATCTTATCGATTATTTTTTTAATTATAAAAAAAAAGGGGAGATTTCTCTCCCCTTTTTATTTTTTGTTACCTGAGCTTAAATCTGAAAAGTTACACCACCTACAAACCCTGCTCCGGAAAGTTCGCCGGCAGAGAAGTAGAGTTTTAACATAGCAGCTGTTTTAGGTGAAAAATAATACCTTGCTCCTACAAAAGGAGAAAGGAAAAGACCGCTGCTAAAAGAGCCCAAATCACCTGTAAAATAAAGATATCCCAAGTTCAAACCTGCAAAGGGATCAAGATTTTTTACATTTACATTAAAATGGTAAAAAGCTTCCACACTGGGCATTACTACCGCATAATTGTAAAGCTCATCGCCCCATGAAAGATAGAGAACCGAAACACCTGCTTCAATATTCTCTGTCATTCCCACTCCAAAGCTTACTCCAACAGGAATAGCATAAGAGTTAAGTCCCACTTGAGGGGTTAGATATTTCCCTCCTTTTTCAAACATCTTTGAATAGCCTAACCCTACTATAAGAGCGGCCATAAGAAAGAATACAAAAATTCTTTTCTTCATAAAAAAGACCTCCTAAAAATTGATGAGTAATTATATCATAAAAATTGTAAAATTATTTTCTAATTAACTCACTTTTTTTGAGAAAAAGGAATTATGAAAAAGCTGTATTCGGTTTTCTTCGGCCTTACATAATACTTTTTCAACACACCCGGCCCACAGCTCCCATTTCCAAGCCCCAATACCTTTGCATCGATGGAAAGAAAGATCCCTTTTATTGGAATTAATTCAGCAGGATGTTTTGCTTGAGCTATCTGGTTCGGTGTAAATTTAAGTGCAGTAAATGAAAAGGGCTTTAAAGAAATTATTTTCACACCTTTACCTTTCTCATCAGTTAATTTGACCCATCTAACATCCTCATGATTTCCGGTTTCCTGAGGTCTAACATAAGGATAAAACATTTGTTCAACTGTTTTCTCATAAATCCCTACAGGATAACCTGTTTTCCTGTCCGGATAATTTTCTTCCGGTCCTCTACCATACCATTCTATATTCCTAAGTTTTCCACTTACTACCATTTTTACACCTATTTTAGGTAAAATTTCCGGAAGATTTCCATAAGGAGTAATTATGTTATTTACCTTTATTTTACCGTTTCCGTAGATATTATATATGCTTTCCCTAATAAAGCCGGCTCCTTTTACACCAAAATTATCAGCTACAATTTTTACGAAAATGCTTCCGTCTGCATTCTTACCGGTTTCAAATTTCTTAACAACTCTCTTTAATTTGTTTAACCCTGTGTTATACCATGTTCTCTGTTTCAAAAGTTTTTGTATGTAAGCCTCATCATAACCCCAATCTCTCAATTGTTTAACAGCTTGCACTTTTGTCAACTCCCTCTTATTCATTAATTTTTTAATGTAAGATCTGGCGAGATCCATATTATTATCCGTCGGAGACCTGAATACATTTAACACCGGACCGTTTATTGACTTATCATCACTTTTAATGACTGTTAAATCACCATACTTCAGAAACCCCAATACTCCATGTTTTTTACAGAAACTTACGGTAAAATCAGAACCAATAACATTAAATTTATCCTGAGTATCTTCAATCTTCAAAGAAGCGTTTTCTCCGGCTTTTTCTTTTGGAAAAACCTCTTTAGTCGGGATTTTAATCTGCTCAAATGCAATTTCATGTCCTTTTTTGCCCCATCTTCCATCTTTTTTAAGTCTCACGGAAAGATTTAAGAAGTATTCTTTTCCAGGAAGAAATCTAATATTAGTATAATTTATTTTTACTATTTTCTCCTTTTGAGGGGAAATACTCAAAGAGTTTAATTTCCCCTGTTTTATAATTTTCCCATTCTCTTTAAGATTCCAGAAAATATCAAACTCATTCAAATTTGTAAAAAAGAATTCATTGTAAACTTTAATTTTTCCATCAATGGGATCCACAGGAGTAAAATGAACATTTTGATAAACCTTTTTAACTTCCCGGAGCTCAGGTTGAACACTTCTATCAGGAGATACCAGACCATTTATACAGAAATTGTAGTCAGTGGGGAAATCCCCGAAATCTCCTCCGTAAGCAAAAAACTCTTTCCCTCTTTTATCTCTTTTCAACAATCCCTGATCAATAAAATCCCAGATAAAACCACCCTGCAATACTTTGTATTTTCTTATTACATCCCAATACTCCTTCAAATTTCCCACCGCATTTCCCATTGCATGGGCATACTCACACATGACAAGAGGCCTGTCTTTATGATTTTTCGCATATTTTATTAAACTTTCGATCCTACTATACATTGGAACAACAAGGTCAGTATGAGCCCTTCTTCCTGCTCTCTCATACTGAACAGGTCTCGTATTATCTCTCATATGGGACCAATAACTAATGTACTCAAAATTAGTACCATCTCCCGCTTCATTGCCCATTGACCATATAACAACAGAGGGGTGGTTCTTATCCCGCTCTACCATTCTTCTGTATCTATCAAAATGAGCTTTTTTCCATTCAGGTTTATTTGCAAGTGTTTTTTCAGGTTGATAGCCCATACCATGAGATTCTATGTTTGCCTCATCTATGACATAAATTCCGTACTCATCGCAAAGCTCTAGCCACCCTGGGTCATTCGGATAATGGGAGGTTCTTACAGCATTAATGTTAAATTTTTTCATAATTTCCAGATCTTTTCTCATCTGTTCTTCAGTAACATAGTGTCCCAATACCGGATTATGCTCATGCCTGTCAACCCCTTTGAAAAGTATGGGCTTACCATTCAATAGAAATTGTCCGTTTTTTATCTCTACTTTTCTAAAACCGAATTTAGAACTTTCTATCTCCAATAAATTTTCATTTTCATCAAATAGCTTGAGAATTAAAGTGTAAAGATTCGGCTTTTCCGCTGACCATAAGTCAGGGTTTTTCACCTTGGTCTTCATAATCAAGGTGCTTTCAGCAGAAGGAGATAAGAACATTGTCATATTCTCAAGTTTCGGCTCTGTGTTAAGAAAATTACCATTTTTATCATAAAGTTCGCATCTAACTTTCACTTTTTTATATGGTCTTTCAGATAAATTCTTAACCTTTGCAATTACCTCTAAATTCCATTTTTTTAAATCATCTGATAAGGTTTTAATTTCAAAATCTCTAATATGCACCTTCGGTGTTGCCATAAGATAAACATCTCTGAATATCCCGCTGAGCCTCCACATATCCTGATCCTCAAGATAGCTTCCGTCAGACCATCTGTAAACCTCAACTGCGAGAAGATTCTTCCCCTCTATCAAGTACTTAGTAATATCAAATTCAGCAGGGGTTCTTGAACCCTGACTGTATCCTACCTTTTCCCCATTTATCCAAAGATAAAAAGCGGATTGAACTCCATCAAAGTGTAGAAAAATCTCCCTTCCTTTCCACTTCACAGGAATTTCAAAATATTTTCTGTAAGAGCCCACCGGATTGTAATTGTGCTGAATAAAAGGAGGATTCTTTTTAAAGGGATACCTTACATTCAGATATCTTGGTATACCAAAACCCTGAGTTTCCCAGTTTGAAGGAACCTTTATTAATTTCCAGTTACTATCATCAAAATTTAATTCATAAAAATTTAAAGGCCTTTCAGAAGGCTTTTTAACCCAATTGAATTTCCACAAACCATTTAAAGATTTGTAAAAAAGAGAGTCTTTCCTTATAGCTTTTTTTGCTTTTTCAATGGTTTCATAAGGGATTAAAGTACAGTGTGGTTCTTCCTTATTTATTCCAATAATTGCCGGATTTTCCCAATCATTAATCTTTTCGGCAAAAGAAAAGGATATTATTCCAAAAACTATCAAAACAATAATAAAAAACACATGCTCTTTTCTTTTCATTGAAACCTCCCTGAAAACTTATATGCTAATATTATTTTTTTATAAAAGATAAGTCAAGGTTAAAGCTTATTAATCAACGGTTATTGACTTTGACAAATTACGGGGAGTATCCGGATTTTCTCCTTTTAGTACAGACATATGATAAGCAAGAAGCTGAAAAAATATTACCCCCAAAATAGGGATAAAATAATAAAAATCAGTGGGGAGGGGATAGAAAACTTCGGATTCTTTTCTTAACTTTTTATCCTCCGGAGCTATAGTAAAGATTTTTCCACCTCTAACCTTAATCTCATTAATATGGGAAACTGTCATTTTTGAATCCTCTTTTGTTGAAAGAAAAACAACGGGTTGCCCTTCAAAGATTAAAGCTAAGGGACCATGTTTAAATTCCGAAGAATAAAAACCCTCTCCCGGAAGATAAGCCAACTCCTTAACCTTTAAAGCGCCTTCTAAAACTCCACCGTAAGAGATTCCATAGCCAAGAAATATAAAGGAGTTAAATTTGAGGAGTTCTTTTGCCAATTCTTTTGCCCTGTAATCATATTCTTCTACCAGAGTTTTCACATAATCAGGCAAGTTTGAAAGTTCAGTCAATATTTCTTTATTTTCCGACAAAACTGCTGCCATAGTCAAAAAGGAAACTACCTGATTTGTAAATGTCTTTGTTGCGGCCACGCCTATTTCAAGATCGGATAAAATAGGAAATCGTCTGGGAACTCGCATATGTAAACTTGATCCTGTTACATTTACCATTGAAAAAATATTTTCCAGACCTTTTTCCTCAAGAAAATCCAAAACTATCATAACATCTTTTGTTTCACCGCTTTGGGAAATTAACAAAAAGGAATCTTCGGGCTTTAAAACTTTTCCCCATCTCTGGATAAATTCTCCCGCATTAGAAACTATCACTGTTTTTTCAGTTAAATTCTGAAGATAAAAAGAACCTATTACCGCTGCATTATAAGAAGAACCCGCACCAATGAAAAATACTCGAGGTGCTTTAAACATTTCTTTAAGATAATTTTGATACTCAATGTTTTTTCTTACAAAATTAACAAGCTCTTTGATTTGCTTGTCCTGTTCATGAATTTCTTTAAGCATATAATGGGGGAAATCTCCCTTATCCGCTGTATTTATATCATCTTCATAAATCAGAGGCTGACGCTCTATTTTATCTCCATTTTCAATATTTTTTATGGTATATTTCTTATGATTAAAAATTACAAACTCTCCATCCATCAATGGGATATATTTTCTTGTATATGAAAGAATTGAAGGTAGGTCAGAAGAAACACAAATAAAATCTTCACCAAGTCCAAGAAATAGAGAAGAGCCATTTTTTACAGCAATCATTTCATTTACATTTCTCACAGTACATACACACGCATAGTGCCCATCTAACTTTCTATTCGCTTTCATAACAGCTTCTTCCAATGTATAACCTTCCTCTGTAAAATCCTCAACCTGATGGCACAAAGCTTCTCCATCATTCTCTCCTTTAAACTTGTGACCTTTTTCTGTTAATTCCTGTATTAATTCTAAGGTATTAACAATATTCCCATTATGGGCTGACACTAAGTTACCCTTACATCCCAAATGAGGCTGAGCATTTTCTTTGGAAGGTACTCCAAATGTTGCCCACCTGAGTTGAACAATTCCTCTGATTCCTTTCATATTACCCATCTTTAACTCTTTGTAGACATTATCAACTTTACCCTTATCCTTTCTTAAATCAATTTTCCCCAGAGAATCTATAGTTGCAAATCCCACAGAATCATATCCTCTGTAAGTTAATCTTTCTGCCGCCTTTTTTAAAATTTCGCCCAAATTCTTTTTTTCTTCCGAAAACTGAATTCCAAATATTCCACACATTTTTCTCTCCTTCCTATTTTGTGGAATTATTATATTACAAAATATCTTTTTTTACAGCCTTAATACTCACTTTTAGCAATAATTCAGTTAAAAAACAGTTCATTTTGCTCATTAAATAATTTAATATATAATATTTTATGAAGAAAATAGGCTTTATTACAATTCTATTTTTATTATTCTTAGGAAACATTTTAGCTCAAAATTCCGAAATAGGGAGGGTTAAATATTTTCTTAAAGAAGCAAGAATCTTTAGAGAAAAAAAACTTTATGGCAAAAGTGAGAAATCAGCTAAAAAAGCTCTTGAACTTTCAAAAAAAATAAGATACGAGGAAGGGATAGAAGCAGCCGAAGAGGAATTAGCAGAAACATACTATGAAACGGATGAAGCAAAAGCCTTAATTTACTATAAAAAACTTCTTCCTAAAAAACTTTCGAAAAATAATTTAGAGCGAGTCTCTTATTATTATAATGTAATAGGTTTAATAATGATGCACAGGGGTAAGTATAGTGATGCATTAGTGAATTTTAGAAAAAGTCTTGAATATGGGAGAAAAATCAAAGATTATCACCGCATGGCTAATAGCGCAAATAATATTGGCCTTATCTTAAACATTTTTGGCTTTTACGACAAAGCCATTGATTACTTCAAGCTTTCAATGGAGTACGAAAAGAAGGTTAATAATAATGCATATTTTGGAAGCACTTACATTAACATAGCAAATAGTTATGATTATTTAGGAAAGAAAAAAGAGGTTTTAAGATATTATAAACTCGCTTTAAAATCAGCAGAAAAGTTCAACAAATTGTATGATATAGCTCTTTATTACAATAATATGGGAGCAATTTTATTAGAGAATAATAGGCTTGAAAAAGCTTATGAGCATTATAAACAAGCTTTAAAACTTTCCGAGGAAAATAGATTCAAAGATCTCGAGCCTTACATATACAACGGTATTGGAGAATATTTTTTCAAAAAAGGAGATTTTAAAAAAGCCCTTAAATATCAGAAAAAAGCGGAAGCCTTAAATCAAGAAGATAGTCTTAGAAAAACAATATACAAAGATTTAACAGAAATTTATTTAAAAATGAAAGATTTAAAAAATGCCGAAAAATATCACAACCTTTATGTAAAATGTGTTAATAAAAGATCAAAAGAAAAAATTTACAAAGAAGTTGAAAATTTAATTATGTCCATGGAAAAGGATAGGCTGAATCAAAAGATAATGTTAGCAGAAAAGGAGAAAAAAATACAAAAACTCATAATCTGGATATTAGTTTTAATATCAAGTTTAATATTAATAGGCATATTAATTCTTCTAATTAAATATAAATACAGCAAAAAGATCAATACAATTTTAGAAAAACTTTCTCGAAAAGATTCTCTTACTCAATTATCAAACAGAAGGGATATAATGGAAAAACTTGATTTCCTTTCAAAACAGTTTAAAAGATATGGAAAGATATTTTCAATAGTATTAATAGATGTTGATAATTTTAAAGATATAAATGACACTTACGGACATAGTGGAGGCGATCATATTCTAAAGGAACTTTCAAATCTCTTAATTAAGAATTTAAGGGAAATAGACATAGTAGGAAGATGGGGAGGGGATGAATTTATCCTGATTCTCCCGGAAACCAATGCTGATAAGACAAAAACAGTTATTAAAAAGATTAAGAAAGCTCTTGAGAATGCATCTTTTTCTTATAATAACAAAGAAATAAAATTAACAATGACTTTCGGTATTTATGAATACAAAAAAGGAGAGAATATAGAAGAAGCAATAAATAAAGCGGATTCTGCAATGTATGAAGGGAAAAAGAGTGGGAAAAACAAAATAATAATATTTGATTAGCTTTCCTTCCTAAACAAAAGTTTAAATTTAACTCCCTTTTCAGACGGAAGTAATAAAATATCTCCCCCACTATCCGTAAGGAATTTTTTCACTATTGCAAGCCCCATTCCTGAGCCAAAGTTTTTTGTGGTGAAAAAGGGTAAAAATACTTTATCTTTAAATTCATCTTTAATTCCAATCCCATTATCAGAATAATAAATGTAATGAAAATTCCCCCCATCTTCATAAGATAGCTTTACTTCAGTAGCCCCTCCTTCTTTGGAGTTTTTAAAAAGGTTAATGAAAATAGTCGTAAATAGTTCGCGATCAAAAAATATTTCAAGAAAGCTCAAATCTTCTGAAATATTAATCTTCAATCCCTCTAAATTAATTCTATCTATAATTTCCCTGAATATAATTTTCTCACTCTTTTTATCAATATTCTTGGATAAACTTAAATAATCTTCCATCATTTTTAATAATTTTCTACTTTCCTCCAGAGCTATCTCCACCTTTCCACATTCCGGTTTTTTTTGTAAAAGCTTTATATATCCTATTATAATCCCCAAACTATTCTTTATTTCGTGAGCAAGATAAGAAGCCATCTCTCCCAATCTCTCCTCTTCCTTTTTAACATTTAACATTCTTTCTATCTCTCTAATCTGAGTAATATCTTTGATGATAAGAAATAGCTTTTTATTTTTTGTATCAATAATTGAGATATTCAAACTTTTTCCTTTTACTTCAATATCCTTTTCATAGTAAGAAGACTTTTTTTCAGATATCAAAGAATAAATATCCCTTGGCAAAACATCTTCTGCTTTTGTTAAGATAGCTAAATCCTTATTATCAAAAATTATTTCTTTTGCTTTTTTATTATAACTTTCAATTCTCCCATATTTATCGATTAAGATTATTCCCAGAGGTGAATTATCAAAAACAGTTGAATACAAAAGCTCAGCCTCTTCTGCTTTCCTTTTCTCCCTTTCGCTTTTTTCTTTTAACTCTCTCTCCTTTAATTGATAGGTTTCAAAAACTTTAATTAAGGGAGAAATATTCCCACTATCTTTATTTCTTATGTGCTTCTTTAACTCAAAGACCAAGAAGAAAAAAAATAAAATAAGTAAAAATATACTTGCATAAAAGAATCCTCTGACTTTTTTTTCAATTTTTAAAATTGAAGTACTTTCACTCTTTTTAACTTTTAACAAATCACTTTCAATTATGGAAAAAGATACTATTAAAAAAATTATTAGAAAAATAAGGAATATTCTTTCAATTTTCATCTGAACACACTATTGTAAGCAATTGTGATTTTATCCCCGTAAAATACAAAAATAATGGAGACTAAAGAAAGGTATGAACCAAAGGGTAACTCATAATCTCTCTCTTTCTTCATCAAAAAGACAATAAAAAGCCAGCTTGCCACTCCTATGATTGAAGATAAAATAATTATAAGAAGCATTTTCATCGGGCCAAAGAAAGCCCCAATAAGAATAATGTACTTAATATCTCCCCATCCGAGCCCCTCTTTGTTCTTAGCCTTAAGAAACAAAAAATAGGCACCGATAAAAATCAAAAAACCTATTAATCCTCCGATAAAAGATTCTATCCAAAACACATCTTTTCTTAAAAAGGATAATCCGAGAGCTAAAATACTCCCTCCTATCGTTAACTCATCAGGCAGGATTCTTTCCTCCAAATCAGTGAAAAAAAGAACCAAAAATATTGAGGAAAAAATTATATTCAAAACAAAAGTAAAACTGAGACCAAAAAATTTATAGTTGGCTAAAAAAAGGAAACCTGTTAAAAGCTCAACTACCGGGTATCTAATTGGAATTTTTGTTCCGCAAAAATGACATTTTCCCCTTAAAAAGATATAACTTATTACAGGAATATTGTGATACCATGGAATAGGTGTTTTACAAACAGGACAAAAAGAACGGGGCTTTGCTATGTTCATCTCCTTAGGAAGTCTGTAAATTAGTACATTAAAAAAACTTCCAAAAACAAGACCAAACAAAAAAGCTGTAAATTTCCAGAAAATCTCTATTTCCATAAGAATCTTTTCCTTGATCTTATTTTTCCTGTTTCAGGATTGTAGATATAAGGATCTCCATCATAATCGTGCGGTATCATTTTTATAAAACCTTTATAATAGAGTTCTTTCAAATCATTGGGAAATCTTCCATAAATATTCTTAAAGTTTTCAATAATAGGCTCAAGCCTCTTTTTATCCATTTCAAACTTAATCATGTATAAATGATGGTAGGCGACTTCCTTCTCATAATTAGTTTTTGCTTTATTATAAATATTTTTCCAGAGTTCATAAGAAAAGCTCAAATCTCCTGATTTCCACGCTATATCAGCCCATACTCTTTTTAAAAAAGCAGGGGAGTCTTCCCTATGGGCAGCTATCTCATAATAGTAAAAAGCTTTTTTATACTTTTTCCTTTTACGCAGATAATATCCGGCATCCATAGCCATAGTCCACTCATATGGCTCATACCTTAAACCTATTTCAAGAGCCTTGAGTGCAATATCAAGTCTTCCCGCTTGAAGTGCAGCTATCATACCCCCAATTGTAAAAGGTTCGGAAAATTTGGGATCAAGTTCCCCTATCGTTTCCAATATTGTAGGAAGATACTCAATTCTCTCCCCTATTCCACTACTACTATAAAATTGAATCATCCATATATAATAAAAATCTGCAATTATATTTTCAAATCCCAAGGAAATAAGTTTTAAAGTTTTTTTAGGAAAAACATATAAAGCTTCATTTGTTTCAAAGAAATTTTTTTTAAAATTATAATTAAACAGAAAACTTATCAAAAAAAGCACAATCAATAAAAAATAAAGAACAAATGTTTTTGTTTTCCTCATAATATTTCTCTATTTCTGAAAGCAATCATACTTAACACAAGGATGAGAAGAGCATAATCAATCCCGTAAACTGTAGCATTTAAAAAATTTGAAAGAGCAATTCCTTTTGTATAAACAAGTTGATTTTTATAATTTAATATTGAAAAATTAGGAAGTACATAATAAACAATATTTACCAATAATTTTACCACTCCCTTCACTTTAGCCTCATAGTAAAGTAAAAAGTTCGAAGAAAAATTTCCAACCACAAAAATTCCCAATGAAAAAATTGAACTCAGTATTGGAGTAGAAACAGAGGTAAAAAGGAGAGAAAAACTTACAAGAATCTCACCCTCAACAAAAAATAGTAAAAGCTGAGGGAAAATATAAAGATGTAAATTCCCGGTAACAGTTAATGCATAGAGAGAAAACACAACTCCTAAAATTACTAAGGAAACAAAAAGAGTCAGGGATAACCCCAAAAACTTACCTAAAATAAATTGCTCTCTTGATATGGGCTTTGACAGTATATTGAAAATAGTCCTCTTATCTCTTTCTTTATAAAATAAGTTAACACTTATAAGAATAGAAAGTAAAATAGTAAAAATTTCAATTATGGCTAACCCAAGATCAACTATAATCTTTTCGCCACTTGAAATAACTAACAAAGATACAACCTTTGAAAAAAGTATAAAAGCAATGGAAAAAATGGTTAGTAAAAGAAAAAGTTTACTTCTCACAGCTTCTCTGTAAGTATTCTTAGCTATTGCCACTATTTTCATCTTTAATCTCCCAAAATAGCTCTTCCAAGGTTTTTCTCACCGGGTTTACAAATTTTATATAGCCCCCATCTTTTATAATTTTTGCGATTAATTTATTCGCTTCATCAGTATCTTTAACCGTCGTGTAAAAGACATTGCTCTTTTTCTCAACTTTTATATAATCAACATCTTTTGGAATCCCATCAACTCCATAAAAGCTAACATCAACCTCTTTTATTTCGCCACTTACCAATTCTTCAAGAGAACCCTCCATTATTGTCTTACCCTTTACAATAATTCCGATTCTATCGCTTATCATTTCTGCATCCTGTAATATATGAGAAGAGTAAATTATTGTTCTACCTTCTTCCTTTAAGCCTAAAATTAAGTCTCTCAACTTTTTTCTTCCAATCGGATCAAGACCACTTAAAGGTTCATCAAGAATTATAAATTCAGGGTCATTAATAATACTATGAGCGATTCCAATTCTCTGAAGCATCCCTTTTGAATATTTTTTAAGCTGAACATCAGCAGCATCCTTCAAATCAACAAGGCTTAAAAGAGCCTCTATCTGAACCTTGCTCTTTTTAAGATTAAACAAATTAGCTGAAAATTCAAGAAACTCTCTTCCCGTAAGATATTCGTAAAAATAAGGGCGCTCCGGAAGAAAACCAATTTTTGATTTATCCTTTAAGTTCAGAGTTTTTCCTTTAAAAAGAATCTCTCCACTATCCTGCTTTGATATACCTGTAATTATTTTAAATGTTGTTGTTTTCCCAGCACCATTATGACCCAAAAGAGAATAAATCTCTCCCTTATAAACATTAATATTTATGCCTTTTAGGACTTCTGTTCTTTTTAAAAGCAAAGTGCCGCTTGGATAAGACTTCTTCAAATTAATTATTTCAAGAATCTTTTCTTTCATATTTTTATATTACCACAATGTTCTCTTCTTCATCAACTTGCCAATTAAACTCCAAAATTTAGATAATTCTACTCTTTCTTTGACTGTGAAATTTTTATCTGCTAAAATCATTTTATGAAAATAAAATGGTGGTTTTTAATTGGTTTTTTTTTCTCTCTATTATTCATTTTTAGTTCCTGCAAAAACATTGATGAACCATCTCTTTCAATATCAATAAAAATCATGGAGCTTTATGACTATAATGCTGACTCTATTTATGATAAAGCTCTTCTCTCTGTATCAGCAATTAATCCATCGGGAAAAGATATAACGCTTGAAAAATATATAAGTGAATGTTTTGACAAAGACGGGAATCTTATATTTAAACAGACAACTCTGGATCCCTATCCTTATAAATTGGGAGGGCTGGATAAATATATCTGGAATAATATTTACATTAACCTTATTTATAATGGGAAAAAAGTAAAAAAATATAAATTTACTCTTTACTATTTTGACAATAATAAGAATTACTCTGCTTCCGCAGAAAAACTTCTCAATTAAATCTCTTTTTTCTCAATGATCAGTTTTGTAACTCCTATAATAGCTCCTATAAAGAGCACAAAGCCGCCCATCAAAAGATGTAGCGCACTCATTTTTAACCTCGCATATTAATATACGCCTAAAAACCTCTTTGTCAAGAGATAAAAATAACTGCTTCAATACCTCTTAAAAAAGCTTTTTTATAATCCTTAAAATCAAACATCCTCATTCCTTCAAGTTGAGGAGTTAGAAGATACTCTCTTTCCGTAATTTCAGGAAAAAGAGGGGGTCTCTTTTTCAAAAGATATATGAGATTATTTATAATTGGAATTACATCATTTTTATCCTTAAGATCATATTTTTTTCGTCCAAGATATTTTGTAATGTCAATTACTTCTCTTGAAACATTCAAGATTATACTTTGCAATTTTGATGATGAACTTTTATCCGTTAAACCGGAAACATCCGAAATAACCAAATTTAATCTATTGAGAAAAAAGCTCTTATTGACTGCCCTTGCTATATCCACCCCAAATAAATCAAAAACACCTCCATCCAAAAGAAGCATTTTCCCGAATTCCACAGGTTCAAAAACAAAGGGAATTGCGGAGGATCCCAAAATAGCTGGAATAATTTCTCCATTTGAAAAAACCACCCTCTTACAGCTCTTTATATCCACAGTATTAATAAAAAGCGGAATTTCTGTCTCTTCAAAGTTTTTCACAGGCATATATTTATTCAGTAATCCCCTTAAAATTTTACTTCTTCGGCTCTGCTTGATACTCTTTAAAAGAGAAAGCCTTTTAAAGACTCTATCTTCAATTGTATAAAAGTTGAATATTTCATCAGGGTTCATACCTCCGGCATAAAAAGCTCCAACTATTGCTCCGGCAGATGTTCCTACAATAAAAGCAGGCTTTATACCTTTCTCTTCGAGAATTTTTAAAACACCCACATGGGCAATCCCCCTTGCTCCACCGCCTGACAAAATAAGTCCTATTTCCTTCCCCTTTAAACTTGAATCAATTCCCACTTTTATCTCCGAAGGGACAAAATCAGGTTCAAAGATTGTTCTTATGTATTCTTTTACTTTCTCAGCTGATTTCCTTAAAAGATCAATTTCCCTTATCAGGTTCAAACCTTTTCTCCTCTATATTTAGAGTTTTAACACATCTGAAACCATGATAATCCGCACTATTTGAAGCATATCTTAAAAGCACCTTACCATTATAGGAAACAAGGTAAGCAAAATCTCTTTCTTCTCCTTTATGATTTTGAATACCCTTTTTCCTTTCAGAAGTCCAGTAATATATAATCATAGAGTGGGGATCCCAGAGTGGGGTCTCTTTATCCGGTATAATTTTGTAAACAGGTTTGCCTTTCTCATTTAGAAGACCTCCACAATTCTTACCACTTTTAGTAAGAGATCTCACTATTTCCTCTCTTGTGGGAAGTCTCCAGATATCCTGCCTTTTTGATAATAGTTTCCTTCCACTTTCATCAAGAAAAGAGCATACCTTCCGAGCTATGTACCAATTCACACCTCTTTTTGGAAAGCCGGGACCCCTTGGTGCCCACACCAGAGTCACACCATTCCCTTTCACTATCCTCAAACCAAAATCATAATCATTGTATCTATTAGAGACTCTAATGTAATTGGGAATCCCAAGAGAAAAAATTATCAAAAGAGGAAAAATGATAATTAGCATGGCAGCTCTTTTCTTGTCCCTTATTTCAAAAAAATAAAACGAAAAACCCACTAAAAGAAGAGGAATAGTAATTGGAAGCCAGATTAAAAGCCTTTTAAAAGAAAAGGGAATATTTCCCCCGAAAAAAATCAAGTAAGAGAATCCCATCCATGCAAAAATCCACAGAAGTCCGCCCACTTTGTGCCATTTTATTGAAATTAAGGACAAGAGGATAATAATTATCGGTATTGACAAATATTGAATGAACATAAGTGCCATATTTTTCAAAATTGAGTTGAAATACCATCCCTCATGAAAATTTTCAATTATCCCCCAGAATGACCAGAAACCTGAGATAATCAAAATAAAAATTATTGTAATCCAATTTATTATTTTTATCTTTTTTTCACTCACGTTATCTCACCCGATGGCTAAATTATTTTAAAAACAATTCTATAACCGGAACTTCAACAGTAGGTTTCCTTATGGGGACTTTGAGGACCAACGTATCTCTGGAATACTTTCTTTCAACCACAGTCCAATAAGGCTTTTTTATTATTTGAACTTCGGAAGCATCATTCAAAAGCTGAGCATACTCCACTTTTCCTGCAAAGCCATCAAGAAAAAGCCTTCCTGTGGAAGGCCACACAAGTACATGAACATAGAGCCTTTTTGTTTCAGGATTATAGGTCAAAATACAATTATCAGGTTTTTTAAATTCAGGAGGGGCTTCGGTACATCCATAGATTGACCTTCCGTGATACTTCATCCACTTTCCTATTCCCTTAAGCCTTTCAATAGCCCTTTGATCAAAGGATCCTCTTGCGGTTGGCCCCACATTCAAAAGCAAATTTCCTCCCTTGCTAACAGTATCTATAAGCATAATAATTAGCTGTCTTACACTTTTCCATGTGTACTCATCCCTGTAATATCCCCATGAACCTGAAAAGGTCTGACATGTTTCCCACGCTACTTTTTTGCCTTTGTAGGTGGGCCATCTTCTTGGTAAAAATTGTTCGGGAGTTCTGTAATCCCAACCGCCGGGAAAATCCAAAAGATCAAGCCTATCATCAACAATAATATTAGGCTGAAGCTTTCTCACAAGATTTATAATTTTAACAGACTGCCAATCATTTCTTCCTTTTCCCGGTTTCCCGTCTCGCGGAGGAAAAGAGTAATCAAGAAACAGTGTGGATATCTCCCCATACTGAGTTAATAATTCTGTTAACTGATTCATCATATATCTTACATACTTTTTCATATCCCTGTGTTTTGCCTTTTTCATAAACTCTTTATTTTCAAACATCGGATGATTCCTATCCGGGACATAATCCGGATGATGCCAATCCAAAAGAGAATAATAAAATCCAACTTTTAGTCCCTCCTTTCTAAAAGCCTTTACAAATGGTTTTATTAAATCCTTACCATAAGGTGTATTTGTCACCTTATAATCCGTATATTTTGAATCCCAAAGGCAGAAGCCCTCGTGATGCTTTGTGGTTATGACCACATACTTCATTCCTGCCTCTCTGGCAAGTTTTGCCCACTCAGAGGGATTGTAAAGATCAGGGTTAAAGTGTTTAAAGTATTTCTCATACTCTTCATTGCTCATTCGCTCATTTCTTTTAACCCACTCATGCCTTGCGGCAAGGGAATAAAGCCCCCAATGTATAAACATTCCAAACCTTGCTTTTCTCCACCACTCCATTCTTTTTTTCTTTTGAGCGGGAGTTTCTTTAAAAACAATGGCATCTCCTGCCATTAATGGCAAAATAGTTAAAAAGAGCAAAATAATAAAAATTCTCTTTTTCATATCCAACCTCCGAAATTTTATTAAAAATTATATTCCATAAACACTTTGCTAACAATATTTTTTGAAAAAAGAAACCCACGAAACAACTGAACAGCCGTTCCAGCAGAGCAGCAAAATCCCCTATTCTAAAAATCTTTTAAATGAAGTAACAAAAGAAAATATCAGAGCAGAATAAAGAAAATGTTATTTTCAATAATGGATAAACTCAAAAACTAATTGTTATTTAGCTGCTCGGCTTGGAGATGCTCAGCTTTAAAACTTACTTATATTTCTCTTTTTTTCAGGATTTTTGTGAGAATAAAAAAAGAAATTTTATTCATAAAGAAAAATTGATATAATAAATCCTTCTTTGCCAATGTAGCTCAGT
>JAMOVU010000014.1 GCA_027067555.1 Candidatus Aminicenantota bacterium | reverse complement strand
CCGAGTTATGTTGAAAACATAATGGGACCAATGTGTTTTGATTATGGTTACGGACCTTTCAGATGGGTATGTTTGAGCGGAAAGAAGGAGGATTTAAGGAAAACTGATAAGGCTGCTGCAGAGTGTATTGATCCGAATAGAAGGGGAATGGATAGGGATAATTACGAATGGATAATTAATGCTGAAAAAAATAATCTTGTTGTCGGAACTCAGGCAAGAATCCTTTATGCTGATGCAAAGGGAAGGGTTAAGATAGCATTGAAATTTAATGAAATGGTAAGAAAGGGTGAGATAGGTTATGTAATGCTGGGAAGAGATCATCATGATGTTTCAGGAACGGATTCTCCTTTTAGAGAGACTTCGAATATTAAGGACGGAAGCAATATAACCGCTGATATGGCTGTTCATAACTTTATTGGTGACGGAGTCAGAGGAATGTCTATGGTTGTTTTGTCAAACGGCGGTGGTGTTGGAATAGGTAAGGCTTTTAACGGTGGTTTCGGATTGGTTCTTGACGGAAGTGAGGAAAAGGATAGAATAATAAAATCAGCAATGGAATGGGATGTTATGAACGGAATTTCAAGAAGGTCCTGGGCAAGAAACGAGCATGCTCTTGAGGTTGCAAAAGAATGGAATGAGGAAAATTCTGATAAGGGACATATAACTCTTCCTTATGTTGCTGATGATGATCTAATTGATAAATTAGTAAAATAATTTGAATAATTACATACTTTCTCTTGGCTCTAATCTCGGAGAGAGGAAGAAGAATCTTGATAGAGGATTGAGGTTTTTATCAGAAATCGGAAGAATAATAAAAAAAACTCCGATTTATGAAACATTACCTGTTGAAATGGAAGAAACAAGTAATTTTTATAATATGGTTGTTGAATTTGAAGTTGAATTATCACCAGTTGAATTATTAAATAAGATAAAGGATTATGAAAAATCAGAAGGAAGAGATATAAAAAACTCTCATTTAAAACCCCGCACAATAGATATAGATATATTATTAAATGAAGATAATACTGTAAATGAAAAAAACTTAATTATTCCTCATAAAGAAATTACAAACAGATATTTTATTCTGTTTTTGCTTAATAAATTAAATCCTGAAATTATCATTAATAATAAAAGAGTAAAGAATATCCTGTTATATCAAAAAAAAGAAGAAAATCACTATATATTAAGAAAAATAGATTAGATATTATTTGATTGTTGAGGGAAATATTGTGTTTTTTGACCAGTACTTTTTTAATATGTTTATTAAAACATTGTTGTAATCTTCGGTTTTGTTGCTCTTATTAGTTCCAAATAAGTAATTAAAATCATCAATTTCTGTTCTATATGGTTCCCATTGGGTTGAATAAGCCCAGATTGCATAATTAACTCCCATGCTTTCAAATAATCCCATTTCATCGTCTAAAAAATCCTTTGCATTTTTAACCCATCTGATTACTCCGTATTCATTTATTGCAGAATTTACACCATTGGATTGAATAAAATCTTTTACTTTATTTATCTTGTTTTCCAACCATGTATAATTAAAATCATCAATCACTCCGTCATAGTCTATATCAAACCTGTCAGGATAAGAATAAGATTTAATATCGTGGGTATATTCATGAGGGTCGTATTGATGAACCGTATAAACAAGATTACTGCAATCAATTGTTTGCATGTACTTCATCCAGTCAATTTCTCCCCAATCCAAACTGCTAATAAGAATCGGCGTATTTTCATCAACCTCTCTTATTGCTGAAACAAGCTTCGGATAGAATTGATTCCAGTCGTAAAGTGTTCCCGAATATTTGGGATAAAAACTATCAGGATCTTCAGTTTCAAAAAAAACATCGTTTGAATTGGGTTCAACCATTAGATCATAACCAACAACATTATCATAATCCTTAAATACTTCTGCGGTTTTCTTCCACATCTCAGCCCATTTTTCTTGTAATGCTTCACTCTTCCATACATCATCATTGTAGTACTTTTCATCAAACCAGCCGTTTTCAGGATCAGATTGATAATCCTCTCCTCTGTAAAATGTGTATTCGCTTCTTCCAGGACCTGTTCTGAAACTTATTACACAAAACATATCAGCATTTTTTATCATAATAATTAATGATTTAAGATTTTCAAGAATATCATTATCCAAATCATACGGAGGATTAACTTTAAAAATTCCCGGATGAGATATGTTTACATAATTAACTCCCATTTCCCTTAATTTATTAAAATCTTCCTGAGTAAAAGGGGGTCCTACAATACCAGGCCCTATAAAATCTTCATCAACTTCATAATCAATTTTTTTCTGCCAGATATTTATTCCTCTTAATTTTGTACCCTTTTCCCATAGACTGATTTTTATAAATAAAGTTTCTTCTTCTTTTTCAATTTTACAAGAAAAATTTAATATTATTAATAAAGTGATAAAAATTATTTTAACTTTCATGAAAGATATCCTTGATGATAATTGTTTTTTATCATTATGTCTCTTATTTGATTAATGGTTTTAATCTTGTTTTTAGCCCATTGAGGAGCATAGAAGAGTTCTTCGTCTCTTTCTCCTGTTAATCTGTGAATAACAATATCTTTATCAAGATTTCTTAGAATATCAACCATAAGATTAATATAAATGTCTTCTTCCATTAATTTGAATGGTTCTTTTAAGTGCATTTCATAAAGAGGAGTTCCTTTTAAAACGTGAAATAAGTGAAACTTAATTCCGTCAGGTTTTATTCTATTCATTTCTTCTATTGTTTTAAAAATATCTTCTTTATCTTCTCCCGGAATTCCTATTATTAAGTGAACTATTGTTTCAATATTTAATTCTTTTAATTTAAAAAATGCTCTTAAAAAATCATCATAAGTGTGATTTCTATTCAAAAATTTCAAGGATTTTTCATGAACCGATTGCAATCCTAATTCAACTCCGAGATAAGTTTTTTTATTGAATTCGTCAAGAACATTGTAAGCTGATTTTGATATTGAATCAGGTCTTGTTCCGATGTATAAGCCGACAATCTCTTTGTATTTAAAGATTTTCGAATACTTTTCTCTTAAGATTTTTGCAGGTGCATAGGTGTTTGTGTGTGCTTGATAGTAAGCAATGTATTTACAGTTTTTATGATTTTTCATATAAAATTCAATTTGTTCTTCAATTGTTAAATTAAAGGTTTTTATTGGTCCCGAACCGTAATAATCACAAAATATACATCCTATTTTAGAAAATGTTCCGTCTTTATTCGGGCAGTCAAAACCTGCATTTATAGCTATTTTTCTTACTTTGATTCCTCCGAATTTTTCTCGCCAATAATGATTTAAAGTATTATAAGGTTCATTCATTAAGGATATCTTCTATCATTTTTAAAAGTTTTTCAAGGTTAATTGGCTTTTCAATGAATCCATCACCAAATCTATCTTGAATATATTTATTAACTTCATATTTTTTATAAATTCCCGATATTGCGATAACCGGAATGAATAATTCGTCTTTTATTTGAGATAATACGTCCAATCCGTGCTGTTCGGGAAGAAGTAAATCTGTTATTACAAGGTCGGGTAATTCCTGTTTTACCACTTCAAATCCCTTTTTACCACTTAAAGTAGTAATAACATTGTATCCTTTATCTGACAAGAAATCTTTTAACATATCAAGTATTTCTTGCTCATCGTCAATTACAACAATTTTCATTTTCTTAAATTCAGTCATGATATTTCCTCACACTATCTTTATATAACAAAATCTAATTTTTATCAATATATTAGTGAAAGATTTTATTGTTTTTCAATAAAGTGTTCGATTAAATATG
Source organism: Candidatus Aminicenantota bacterium (assembly GCA_027067555.1). Lineage (GTDB taxonomy): Bacteria > Acidobacteriota > Aminicenantia > JAMOAD01 > JAMOAD01 > JALXDT01. Next base: position 2,645 of record JAMOVU010000014.1, on the reverse strand, counting down.
CAATTATCACAACAAAAATAATTGTTAAACTGAGTCTTGCTATCATGAACTTGAATCCGAGAAACTGCAATTCAACTATTTCCTGTGGTATTTTAATACAAGCCCATGCTGATAAAAAAGAGACTATGGAAGAAATGCTTGCTCCCTTTTTGCGTAATGTGGATGCAATTGGGAATGCGACATACATGGGACCAGTTGGTAATGCTCCCATAAAGATTCCGAGAAGAATCGCTTTAATTCCGGCAGATTTTCCAAGATATTTGACTATCATTTCCTTTGAAACAAAAACGGAAAACAATCCCATTAAGATCATAACACCGGGCAATATCGTTATCATTTCATAAAAAATATCAAGAGAGGATTTTATTACTTTTTGTTTATGTTCGGGAAAAACAATTAATAAAGTTGCTGTGATTAAAATAAGAATAAACAAAATTACTAATTCTTTTATATTTATTATTTTAATTTTATTTGATTTCTCTTTTATCATAATATCATTCCCATTAGAATACCAATAATGATTGCAATTATAAAACTTAATAAATTTCTTAGAATTGTAAATTTTTTTCCTAATTCCTTAATTTCGAGAGGTAAAGTTACAATTCCTATCATTGTTAATGTTGTAATAAATACTGCAACAGAAGTAATGGATGCTCCGTTTCTTAAAAGGGATGCTGAAAGAGGAAAGGAAATTAATGAGGGAATATGTAAGACAGAACCAAAAACAGAAACAATAAGTATGCCAAATGGTCCTGAATTTTCTCCGATGATTTTTGAAATCATTTCCTGAGAAATAAAACCCATAAAAAGACCAATAAAGATTATTATTATAATGATTGTAGGAAATATCTTAACAAAGGAAATCCCTGCTTTTATTAAGGACTTTTTCGCTTTTTCCTTATCTTTAATAAAGGCAATAATTAAACAAATTACTACTAATAAATTAATAAATAAAGCATTATTACTCATAAAATTCCTTTGAAGAATAAAATTTAACCCTAATCCTCCCCAAATGTCAATAGAAATATTATTAAGATATAGTTATAAATAGTTATATTAAAAATTTAATGACTTTCCCCTTGACTAAAACTGGTTCCCCCAATTAACTATTCTTTCAAAAAAACTATTTTTCAAGCATAAACAAGTACAAAAATGAACAGTAATTTTAATGAAAATAGGAGATATGATAAATTATTTTATATTAATTATTATAAAAGATTTATATAAAATAATTATATAAAGTTAAATCTTTTAAATAATATTATAAATTTTTAAAAACTGATATTTTAGAGATAACATTACAATAAGCTTACTAAAAGCTTAAATTTTATTTTTCTGATAAATCCTTAAATATTTCTCTTAGTCCAGCTGTATTAACAAAGTAATTCATAGGATTTCTTTCTAAATATGTTTCAATATCTTCTTTTTGTTTGCTTATTTTTGTATTGTTTTTGTAATGACCATAAATAAAATTATTAAAATAAAGTCCATCCATAAATGAAAGATAATGAATAAACTCCGAATCATCTGAATCCTTTATAAAATCTATTATTTCAACAATTTGTTTGTTTTGAGCTCCACCAGATTCTTTAATGTGTTTTGCTTCTATTATAAAAAAATGCTTCCCTATTTTTAAAACAATATCTGGTTGTTTCCCTTGATTTATATCCCCAAATTCATACCTAATCCCTTTTTGTTCACAAAATGCTTTAAATAAATTATTATCCCCCATATCCGGTAAAAAATATCCATATAGTTGTTCTTTAATATCTAATATAGATTTAAAATGAGGTTTAATCAATTTTTCTATCTTACTTTTTCCATTTCGTTTAGTTGAAAGTAATGTTTTAGAAGGGAATTCTTTTGAAGTTTTGTTCAAGATACCATTTATAATAGCCATTTCAAGTATTTTAATTATTCCAGCAATGCCTTTCTTTCTTGAAGATCCACTATCATATAGAGCCTGAATAGTAATATTTGAATAACCTAATTTATTATATAATTTTCTTCTCCTTGAGCAATATTTTTTTAACAACTCAGACAGAATTTTTTTTTGGTTTGGTAATTTTCTTAGTATAGAGTAGGAAATATCTAAAACCTTCCAAAATGCAACAAATTCAGAATATTGAATCTTGTCAATAGATAGTATAATTTCGTAAATTTCATTAAGTATTTTATCAGTAGTATTTTTGTCTTTCTCAAATATAACACAATAACTTATAATCAAATCTCTTAATCTTTCCACATTTTGAATCAATTCTTTATCTTCAACAATTATTCTGTCAAAAATATAATATCTATCTACTACTGGTTCTGGATTTTTAAGGGATATTTCCCAGTATTTTAAATTTTTTTCTAATGCCATAGTGGTAACCCCTTTAATTGATTATAAAATTTAATAAAGGGAATTATATTATTAACATCCCTTTTATTGATTAATTCTATAAATTTGTTTCGTTCATCTTTTTTTAAAGTAAAAAGAGGAAAAGTTTCTATTAGACCTTTTACTTGAGAAAGGCCTAAATACTTTCTTGTATATTCACTATTTGAATATTTATAAGTTGTCATAAATTCACTGTCAGTTTTATTCCTAAAATATTCTAATATTAAGTTAAAATAATTTTTCAAGATTATTTGATCAGATT
>JAMOVU010000013.1 GCA_027067555.1 Candidatus Aminicenantota bacterium | reverse complement strand
CTTCATTATAGAGTTTTGTATTATCATACCAGAGGTAGATTAAAATTCTTCCATATTTGTCAATTTTATCTCCTCCAATTGCAAAATGAATATTTTTCTTGTTTAGATTATAATATGCAAAATCTTTTGCAATCCTTCCGTAAACTCTCTCCTCTTCAATGGGACTGTTTAATTCATAGGCATTAATTCCTATTATTCTTGCTTCTTTAATATATCCACTTTTTGTTATGATTATTAAACTATCCCCGTCAATTACTCTCTCTACCTTACCTTTTATCCATCTTTTTCTTAAAGAAAGCTCTGCTGATAATTTTTCAATATCATACTTAAAGGATTTTTTTAGTCTTTTGTCATTTGTACTTTTATAAAAAGAATAAAGAACTTTTAGAGCATTTTCTATATCTCCGTATTCAGTGTAAAATTTTGATGAAAGAGAAGGTATGTAGGGAGGATGTCCGGGCTTTTTAGATGCGATTTCATAATATTTTGCTGCAAGGTGTTTGTCTCTAATATTGTAATAATAAATAAAACCTGCAAGCTCCGGAAGTTTCCAGCTTTTATCTAATGTATTTGCTCCTTTTCTTAATAGCTTTGTGGCTTTGTGGGGGAATCTTTCCGAAAGCAGTCTTCCTCCCATTAGATATGCTTGGAGATTAAATCGGTCGAGTTCACAAACATCCTTAAAAAAATCAAAAAGGTAGGGGTATTGATATTTTCTTTCATAGTAGTGGGAACCATAATATGTTAATGCTCTTGAAAGAAGCATGTCTCCCATAATTTCTTTATTACCTAATGTCAAAACTCTCAAATATTTTCCGGGAGGAAGTTTGAAATAATGCTCCGGTGTTTTTATATTATTTCTAATTGCTGATATTTTTGAAAAGGCAAATATATTTATAAGAATAGTAAATAATATTCCCGTAAATATTATAAGTTTTCTTTTCATAGTTCTTTTCTTCTAAAAAAGTATACAGCAAGTATGAATATTAAAAAAGTGTATGTAAATGAATAAAGTGCTGAGAGGGTGAGAGTCCTTTCTGGGATTTTTATTGAATAAAGTAACTCTGTTTTATAATCAAAGAACGAAAGATTTGGGATTATAAACTTGATGATATTGAGAAAAGGCTTTAATGCAACTCCACTCCCTTCCGTAATGCTTTTAAGGCTCTCTTCTATTGAGTGACCTATACCATAGGTAATAAAGAAAAGCATTACAGAAACAGAGGATGAAAATATTGCCGAATAAAAGACAGCAAATCCGCTTAGAAGAAGGGATTCTAATAATGTAAATAAGAGGTGAATAAAAGGTGCTTTTATCCAGATTTCTCCGTAAAAGATAAAAATAGTGGTTATTCCAAGTAAAAATATAATTAAATTCAGTATTATTGTTGAAAAGAAAAGTGCTAAAAGATTTGCCAGAAAGTATTCCCATCTTTTAAATGGTCTTATCAGGATTGTGTAAATTGATTTTGATTCTATCTCTTTTGAAATTAATCTTGTACCATAAATTAATAAAAAAAGGAATGGAAAAATGTTTAGTGCGGAAAGGGTAAGATCTTTTGTAACCTTAGCTGTTTGTCCAACAACCATTTCATTGAATATTATAGTTAAAAGAAAGAATAAAAGTGAGCTGAGTCCGAGAAATAAGAAAAATTTATCCCTTACTATTTCCTTAAAAATAACATGAGTAGTGTAGATAGTTTTTTTCATTGGTAATATCTTTTTAAATAATTATTAAGGCTTAGATTTACTGAGACTATCTTCAGTTTTAAATCAGAAGCATTAATTAAAAATTCTTCAAACTCTTTTTCATTTTCAAGAATAATAATGGATTTTTCGCCAACTTTCTTCACCTTTCTTTTTCCCCAACTTTTAATTTCTCCGTAAAACTCTATTTCATAATTTGCATGAGATTGTAAAGATTTTAACATTCCGCCTATTTTAATTTCTCCTTCCTTTATCAATGTTATATGTGTTGAAAGGCTTTCAACATCAAAAAGATTGTGAGAGCTTAATATAATTGTTTTTCCCTTTTTGAAAAAGTTCAGGATTATTTCTTTTAATTTTTCTTTTGCGATAGGGTCAAGTCCTGAAAATGGTTCATCAAGGACAATTAAGTCAGGATTATGAATAATAGCCTGAGCTATTCCCAACCTTTGTACCATTCCCTTTGAAAATTTTTTCACTTTTTCGTTTTTTTCTTTTAAAAGTCCTACCTCATTAAGTGCTGATATAATTTTATCTTCTTCAATGCTTCCCTCTGAAGTATAAAGAACAAATTTCAGAAACTCGAAGGGAGTGATGTTTGAAAAAAAAGATGGATTTTCCGGTAAAAAACCGACTCTTTTTTTTATATTGGAATCTGATATATCTCCTCCCAAGACTTTTACTTTTCCTTTGGTTGGATATGTAATACCTGTTATAATTTTAAGAGCTGTGGTTTTTCCGGCTCCATTGGGGCCGATAATTGAAAAAATTGAGTTCTGGGGTATCTTTAGGATAATATTTTTTAATGCTGTAACTTGTTTGAAATCCTTTTTGTAAATCTTCCAAACAGAATCAAATTCCACAGCAAACATATGAGAACTTAATAAAAAAAAGAGTTTTTGTCAAGAGAAGAAGAGCTTATCTTCTTTTGGAAGAAGCTGTTTTCATAATAATGGACAAAAATGTCGAAAATTTTAATAATTTTGTCGTTTGATTATTTTTAGAATGGAAAGAGTATAATGTTTTCTGAGAGTTCAGCGTGGTACAATTTTTGAAGATATATTTATTCAGCTCTCAGGAGGTGAGCGATGAAGAAAAAGTATTTTTTAATTTTTTGTTTGATCCTCTTTTTATCTTCAGTCTCTTTTTCTCAAAATCAAAATTATGTTAGCCCAAAGCCTGATGTTTCACGATTAAAGTTCCCGGATTTCAAATTGTATGATATCTATAGTGTGCAAAATAATGGCAAAAGATATTTAAAAGTTAAACTCGGAAATTTAGGGTTTGATTATAGTGGAACAATTATTTTTAGAATTGAATATTTAGGACCAGGACTCTCAGGTAAGCTTACAGTTTCAAAAAATTTAACTATTAAGAAAAATAAAAGAATCTCTGTGAAATTGATTCAGATGGCCAATCAGCTTGATTGTAAAGGGGAAACCGTAAGAATAACAGTTGATCCGTTCAATAAAATTGTTGAGTTAAATGAGAATAACAATACATTGGAACTTAAAGTTTATAGAAATAATGTTAGTAATGGAAGAATTGATGCAGTGTGGATTAGAAACACGAGAAAACTTATATCATATAGAAGTAGACAAAAGATTTTTAAGGTTCATCCCTTTGATATTTCCCATAGAAATTATGATAAAGTGACAATCCCTTTTGAGGTATCAGTGTGGAACTGTGGGCGAAAAATAATTGATGGTGGAAGGATTAAGGCATACTATTATTATGAGAGTGATTGTGGAAATACGAATGGTTTTGTTTATCTTTCCAAAAGCACAACATTTACAGTTTATCCCGGCTGTGAAAATTCTACTTCACTCTTTTTAACTCTTCCTCTTTGGCTTAAAAAGCCTAACACCAATAAATATTGTTTTAAAATTAAAAAACTCCTTGTAAAGCTTTATTATGAAACAGGTGAACCTCGAAAACTACAAAGGGATAATAACTTTGTCTTTGAGGTAAGATATATAAAAGATCCAAAATATTACACAAAATAAGTTTAAATTCCCTTTCCCAATCTTTCAGCTAAAAATTTTGGTAACTTTTGCTTTAAGATTTTTACTTCTGTTTTTTGAAAGGGATATTTATATCTGTAAAAGGTAATAATTCTTTTCTT
>JAMOVU010000012.1 GCA_027067555.1 Candidatus Aminicenantota bacterium | reverse complement strand
TATTGCTCCATCAAGCAATGAGTATTCTGTATGTAAATGCAAATGTACAAAATTTTTCATCCCTTATTATCCTCTTTTTTTATTATATTAATTTAATATGATGAAAGGTTTGTGTCAATGAAAAATTCTAATACAAATTAAAAAATAATACAAAATATGGTAATCTATTATCCGATAATACTAAATATTGTGTAATATTTGATTAAATTGCTTTTTTTTAATTGAAAAAATTTTGTATGTATTTATTCTGTTTCAAACTTGTTATTCTGCTTTCTATAAAATTAAAATCTTTATTAAAAGTTTAAACTTATGTTTTTTAAAAAAAAGGGGTAAAATTATATTTTTGGATTTTTTTGCATGGATTTTAAAGTTAATTTTTGCCATAATAACGGAATTATTTCAATTATAATTTTAAATATTCTTTTCTTTTGGTTCACCAGATTTTTAATTGTTAAATTTTGAATAATCCCTTTAATTTTATGTTAACAGAGGAGCTTCCTATGAGTGTTTTGTAAATTCCTTTATTTAAAATCCATTCTTTGTTTTTATTATCATAGCACTTTAAACTATTAATATTTAACTTTATTATAATATTTTTTTTAATGTTGGGAGTTAAAAAGACTTTTTTAAAAGCCTTAAGTTCCTTAATTGGACGTGGGGTGTTCGAAGTAGGAGGGGAAATATAAATCTGGGCTACCTCTCCTCCATAATAGTTTCCTTCATTTTTTATGCTAAAGCTTATTAAAATTTGATTATTTTCTTCTTTAGTTTTCAAATCCGAATACTCAAATTTTGTATATGATAGGCCAAAGCCAAAGGGGTAAAGTGGTTTTATACCTTCTTTATCAAGGTATCTGTATCCGACGAAGATATCATCATAATAAACTGCTTTAAGACTTTTATCTTTATAACCTTTAAATCCGGGGCAATCTTCCGCATTTTTATACCATGAAAACGAAAGCTTTCCTGAAGGGGTAACTTCTCCAAAAAGAACCGATGCTATTGCAGTCCCCCCTTCCTGTCCCGGATACCAGGCCTGCAAAATTGAAGGAACCCTTTCATTCCATCTGCTTATATTTAAGGGTGTTCCGCTTATCAAAACCACAACTATATTGGGGTTAACTTCAAGGAGTTTTTCAATTAATTCATTTTGATTGGGAATTTCCATACTATCCCTGTCTCTGCTCTCTGTTTCAAAATGGGGGGAAAGTCCGAGGAAAGCAATCACCACATCGCTCTTTTTAGCTATATCAATTGCCTTTTGAACGGGATTGTTCCCCGGAATATCCCATCCAAACTTAAACTCAGAAATTGACCACGAAGAGGAATATTCAATTTTTAATTTATACTTATTCCCTTTAATTAGGTTAACATCAACTGTTTTTAAATTTATATCAAAAGTTTTTTCCGGATTTTTCCATCTTTTTAAAATGAGTTTTCCATTTAAATAAACGCGGATTCCACCATCGGATAGAAATTTTAACCTGTATTTTCCACTTACCGGGGGAATAAGCTCTGTCTGCCATCTTACTGAAAATTCATTACTATCATTTCCTTTTCCAAGCTCAAGCTCCGGAAGATCATAAGACCAATTGAAATAAAGCTCTCTGTCTATCCTTTTCATTGCAGGTTTTCCCTTTAAATTTCTGTTAAGAAAATACTCACCTAAAAAACCATTTTTATTATTATAGTTAACAAATTTTTCGGATACAGGAAGAACATCTCCTTTGATACTTGTTCCGGCAGCATAATAAATTTTGATTTTCTTACCCTTTAAATAATTTTTAATTCCTTTTAAAGGAGAAACTGAATAGAAGGGTCTTACATAAGCACTACCACCACCTCCTGTCCTTGCATACTTGGCATTCGGTCCCACTATTGCAATAGATTTTATTTTGCTTAAATCAATCGGAAGGGTATTATTACTGTTTTTTAGAAGAACCATTGATTCTTCAGCCACCTCTTTTGCAAGTTTTTTATGAGATAAAACCATTTTTTTAATTTGTGTTTTACTCTTTCTTTTAAAATCTTTGCCTAACATATTCATCTTTACCATTGCTCTTAAAATTCTTCTGACTTTATCATTAATTAAATCTTCACTTACCTTTCCCTCTTTTACTGCTTTTAATAGCTTGTCTGAAAAATGTTTTCCGTAAGGCATCTCAATGTCGAGACCTGCCTTTGCACTCTTGATTGTGCTGTGGGTTGCTCCCCAATCCGAAACAACAAAACCTTTGAAACCCCATTCATTTTTTAAAATATCAGTTAAAAGGTGCTTGTTTGCAGAGCAATAATCCCCATTTACCTTATTGTAAGCAGACATTACACTCCATACTCCGGCTTTTTTTACAGCTTTTTTAAATGCTGGCATATAAATTTCTCTTAATGCCCTTTCGCTTACTATGACATCTATTTTAGTCCTGTTCCATTCCTGATTATTTGCGACATAGTGCTTAACGCATGATATTACCCCGGTGTCCTGAACTCCCTTTATAAAACCAACCGCAATTTCTCCTGCAAGATATGGATCTTCGCCATAACTTTCAAAATTTCTGCTTCCGACAGGTATTCTATGAATATTAACACAGGGAGCTAAAAATACATTTCGCCCGTAAGCTTTAAGCTCCTCTGCCATTGCTTTACTTACTTTGTAAACTATTTCAGGATTCCATGTGGCAGAAAGAGCAACCGGTGCGGGAAATGCGGTGGCTCTTCCCCATCTTACACCTGCTGGACCATCACTCATTTTTAATGGGGGAATTCCAAGTCTTTTAATACCGGACACTTCAAAACCGTGCCCGTGCAAAAGGGAGATTTTTTCCTTGAGTGAAAGTTGACTTAAAATCTTATTAATTTTTTTTTCTACTATTGTTTGTTTTTTTAAACTTCCATTGACAAAAGTAATAATAAGAAAAGAAAGAAAAACTGATAAAATAAACGTCTTTTTCTTCATCTTTTTTCTCCGAGATTTATTTATTATTAAGAATATTTTTATTTTGAAAGAAAGTCAAGGATGTTGACACCGTTAAAATATAGTTATAAAATCTGAAATCGGAGGCCAGATATGTTTAAAAAAATGAAGATAGTAACAAAGGTTAATTTGATTGTCATTTTAGGTTTTTTAATTATTACTTTTGTTCTTGAATTAAATCAATATAAAGTAGTTAGTTCGTTTGCAAAGAAGTATGTTGAAAAGAATGTCCAAAAAAGAGTAAAATCACTTGTTGATAGTGAGCTTCTGGCACTGAATGCATATTATTACAAAATGAAAAGTGATGGGTTTTCAGATGATAAAATTAAGAAGAATCTAATGGAGTTTATAAGCAAGTCAAAATATGGAAAAGCAGGCTATTTCTGGATTAATGATTTCAACGGTACAATGATTGAACATCCCACTAAAAAGCTAAAAGGAGCTAATCTTATAAACCTTCAGGATAAGAATGGTCTCTATATAATTAAAGAGACTATTAAGGTTGCAAAGGAAAAAGGAGAAGGTTTTGTAAACTATTACTGGCCTGTGCCTGGAAAAGATGAGCCGCAGCTTAAAATAAGTTATGTTAAAGTGTTTAAGCCATATAAGTGGATTATAGGAACAGGTGAATATTATCAAAATATAAAAAAAGAGATAGAAAATGAAGCTCTTTGGGTTGACAAATTTGAGAAAAAAGAAATTGTCAAAGGTATTTTAATAACTGTTGTCTTCACTACTTTTATAATAGTTGCTTTGTTAACCTTTTTTAGAAAAAGCTTTATTAATCCTTTAAATTCTCTCAAGGACAAAATATTAAAAATTAAAGACAACTATGATTTAACAATAAATCTTGATACAAGCAGACAGGATGAACTTGGAATAATTCAGAAAGCTTTAAAGGATTTGGTTAATTCCTTTTCTAAAATTATAACGAATATAAAAAACAATGCTGTCACCGTTTCTTCAGCATCAACAGAACTTTCCTCCACAGCAGAAGAACTTTCTGCAACTTCTGAAGAACAGGCTGCTCAATCTGCATCGGTTGCTTCGGCAATGGAGGAATTAACCGCTACAATTGAGGATAATCAAAGAATGACAGAATCTTCAAGTGATAAAGTTAGAGAAATGGTAGAAATTACAAATCAAAGCTCCGAAGCTATGGCTAAAACAATAGACTCAATTGTAACAATTTCTGAAAAATCAGCAGGACTTTCTGGTGTTATTAATGAATTTGGAGAATCTGCAAAAGGAATAGGTGAGATTTTAAAGGTTATTATTGATATTTCTGATCAAACAAATCTTCTTGCTTTAAACGCCGCAATTGAGGCAGCAAGAGCCGGGGAGGCAGGAAGGGGGTTTGCAGTTGTTGCAGATGAGATAAGAAAACTTGCTGAGAGAACCGCAAAATCAATCAAGGAAATAGAAGATATTACAAAAAATATACAAAAGAGAGCAGAAGGTGCAGTTATTGCAATGGATGAATCCCTTGAAGCAATAGAGCAGGGAGTAAGGCTTGCGGAAGAGAGCAGAGAGATGCTTGATAAAATAATTAGTAGCTCAAGAGAAGTTCAGGAAATAACAACAGCAATTTCGACAGCAACTACAGAGCAGGCTGCGACTGTAAAAGAGGTGAACTTAAATGTTCAGGGTATAGCTCAGGGGACAGAGCAATCACTTCAGGCTATATCACAGATTGCTATAACAGCAAATGATCTTGCTACACAGGCTGAGCAATTAAAAGAAGAAGTGGAAAAGTTTAAAGTATAGATAGTTTTAGATTATACAAACTTTCAAACTTTTTTGCCGATTGTTGACAAGTCTGATATAATTTTTTATGAAAAAAAGGGCTTTTGCTTTATTATTGGTTTTAGTGGTAGGGAGTTTTTTGTTCTCAGCTAATTCAAATACTGTTTCCGTAAGTATAAAACCTCTTGAGCTCATAGTAAAACAGATTGTAGGAGATTCTGTTAAGGTTAATCTTATAGTTCCTCCCGGAAGTTCACCCCATACTTTTCAATTAACAATAAGAGAGGCTGTTAAACTGAATAAGTCTGATGCTCTTATAGTGGTTGGAGCGGGGCTTGAACTATGGCTTTCAAAAACCGAAAAGAGTTTTTCCAGAAGAAAAAGGCTTTTTAAATTTTCCGATTATTTTACAAATTTTATTGGAAAAAATAGGAGAAAAAACCCGCATCTTTGGCTTTCTTTAAAAAGAGTTATAGATATAATTCCCGAATTATCCGATTTTCTAAAAAGGGTTTATCCGGAAAAAGGGGAGATTTTTGAGAAAAACACGGGTGTTTTATTAACAAACCTGAGAAAACTTGATGAAGAGCTTGAGAATAGGTTTAAAACAGTGAAAATTAAAAAGGTTGTAATGTATCATCCTGTATGGGCATATTTTTTACAGGATTACAAAATTCATAATATTGATACGATTGAAAAAAAACCGGGAGAGTCCCCATCTCCGAAAAAAGTTGTTGAGATTATTAACAAAATAAAAAAAGAGAAAGTGAAGGTTATAATAGGAGAGCCAAATGTTTCGGAAAAATGGGTTAGAATGATAGCAAACTCAAGCGGTGCAAAGGTTTTAATTTTGGATCCATTGGGATTTTCCAGAAAAATAAAAACTTATGCTGATTTGATAAGTTATAATGCAAATCTTTTAATAAATTATCTGAAATGAGCAAATTTATACTTGAAATAAAAAATCTTGAGGTAAGATACAGAGATGAAATTGCATTATTCGGTATTAATCTTAAAATAAAGGAGGGAGATTTTGTTGCAATTTTAGGACCGAACGGAGCCGGAAAATCAACACTGCTCAAAGCTATTTTGGGTATAATAAAGCCTTCAAAAGGGGAGATTAAAATATTTGGAAAAGGGATAGCAGAAATTGATAGAAAATTAATTGGCTATGTTCCTCAATATATGAGCGAAAATAGTACAATTCCTCTGAGAGTGATTGATATTGTGAAAATGGGAAGATACCCACATCTTGGAGTTTTAAGATATTTTAAATCCGAAGATTATAAAAAAATTGATGAGATAATAGATTTTTTAAATATTAAAGATATAAAAAACAAGCTCTTTTTAGAGCTTTCGGGAGGACAAAAGCAAAGGGTTTTAATTGCAAGGGCACTTGTAAATGAGCCAAAACTTTTGATATTGGATGAGCCGACGACAGGTCTTGATGTAAATAGTTCAGAGGGACTTTACGGTATGCTAAATAATCTTCACAAAAAATACAAACTTACGATACTTCTTGTAACTCACGATGCAATGGCTGTATCTGATATGGTAAGCTCTGTTGCCTGTCTGAATAAAAACATTGCAGTTCATGGAAAACCCGAAGAAGTTTTGACAGAGGAGAATCTTCAATGTCTTTACGGAAAGCATTACCTTATTTTCGGACATGGTAAAATTCCGCATATGGTTGTAAAAAAGATAAAGAGAAATGATGGAAATAATTGAACTTTTAAAATTACCCTTTTTTCAAAATGCAATTATAGCAGGAGTTATTGTAGGTGTTTTAACTGCTATTTTAGGAACTTTTGTGGTTTTAAGAAGAATGTCTTTTATAGGAACAGGCATAGCACACTCTGCTTTTGGCGGAGTTGCATTGGGTATTTTAATAGGTATTGACCCATTTGTTTCAGCTCTGATATTTTGCATATTCACAGGTTTTTTAATCGCTTTTACCTCAAGAAAATTTAATATAAGTGAAGATAGTGCAGTTGGGGTCTTTTTCCCGGCAATGATGTCCTTAGGGATAATCCTTCTTGCCTTTGTGAAAGGTTACAGCCCTAATCTTTTGTCTTACCTTTTCGGTGATATTTTATTGGTCTCAAAAACAGATATAATTATTTCTTTGATTGTTTTCTTTATTGTTATTATTTTTATCTCTGTTTTTTACAGGGAAATGACTTATATTACTTTTGATTCGGAGTTCTCCAAAGTTATAGGAATTCCTGTTGAGATATATGACTATTTTTTTATCTCTCTTATAAGCTTGGCTGTTGTAATTTCCATTAAAATAGTCGGAATCATACTTGTTTCAGCCCTTTTGGTGATTCCTCCTCTATCAGCTCTTAAATTCAGCAGAAATTATCTTGCTTACATAATTTATTCTATTACAATTGGAATTATTGTTAATGTGGGAGGGGTAGTAGTTTCTTATTATCTTAATATGCCTCCGGGGGCAACCATAGTCATTTTTGCAACTTTAATATTCCTGTTGTCCCTATTTGCTTACACTATCAAATCAAAATAAATTATATTAATATTACAAATTAATTATTCAAAACCAATTAAAACATATAAATCATATTTTTTAAAAAATTATTAAAAGCACTTGACAAATCTTAAAATTGTAATTATATTACAATTATGAAAAAGTATTTTGTAGGAGATATATCCAAGATTTTAAATGTTAGTACATCAACAATAAGATTCTGGGAAAGGGAGGGTTTAATAAAGAGCAAAAGGTCAAAAGGTCGATTCAGATACTTCACTGAAAATGATTTGGAAACATTGAAAAAAATTAAATTATTGAAAGATAAGGGATACAAAAGTGAGGCTATAAAAGAGATTTTGAAGATTGACAAATCAGAGACAAGTAATGAAATACTCAAGAGAGAAAAGATTGGTGATAAAATAAAAAGATTAAGGCAGAGAAATAAAATCTCTGTGAAAGAGCTTGCTAAAAAGAGTGGACTTTCGGTTTCATTTTTAAATTTAGTGGAGCAGGGAAAGACAAATCTTTCTGTAGGAAATTTGAAAAAGATTGCAAATGCTCTTAATGTTAATACTCTCTACTTTTTTCCTGAAGAGGGAACGCCAAGAGAACTAATTAGGGCAGGGGAGAGAAAATCCATTTTTATGGATATAAAAGGTGTGAGAATGGAACTTCTTGCAGAGGGGAATACAGCCATGGAGCCTCATCTGTTCTATATTGAACCGGGAGCAGGAAGCGAGGAATTTTACACACATAAAGGGGAAGAATTTATCTATGTTTTAATGGGAAAACTTAAGATTTGTATTGAAGGGAAAACAGAGTATATTCTTGGTCCTGGAGATAGCCTCTATTTTGAAAGTATGAGACCTCATAAGTGGATAAATCCTACGGATAATATGACTGTTGTAATCTGGGTAAACACTCCTCCGACATTTTAAAATGAATGTAGTTTCTATAACAGCCTTAATTTTTATGTTTTTTCTTTTTCTCTTTATTGGAATAAAATTTTCAAAAATATCAAAACCAAAAGAGTTTTTACTAATGGGAAGGAATATAGGTTTCTGGCTCTTTTTTGGAGCTTACACTGGTGCTGCCATAGGAGGAGCTTCAACAGCAGGTTTTGTAGGATATGGTTTTAATGATGGATATTCGGCAATGTGGCTTATTGCTGTTTCCGGGATTACACTTCCTCTTTTTGCCTTTGTTTTTGCAAAAAAACTCAATGTCTTTGGGAGGTTGAATGAAGCCTATACTTTGCCGGATTTTCTTGCAATAAGATTCGGAGAAAGAATAAGGCCACTTTCATCTTTTATTAGTTATTTGAGGCCTGTTTTTATTTCAGGTCTGCAGTTTGTTGCACTTGGAATTGTTTTTAATGTTGCATTTGGATTAAATATGAAAGCTGGTATTATCATAAGTGCAATTTTAATATTATTGTATACTGTAACCGGTGGACAGTATTCAGCAATAACGGCTCAATGGATTCAATCAATATTGCAAGGAGCAGGGCTTTTGATATTCTTGGGTGCAACCCTTTACTATAATGGTGGAATAAAAGCCTCATTTAATAATTTGCATAAGTTTTTATCTCCTGAAAAATTAAATGCTTATAATACTGATTTTTCGGTCTTTACTGTCTGGATTATAACCATGGGATTATTTTATTTGGTGGATCCATGGCTTTACCAGTGGGCTTACATGGCAAAAAGTGCACAGACTTCATTTGATGCTATGGTCGCAGTTTCGCTTTCTTCCCCGTGGGGAGCAATATCTTTTATGGGAGGCATGCTTATTGAAGCCGCATCAAAAGCAAAATTAATTAGTTTACCTGCTTCAATTCAGGGAGATCAGATATATCTTTACTTTATAACAAAAATAATTCACCCTGCAATCGGCCTTTTTCTTCTTGTTTCGTTTTTAATGACTGTTTTATCGTGTGCTTCTTCTTTTTTGTTAAATGGTGCAACATTAATGTATAATGATTTTCTTAAAAAAACCAAGATAAGTAAAAAGTATGATCAGATAAAGATTTCAAGAGTTGCAGTTTTACTAACAACACTATTTGGAATAGCCACAGCTCTTTGGGTCCCATTTTTAATACCATTGTGGATAATTGGGCAGGGGCTTGCTGTTTCAGGACTTTTAATTCCGGTTTTTGCAGCATGGTTCTGGAAAAGAGGAACTTCAAAAGGAGCTTATTATTCTCTGATTTCCGGGTTAGTTTCCTCTTTTATATTTTCAATATACGCATGGATAAAGAAAGGTTCTCCAAATGCAATAATAGGTGGTTTTCACTTTGTTCACATTGGTCTAATTGTTTCCCTTTTGTTTATGATTATAGTTAGTTATATGGAAGAGAGAGAATCCGATGAAATTGTAAATAAAACACTCTGGAATAAGATACCATGGGATTAAAAAAAGTTTTTAAATTACTTTTTGGAGAATTAAATCTAAAAAAAATGATTGGGTGGATAATTGTATTTATCTTATTTTTCTTATATTACATATACTTTTTAGGAAATATGGTTGAGGAGATGATCTATCTTTTAATATATTCACTTCCCCTTATATGGCTTGCCACTATTATAGGAGGGACGATTGAGATCATCAAAATAATGAAAGAAATTAATAAAAAAGGAGGTTAAATTGAAGGTACAAAAAAAACTCTTTCTTTTCCTTTTAATTCTAACATTTTTGTTTTCATCTGTGGTTTTTGCACAGATGCAAACAGGAGTGTTAAAAGGAAAGGTAATTGATGAAAATGGCAAGCCATTACCGGGAGCAGCTGTAACTGTAAAAGGAGCTACTATAACAAAAGTTTACACAACAAATGAAAAAGGTGAGTTTATCTTCTTAAAACTCCCTCCCGGAATTTACAGTGTAAAATCAGAGCTAAGTGGTTTTGCACCTGTTGAGATTAAAAATGTAAGAGTAAACGTGGGTAAAACTTACACACTAACTATTAAAGTTCCGCTTAAAGTGTCTGAAAAGGTTGTTGTTGAAGCAAAACCTATTTTATTGGATACATCAAGTTCAAAAACTTCCACCACTTATTCAAAGGAGCTTATAGAAGATATTCCTCTTAAAAAGGATGTATATGATATCATTGCCTCTGCAGCAGGAGTTGTGACAGATAATATTACTTATTCAAGGACATTTGCAACTCACGGCTCTTCAATAAGGGATAATGTCTATGCTTTTGATGGTTTTATGATGAATGACCCGAGACATGGCTATCTTTCTACAAATATAAATTATTATGCGATTGAAGAGGTGGAGCTTCAAACAGCAGCTCATCCTGCTGAAGTAGGGGAGGGTACTGGTTCTTATGTTAATGTTGTTACAAAATCGGGTACAAATGATTTGAGCGGAGAATTAAACTATTACTTTACTTTTGACTCTCTCGCCTCCGATAAACCGGGGATGGATCTTTACACTCAGGAAAAAGCTGAATATACTCCTCTTAAAACAAATAATAATAATGATGTAGCTTTTAATTTAGGTGGTCCCATTATAAAAAATAAACTCTGGTTCTTTACTTCTTACAGATATCTGGGCTGGAAATATACTCCTGCTGGCTTTGAAAAAAAGGATGCTGTTACTCATACAGAGCATAATTTGTTTTTCAAATTAACATCAAATCTTAGTGATAATTTAAAAATTGACACTGTCTTTAATTATATAAATGCTTATGAGCCGCGATGGGAAGTGCACCAGGGCGTTGTAGTAAATAGCAGTCCATATTACATTGGTTGGAAATATATGCCCGAAGCGGCTCCCTGTTGGGATCATGAAAAAGATATTACAGCATATTTAAAATTGAATTGGACAATAGACCAAAATACAAACTTTGATTTCAGAACAGGATATATATACAAATATTTCCCCTTATTGATGAGAGATGGTACAGGTTACAGGACTTATGATATTGCGCGAGGGCTTTTTTATGGAGGTTACTGGCTGAATGAGGTTTATCACAGAGGAAGATTCCAGACGATGACATCTTTAACCAAATTTATAAGCAATTTTCTTGGAGGAGACCATAAAGTTAAAATAGGAGCGGAAATAGAATTTGCAAAGGATGATTGGGATACATGGATGCCGGGAAAGATAGGAGATTTGCTACCGGCTGAATATTTTACTGAAAACGGAAGCAATCATCTGTTTTCAATCTGGTGGTGGGGAGCAGGTAAATTCTATGCAAGAGCCATAGGAACAAAATCGGGTGACAGTGTCCAAAAAGATAGAACAAGAAGATACAGTTTATACTTCCAGGATGATTTTTCACTCTTTAATGGAAGGGTATATCTTAATTTAGGATTGAGATATGATTACTCAAAAGCTCACATTCCTGCTCAACATACTACAGGATCCCCCGAGTGGAATACATTCTTGCATAATTCTTATTGGATGAGTACAATGATGGCATACTATGGTTATGATCTTGACTTTTTTGGCCCAAGAGATTATCCCGAAGTTAAAAATTATATGACATGGAAAACACTCTCTCCCAGATTGGGTATAAGCATTGATCTTACGGGGGATGGAAAAACAGCTCTCAAGGGATTTTTCGGAAGATATTATTCATATATGAATATTCAGTATGCTTCGGATATTAATCCAATGTATTATCCATACATTGCCTTTTACTGGTATGATTTCAATTGGAATGACAAATTCGATACAACAGATTATTATGAACCTATGTGGGCATGGGGTGGCTATAAAAATCCGAAGGATAGAATTGACCCTGATCTAAAGCCTCCATATACAGATGAGTATGTAGTGACACTTGAAAGACAGTTATTTAAAGATCTTACATTCTCAATAAGCTACATTCACAGGTATGAAGGTGATTTGATTGAGGATATGGATTATGGTAAAAAAGATTCTGATTTTGTAAAACAGAGTGTTGTTGATCCCGGCTGGGATGGAGTTTTGGGAACTTCGGATGATAAACATTATGAAGTTTACTTTTTAGTTAATGGGCAGGCTCCTTCAATATTTAAAGTTACAAATCCTAAGGATGCTTACAGAAAATATAAGGGGCTTGAATTCACTTTAAGAAAGGCCTTTTCAAATGGATGGCAGATGCTTGCATCAGTTACTCTATCAAAAGCTGAGGCTACTTTGGGAAATGCTTTTTATGAAACAAATGGAGTTAGCACTGCCTTTGATGACCCCAACTATATGGTAAATAGAAAAGGCTCTGATCCTACTTTTAACAGACCTTTGCTCGTAAAACTTCAGGGAACATTTAAGATTCCGTTTGATATTTTCTTCAGTTTTAATTACAGATATATGTCAGGACTTCCAATTCAAAGAAGTGTTATTGTCGTTAATACATCAATTCCAAATGTTCCCTCATGGTATAAACCCGAAGTCTTGTCAGAGCCAATCGGAACTCACAGGGGCCCTGATTTCAATCAATTGGATATAAGACTTTTGAGGGAATTCAAATTAGGCAATAAATCTGCATTTACATTATCTTTTGATGTAATGAATCTTCTTGGTAATGCTCTTCTTTATCAGAGATATGGAACACATCTTACAATATATCCTGATGGAACAATACTCAATGTTCATCCGGGATGGGAGAAAAAGGTAACAGCTTTAGGACAGAGAATAGTATACTTTTCACTCAATTTTAAATTTTAAGGGCAAGCCATATAGCAGGAAGAGGGACTTTATTGTCCCCTCCTGCTAATGGCAAGAAAAATATGTAGCTTTCTTTATATATTAAAACATCTTTAAGGAGGTTTCAATGAAACCAGAAGATAAGAGGAACAAATTTATTCCCAAGGCGGTTTACAATGTTCATAAAATTATTATAAATAAGGCAGAGGATTTCCTGATTTATGATGAAAAGGGAGATGAATACATTGATTTTACAGGCTCTATCGGTGTTTTGAATGTGGGGAATGCAAATTCTGAAGTTGTGAAAGCCATAAAAGAACAAGCTGAAAAATTTACCCATGCCTGCTTCCATACATATATGCATAAACCTTATATTGATTTGGTGGAAAAGTTAGCAAGAATTACTCCAGGAGATTTTGAGAAGATGGGAGCTTTATTTAATTCGGGGGCTGAGGCTGTTGAAAATGCTATGAAAATAGCAAGGCATTATACGGAAAGACCGGGAATAATAACCTTTGATTATGCTTTTCATGGAAGAACAATATCAACTCTTTCATTAACTTCAAAAGTTAATCCATATAAAAAGGGGTTCGGACCATTTTTACCAGAGGTTTATAGGGTTCCATATCCGTATTGTTTTAGGGGAGAAAAAAGTTTTGAAAGTGAAAAAGAGTGTGCTGATTTTTACATAAAGGTACTTGAAGAACACTTTATAAAATACTTTGATCCTGAAACAATAGCAGCTGTTATTATAGAGCCAATATTGGGAGAAGGTGGCTTTGTAGTTGCACCTTTTGATTATTTAAAAAGGCTCAGGGAAATCACCAAAAAACACGGAATTTTATTGATTGTTGATGAAATTCAAAGTGGATTTTGCAGAACAGGCTCTATGTTTTATTGGGAGCAAACAGGGCTTGATTATGATATGATTACATTGGGAAAATCAATAGCAGGAGGATTACCCTTATCTGCAGTTATAGGCAAAAAAGAGTTAATGGAAAACATTCAGGAGGGAGGTCTCGGAGGAACATTCGGAGGAAATCCTGTCTCCTGTGCTGCTGCCTTATCTGCCATTGAATTTATGGAAAAAAACGAGTTATGGAAAAGAGCTAATATTATTGGTGAAAAAATAGTTAAAAGATTAGTCGAATTAAAGGAAAAATCAAAATATCTTGCTGATATAAGAGGAAAGGGGGCAATGATAGGAATAGAATTTATAAAGAATAAAAAAACTAAAGAACCTTTTAAAGAATTTGTTTCAAAAGTAATAGCAAAATCAAGGGAAAAGGGATTGTTGTTGATTTCCTGCGGAGTTTATGGAAATGTGATAAGAACTTTAATGCCATTAACTATAAATGATGAATATCTTGACAAAGCTCTTGATATTCTTGTAAGCTCAATAATGGAGGTTGAAAGGGAGTATGAATAAAAAGTCATTTTTTATAATATGTATTTTAATAATTCAAATTTTTGCCTTTTCTCAGGTGCAGCTCAAATTCACAGATACAAGGTTTGTTGCCTATATGGAGCATAAAGGGGATTATTCTCTTTTAAGTAGGAAATTTGATATAATTTACAATTATTTGATTGACTTTGGTTATAAAATCAATGGTTATAGCGAAGCCGTATATTTTAACAATTCCCTGAGCTCAAAGGAGTTTGCAAGATCAGAAGCAAGAATACCCGTTTATTTTCCCGGTGTTTATCCTCCCTGCTCAAATGATGAAGTAAAATTTAAGAGAGTAAGAGCTCAGCTTGTTGCATACCTTATTTACAAAGGAAGTTATAAACATATTTTAAGATCTTATAAAATTTTAAATGATTATATTGATAAACATAATTTAAAAATAGTTGGAAATTATTCTGAGGTTTATCTGAATACTCCTGAAAACACCCCTGAAAATGAGCTTTTGACAGAAGTAAGGGTTCCTGTTAATAGAAAGGGTAGGGTGAATGTTGGTATTTACATTGATCCCGGTGCTTATTATAAAAATCTTCAAGCATCTCAGGAGTTTTTTGAATGGGCTGGTATTTCCTATAAAACCGTAAAAGCAAATGACATAATAAAAGGTAAAATTTTTAAAGAGATAAAAGTGATTTACTTTCCCGGTGGATGGGCAGGCTATTATTCAAGGGATATTGGTAAAAATGGTGCAAAAAATATTATTAATTTTATACAAAATGGTGGAAGATACTTAGGCGTTTGTGCAGGGGCATACTTTGGAGCAAAAAATATAATATGGAAAGGGGTTAAATACAAAGGAATATTAAAACTTTATGATTCTGCCATAGGTCCTTTGGACGATATAGCCCCATGGCCTAAAATAGGTATTGCTAAGATTAAATTTACTAAAGGTAACACAAAAAAAATGTATTACTTAGGAGGTCCCTATTTTAAGTTAAAAGTAAAATATTCTCCTTTGGCCTTTTATTCAAAAAACAGATTGGCTGCTGTTACCTTTAATTTTGGAAAGGGAAAGGTCTATATTTTAGGATTTCATCCTGAAATGATTGCCGAAAATTATAATAATGAAACAAAGTTTCCTTTTAGAAACGGAAAAGATATTGAAAAAAGCGGGTGGAATTTTTTAAAACAAATTTTTAATGAAATTTTGGGAGGCAAAAAATGAAAATAGCCATTTCTCAAATGAAAATAGAGCCTGGAAATATTGAGAATAACTTTTTAAAAATGAAAGAAATTATTATAAGAAGTTCAAGGCTTTATAATTCAGAACTTATCGTATTCCC
>JAMOVU010000011.1 GCA_027067555.1 Candidatus Aminicenantota bacterium | reverse complement strand
AAGAGTATGATAAGCTTTGAAAGAAAAAGTGGCGAAAAGGGTATTTTAGGACGGATTAAATCTCGTAAAAGCTTAATTGCTTTGATAGCTTTAAGCCCGAGGAGCTGCCGTAGAATCTTTGAAGCTTTAAGCTTAATGGCTTCTTTCGACTTTCTACTTTCAACTTTCGACTATTTCACACACACACACACACACAATTCTCAGATTTCTCCAGAAAAAGTGTATATACGAAAAGTTTTGCAATAACAGATTAAAGCCACCATGACCCTACCTCCTGTGGAGTTTTTTAATCAAAATTAAGAAACTAAAATATTATTTAGGGGGTGAAGATGTTTAAAAGAATAATTGTTATATGTATGATAGTTCTTGTTTTTATTATGCTTTATTTTGTTGTAACTTCTGGAAATTTAAAAGCTTCCTCACCACCGTTGAAATTACATGGTAAGAAAGTAACATGGGGAATATATACCGGTTGTGATTGCACGAAGAGGGCCTATGATTGTAAGTGCGTTCTTCATTTATAGAAAGAGGAGGAGAAAATGAGGAAAAAAATAATTTTGTTTTTGTTGATACTAAATATATTATTGATTATTACACCTCAGAGTCTTTTTTCGAAAAAAAAGGATGATCCTGTCACAAGGTGGGGATGGTGGATGCCAGGCGATGAATGTCATTGTCCGATGCCTATTCCTGTTGATTGCTTTTGTATAACTCCTAAATGATTATAACTAAAAGGAGCAGGAGTCACTCCTGCTCCTGATTTTAAGGCCGATTTAAGCAAGGAGGAGTAATGAAAAAAATATTGCTTTTATTAGTTTATTTATTATTTGTATTTATTTCTTTCGGGAAAGAGATTAAGATAGTTTCAAAACTTATTTTAAATATTACAGATTTTGACAAAAAGAGCTCAGGTAAAATAATAAATCTTGAATATCCTGCAAGAATTGTTGAAGGATACAATGAGGAAATAATGGTTTTAAATGATACTTTTTTTGAAGTATTTAATAATAAAGGAAATTACTTGAAAAAGGTTGGGAACAGGGGACAGGGCCCCGGGGATTTTGTTGCTTATATAAAAGATGTAATCAAGTATAATAGTAACTATTATTTTCAGGATTATCCGAACAAAATATCGGTTTTTGACAAAAAATTTGTATTTGTGAAAAGTTTTTTCCTCGGAGGGGGAAAAACAAGTCCTTTTTTATATTCTTTTGATTTTGACGATAAATATATATATGCTGCACAATATTATGCTAAAGTCTATAACAAATCTTATGATTCAGTGGTAAAATATGATGAAGGAGGTAGAATAGTTTCACATTTTTTTGACAGAAAAAACATAATGGAAATTTACAAATTGCCTTTATCCCTTCCCGAAGGTTTAATAAAAATTATGAATGGAAGAATTATTTTTTCAATATCAAGGTACCCTGTGTATTGGATTTTTGACAAAAAAGGTAAATTAATAAGGAATAAGTTTTTTAATTTTAAGTGGTGGAGATACCCTTTTTATGATAAGAAGGAGTATGAGAAAGAAAAGAAAAGAATAGGAGAAAGAGCCTTTACGAAAGTATTGTTTTCAGGAACAATTGCAACTAATTTCACTTTGTATGGAGATAATTTAATTGTTCACATAATAAGAAATCCGTATGATAATCCACAGCATGGTTTTATAATGATTGATAAAAATTTAAATCTAATAATGGATTGGACACAGGTAAAGGGATACCAATATAGCGGGGCGAGTAAAAACTATATCTATTTTAGCAAAGTTTTAAGATATTATAATAAGAAAAATAGAAAAGAGGTGGAGGTTTTAAGATGCGTAATAAAATAATCAATTTCGTGCTTTTTTTTGCGATTCTCTCTTTTTGTTTAAGAGGCGGAATTACTTTGAACAAGATAGATGAGTGGAAGTCGGATTATTTATTAAAAGGAATGTACAGAGGTTCTTTTGTAAATGATAAAGGCGAATTAATAATAATGTTGAAAAAACATGGAATTTTAAGGATGAAAGATGGTGGTATTAAGATTATTTCAAAAGAAGGGCAGGGACCCGGAGAAATCTTGTTTGAAGCATCCCTATGTAAGCTCGAAAAGGGATTTGCTGATGTGGAATACCATCGAAAAATTCAGATTTTTTATTTTGATAATAAAGCAAATAAATACAGATGGAAGAAGAATCTCTGGAGAGAAGAAAAGGGATGCACACAGTTTATTGAATCGTCATTATTTTATAAAAATAAATGGTTTTTTGGTGGAGGAGTCTTTAGGAATGTGCAGGCAAAAGAGACAAAGGAGGATATAATATCACCTTTTTTTCTTAGGGTGTTTGATGATCAAGGAAAATTAATAAAGAACATGGTGAAGCTGAAATTTGGGAAAATGATAAGAAGCTACCTTTTTAATTCATTTCTTGAGAGTAATGATGATAAAATTTATTTTGTTGTGGAAAATAAGATGCGCATATTTGTAATAGATGGGGATCGATTGATTTTAAAGGAAATTATAAACCTTAGAGAACCAAAATGTTACAAAAAATTACCTGAAAAGAATTATTATTTCGGAAGAAGAAGGGGAGATAGAAGAAATATGCGTTCATTGTATGAAGAGTGGAAAACAAATTACTCTTTAATTGTAAATTTTAAAATAATACCCGAATATTTTGTTTTTGAGATTAGGAATTTCGGAGATGATGGTAAAAAGAAATTTGCATTGCTTTTTTATAATAAAAAAAATAGAAAACTTGAGAAAACTATTTACACAAATGACTTTTTATTAGCAAAAAAGGGTATGTATTTATATTTTCTTAAGGGAGGAATTCCCCGTATTGATGATGAAGCTGAGACACTAACGATTGTATTATACAAGGTTTCTTGGAGGTAAGGGATGAAGGATAAACTTTTGAATATTTTTATATTTATACTTATTATAATTTTTTTTATTCTTTTATTGTATAAAGCGGGTGTTATAAAAAAGGAAAATAAAATATTGGATTGGGAGAAGTTAATTAGTATAGAATTTTTAGATATGGAAGGTAATAAAATAAAAGCGCGAACTTTCTTGGAAAACAAAGAAAACTATATCTTAGTATTTAATATTACAGATTGTTCTTTATGTATAACGAAAGGTATTGAGGAGTTGAAGTACTTTGAAAAAAAAGGGAAAAATAGTTTTGGAATTATAATTTATGACAGGCCGGAAGAGATAAAAGGATGGTCAAGTAATTATTCGTTTAATCGATTTTATATTATAACAAAAGAAAAATATTACAAAATTTTTATGAACAAATACACACCTGTTTTAATATATTTATATAAAAATAGAGTTAAGTGGTATAAGTATATAACGCCATAGAGGAAGAAAAATTTTTTAATATTAGCTCGATAATTGATAAATTAAATATTGAGAGCACAAAGGAGAAATAGGAATGAATGATTATCGAGGAATAAGAGATATACTAAATCAGCTAAATTCCGGGGCAGGGAAGTGAAACCAATAAGGAAAAAAATGCTAAAAATATACTGAGATTTAAAAAATTTAAAATTTCGAAAAAGCTTGACAAACCTGCTATTGTTTCATATATTGAAATATTAAGGCGGGAAAGAGTATGATAAGCTTTAAAAGAAAAAGTGGCGAAAAGGGTATTTTAGGACGGATTAAATCTCGTAAAAGCTTAATTGCTTTGATAGCTTTAAGCCCGAAGAGCTGCCGTAGAATCTTTGAAGCTTTAAGCTTAATGGCTTCTTTCGACTTTCTACTTTCAACCTTCGACTATTTCACACACACACACACACACAATTCTCAGATTTCTCCAGAAAAAGTGTATATATGAAAAGTTTTGCAATAAC
>JAMOVU010000010.1 GCA_027067555.1 Candidatus Aminicenantota bacterium | reverse complement strand
TTTGAGGCACCTCCTGTGTGAGATCTTTTAAAACAATTGAATATTTTACATCTTCACACAGAGGTGCTTCAATCTCTCAAATTTTTCAGGACAGAAGTGTTTTCCCTATATCCCTCTTGACTTTTCAGACAACATCTGCTCGGCTTCACTTAGCTCTCTACTTTCAACTCTTTTATATACTTTTTTCTAACCTTAAAGAAAAAATTCTTGTATTCCTCTGATCTAAAATCCTTATATGTCCACTCAAGAATTCTTACGCCCTTTTTATCAAACAAATATTCCAAATGAGCATAAATCCCATTTTTAAGGGGAACACGATGGGAAAAATTTTTCGCAGTGGCTACAATTAAAGCTCCCGCCGTTATTATCCCAGGATCAAGATTTATCCCCCTTCCGGTAAGATTATACTTTTTCATCAAATCCTCTTCCAATCTGTTTGTAAAAATCTTAATATCCGGTAAAAGCTCAGGCTCAATAAGCTCCTCAAAAACAAAAAATTGTCTGTAAAGGGGTCTGCCCATCTCTTTAAAATAATAATCTGTAAAATTAAAATCAAAAACTTCTGATTTATCCTCAATTTTACCAAACTTGCATTCAAGCTTTTCAAGAGCATCTTTTAGAATTCTCTCATCTCTGAAAATAGTTCCTGTGTAAAGTTTCACAGGCAAAAATTCTACCTCTTTCATTTCACACCTCAATTCAAAGGTAATATTATCAATTTGTTATTCACCGAAAAAGCAATCATTGTGCCAAGTGGAGAAATATCACTCTTTTCCACTTTGGGAAAAAGCCCCCGGAAGACTTCTCTTTTCCTTCCCTCTGAATAAAGCCACAGGCCCTTATATACAAAATAGATGTATTTATTGTCTGTTATAATTTGGCTGTACCCTCTCATTTTCATAGCTTTTTTGATTTTCAACTTGTCAATATCAATAAAATAAACTCTTAAATCCTTGTTTGTATAGTATAAACGCCTTTTAAATAATCTTACATTTCCAACGCCTCTAACGACCTTTTTTAATTTATGTTTTAAGGTATCAACAACAATTATCTTCTCCTCTCCTTTTATAAATAGCATATTATTATCAGGATTAAAAAAAATAGGTTCACAGTATTCGTAGGAGCCCTTTTTCATGATCTTGCCGCTATCTCCTTCAATAATGCTTCCGTCCTCCTTGAAAATATGATAAAGAAAAGATTGGGTATCTGTAGCTTCAAAGACCACAATATTATCATTATCGGTCAATAATAACATTCTGCTTGATGAGGAGATTGATATTCCCTTCCCCTTTTCTATCAAATTTCTAAATTTTTCAAAATTAGAATAAAAACTCGAAACTCTTGTAATATCATTAAAAAGAGGAATATTTCTATCAATATTTCTTCTATTAATGGGGGCGAAAATTCCTCCGGAGATACTGTAAAAATATCCGGAGAGAATTATATCAGGATAAAAATAAAAGGATTTTCCCATATTATCTTCTATGCTAAAAGGAGCTTTAAATGCACTCTTAATATAATCCTCACTTACAAAAAACACCCGGGAAGAATCATCCGAAAAAATCGGTTTCCACACCTTTTCATCAAGGCCATAAGTATTAACTTTTCTTATACTCTTATTTGAAAGATTTATTATATAAAAATTAGCAATATCCTTTCTTTTTGAAAAGGTAACGAGAGCAACCTTTCTTTTATCAGGAGAGATTTCCACATTCTGAACAATTTCATCTAAAAGAAAGGTTTTAATTATATCTCCTTTAGAATTTAGCAAATAAACAAAATTTTGATAAGAGTTGGCCCTTTTCTTTCCCCAAACGATAATCTCACCCTCATCAATCCATTTAAAACCATCTACTCTAAAAAAGTTTATAATAGTTCTTTTATTTATTTTATTAATTAACTCATCTGCTCTTGGAGTATCCTTTATCTCTTCTGAAGCATGCTCCTCACCCAGGGCAGCGGCTCTGTAGAGCCATTTTCCTGCAAGGGCTGCATTCTTCTTTATAAGGGCTTTTCCATAATAAAAAAAGTACTCCTTGTCTTCTGGTGCCAAAAATTCCAATTTTTTAAATATTTTTATTGCTTTTGATGTTTTTCCCTTAAGATAATAATTGATTCCAAGTTCCTTTTTATAAGCAAAAGAATCTTTGTTTTTTACGCTTTTTAGGGTTGAAAGAGCCTGTTCTGAATCACCATTTAATCTAAACAATTTTGCTTTCATAATAATTTTTCTATCAAAGTCAGGGCAATTTTCAAGAAATTTAATAGCTTCTTCATACTTCTTTTGTAGGGATAAAATCTCTGCAACCCTTAAATAACCTTCTTTATAATTGGTTTTACCAAGATAATTTTTAAGTTCCTTTAACTCTTTCAATTGTTTTCCGCTATAACGATAATATATGGAATATATAAGATGATATTCAGGTAAATCGTAAATTCTAATTGCCTTTGAGATTAATTCTTTTGCGGACGCAAGATCTCCCTCCTTAAGATAGAAAAAGCCATAAGTAAGATAAGTGATTGATTTTCTTGAAAAGATATCATTTGCAAGAGAAAAATAGTACTCTTCATAATAAAATGAATATTCACCTATTGACAGCGCATATCCAAGCAAAGCATCTAATCTTTTGTATCTTTCTCTTATGTATTTTTCAAAGATTCTTGATGCTGAAAGTTTATCATTTTCAAAAAGATATCTATAGGCATTTCTCAAATCTTCCTTTCTTACCGCATCAAAGTAAGCATTCACATATTTTTTCGCACTATTAATATCCCCTAACAAATAATAAGAAATTCCTTTATAATAACTAATCTCCGCACTGGAAGGTCTTTCCTTTGAAAAACCAAAATTAAAAAATGAAAACAATAAAACAAAGAAAAATACTTTAAATAAAAAGTTCCTATTGATTTTCATTAGTTTCCTCCGAAAAAATATAATCTTTTATGTATTTTTTAGCAAATTCAAGTCCCTCTTCTTTCGTCTTGAACCTGTCCTCAAGCTGTAATTCATATAATTCTTTTAAAACTTCTCCCATGGCCGGTCCCGGTTTCATACCAAGGGCAATTAAGTCTCTTCCCATAATTAAGGGATTTATTGTTTCTTTGTTCAGTTCATACTTGTCTATCATTTCCAAAAACCATTCCCCTCTCTCATCAAGAGTTGCTGGTATTCCCTGCCCTCTTCCCTCCTTATCGGAAATATCCAGGATAAGAAGGTATTTTATATCATCCTTAAATTCAAGATAAATTCTGGCAACCGATTTTTTAGATATAAACTCCCTGTTTTTCCAGAGATCGTGAATCCTGTGGTGGAATCTGACCATTCTTTTTACCAGCTCTTTCATTTTATAGCCTTTGTATTTAATTATGTTAAATCTTTTAAAAATATTCTCCACAATCTTTTCTCCGACAAAATCATGGTTATTACTCGTAATTGTCATTCTTCCTCTTTTCCAATTCCATTCGGTTGTGCTTATTTTTCCTATATCATGAAAGAGAGCCCCTAATATTAGTATCAGCCTCTCAGTCTCATCAAAATCAAATCTTTCATTTTTTGCAAGAAATGAAGCATTGTCAACAACGAGCATAGTGTGTGCCCAGACTGTGTGATGCCCCTGCTCATCAGTTTCCGGATGGAATTTTGAATCCTGGATGGTAAGGGTAAGCTTAAAAAGCTCTGGAAAAAGCTGTTTTAAAACCCCTAACTTAAAGTACTCCCAAAATCCTATGGAAGGTTTTTTGGATCTTATAATCATTTTGAAAAATTCTTCGGTTATTCGTTCCATACTTAAGCCGGTGAGATCAGTTTCATTTGCCTTTGGATATATCTTTCCATCAAGTTCAAATTCAAGAGTGGAAGCAAATCTTGCAGCTCTGAGAATTCTCAAAGGATCATCAAAAAAGCTCTTTTCATTTGTCATTCTTAAAATTTTCTTTTCAATATCTTTCACTCCACCAAAAGGATCAATAAGCTCTCCGCTTTTCAAATGAAGAGCCATGGAATTGCATACAAAATCCCTTCTTTCAAGATCCTTTTCAATTGGTAAATTGGGGTCAGCTTTTACTATGAAGTTTTTATGATCAGCCCTCTTACTGGTATCTGCTATATCAATTCTCGGAAGAGCAATTTCATAATTAATTCCATCCTTTGTAAAAAGCACTATTCCAAAATTTTTGCCCACCACATCAACTTTACCATGTGGTTTTAACTTTTCTATAATTGAGTCAATATCTTCTTTTACAATCAATAAATCAACATCATCTCTAACTTTTCCTAAGAACAAATCCCTTACAAATCCACCCACTGCATAAACATTTTCTCCGAAAAGTTTAAGGAAAAAATCTCTATCTTTAAATTTATATTTATTATTCTCTATTTTCATCTTTTTCCCTTACTATTTTTACCATAAAGCCATAATTTATTCAAGGATTGGAGTTTTCACACCGGATTATTTTATGTGTATCACTATTTGATACACACCCTATTGTAGAATAATTTATCTGCTTTTTCGGAGGGAAAAGATGCTTTTTTACGAACTTCTAACTTTATTCATAATTTCAGAGCTTTTAATCTTAGTAAATTTTCTTGAAGAGAAGGAAAGAAAATAGTTATCCTTCAAAATCTTTTTTTATGTAATCTAAGGTGATAGAATAGCATATTACTTTAACGGGAGAGTTATAATGAAAAGAGAGATAAAACTCGTTGATCTTAAACCTCAATACGAAGAGATTAAAGAGGAACTCTGGAAAGAGTGGCAAAAGATTTTTGACTCAATGCATCTTATGTTAGGCCCTAATATGAAAGCTTTTGAAAAAGAATTTGCAGAATACTCAGGAGCACAGTATGGTATTGGCGTTGATTCGGGAACAGCAGCCCTATTTTTATCTTTAAAATCAATGGGAATAGAAGAAGGAGATGCAGTAATAGCACCATCATTTACCTTTTTTGCAACAATAGAAGCAATCATTCAAACCGGAGCTCATCCTATAATGATTGATATTGATGAAAATGATTTTAACATATCACCTGCAAAGATTTCCGAATATATTGAAAATAATACAATCTTTGATGGAAACATCCTTCAGGATAAAGCTTCCGGAAAAATAATAAAAGCAATAATTCCAGTACACCTTTACGGAACTCCGGCAGAAATGGATAAAATACAAGAGATTGCAAAAAGATATAATCTCCTGATTTTAGAAGATTGTGCGCAGGCTCACGGAGCAGAATTTCAAGGTAAAAAAATAGGCGGATTGGGAGATGCAGCGGCTTTCAGCTTTTATTTTTCAAAAAATTTGAGTGCCCTCGGAGAAGGTGGAATAGTCCTCACAAACAATGAAGATATTGCAAAAAAATCATCAATGCTCAGAGTCCATGGCCAGCCAGATAAATACACCCATGAATTTATCGGGTATAACTCAAGACTGGATGAGATTCAGGCAGCAGTATTAAGATTAAAACTAAAGAGATTGGACATATGGAATAACAAAAGAATAGAACTTGCAAAATACTATAATGAAGTTTTAAAAGAGCTTCCTTTAAAAACTCCAAAGATTTTCGAACATAAAAAATCTGTCTTTCACCTATATGTTATAAGAACTGAAAAAAGAGATGAACTAAAAGAGTACCTCTCAAAAAATAGTATTGGTGTGGGAATACACTACCCCATCCCCTCTCATCTTCAGCCTGCACTTAAATACTTAGGTTATAAAAATGGTTCTCTTCCTACAAGTGAGAAAATAGCAAAAGAAATTTTAACTTTACCTATGTATCCCCATCTGAAAAAAGAGGAGATTGACTACATAGGAGAAAAAATTAGAGAATTTTTCAAACTTTAAGAAAATCCTTACCCTCTCGAGCTTTTATCCACCCTCTATATCCATTCTTTAGTACAATAAGATACCAATCCCCAACTTTATCTTTAACTTCAAAATCAATTCCTTCGTGAATAATAAAAACAGTACTTCCGATATCAGTGGGCTCGCTTTTAACATCAACTTTAGGAGAAACAAGGATGTATTGACTCTTCTTATACTCATTAATCTTTACGATGTCAATAATAAACAAAACAACTAATAAAAAGGAAAGTGCAAAAAGCATATACTTTTTCCATTCAAAATCAAGGAATACGAAAATCAGAACTATTATAAAAAAGAGAATTAAAGAAATTATCAAATATGTATTCATAGTAAAAGAATTTTTTATTGAATTTAAGATTTTTGTAA
Organism: Candidatus Aminicenantota bacterium; assembly: GCA_027067555.1. Taxonomy (GTDB): domain Bacteria; phylum Acidobacteriota; class Aminicenantia; order JAMOAD01; family JAMOAD01; genus JALXDT01. Next base: position 56,897 of record JAMOVU010000010.1, on the reverse strand, counting down.
ATGGATCCTCTTCTGGAAGCTTTATTCTATCCTCCAATCTCATTTCCACAGCCTTTAAATTGTGCAGCAAATCAGAATCATTCTGTCTTATCTTGTAAGCTCTCAAATAATAAAGCTTTGCATAGGCAAATTTATTCAGCTTAAAATAGATATTTCCAAGATTATAATAAATTTCATAATTAGGGATTTCCTTTTCAGCTTTAAGATAAATTTCGAGGGATTTTTTATATTCCCCTTTTCTATAATAATTTTCAGCCTTTAAAAGTTCTTCTTTTGAAATTGAAAAAGCACTTGTTACGAATAATATAAATACAAAAATAAGAGCAAAACCTCTTTTCATCAACATTTTTTATTATATCTCAATGGTTTGCATATTAAAAGATATTTGATTTTAAATTATTATTAAGTTATAATGATTTTATATGAACAAAAAAGGAGGGAAAAATGAAAAACTATGATATTTCTGAAATTCTTCAATTTGCAATTAAAATCGAAGAAAACGGAGAGGAATTTTATAGGGTTCTTGCAAAAAGCACTGAGGATAAAAAACAATCTGAGCTCTTCGAATATCTTGCAGATGAGGAAGTTAATCACAAAAATGTATTCACTTCACTGCTTTCAAAGCTTAAAGCCTATAATACCGATGAGTTCCCGGAAGAGTATTTTGCTTATCTTAAAGCATATGCAAACAGTATGATATTTGACCTCAAAGATGTTGAAGGTGAAACAGGTAAGATTAGGGATATTAAAGCTGCAGTTGATTATGCGATAAAAAAAGAACTTGATTCAATTCTTCTTTATCAAGAACTCAAAGACGCTATCCCACAAGAGCAACATTCTATCCTGAATAAAATTATTCAACAGGAAAGAAACCATTTTATAAAATTGTCCTCTATAAAAAAAATACTTGTTTAAAAATGAAAGTAAAAGAAGCAATAGAAAAAAGAAGAGCCTACAGATCACTTAAAGAAACCAAAATCTCAGAAGAAATTATAGAAGAAATTGCTAAGGCTGCATCTCTTGCACCTTCCTGCTTTAACAAACAGCCCTGGAAATATGTTTTTATTAATGATAATAAATTGTTAACCCAAATAAAATCTTTGCTTTCAAAGGGGAATGAATGGGCAAGAAAAAGCTCATTGATAATTGCTGTTTTCTCCTCTGAAAAGGATGATTGCATTATTAAGGAGAGAAAATATCATCTTTTTGATACCGGAATGGCCACTGCTTTTTTAATTCTTAGAGCCACGGAAATGGGTCTGGTTGCCCATCCGATAGCAGGTTTTGACAACCAAAAGGTAAAAAATATTCTAAACATCCCGAAAGAATATGAACTAATCGCTCTTTTAATTTTAGGGGAAAAATCTCCTGAAATTTCAGATGATTTAAGTGATTGGCAAAAAGAAGCTGAGCTTAAAAGGCCGGAAAGGAAGGATTTAAAAGAGTTCGCATTCATTAACAAATTTAATCCTTAACATAAGCTCTGAATCGAGAGTAAGCAGAAGGAGGAAGGTGTTTTTTATCAGATGCCCACTTTTTGTTAGGCTTTGAAGACATAATGAATGTAAGAGTTCCTCCTTTCATCAATTCATGATGGGTAATATATGCCCTTTTTAACCTTTTACCATTCAGATACGCTTTTTTTATGTAAATATTTTTTTCACTGAGATTTTTTGCAATAATATTGAATTCTTTATCTTTTCCCAAGTTAATCGCAGCCTCTTTAAAGAGAGGTTTTCCTATGATATATATATTTTCAACAGGAGATACAGGATAAAATCCCAGAGCTGAAAAAATATACCATGCTGACATCTGTCCGCAATCTTCATTTCCGGGTATTCCGAAAGGAGTATTGTCAAACATTCTTTTCATTATAAGATTAATTTTTTTCTGTGTTTTCCAGGGGTATCCCGCATAATTGTAAAGATAGGCTATGTGGTGGCTTGGCTCATTGCCCTGTACATACTGTCCTATAAAACCTGACATATCTTCAACAGAACCATATTTCTTTTCATCGCCCTTAATTTTAAAAAGTTTATCCAATTTTTTTACAAACTTTTTCGAACCACCCATCAATCGTATAAGTCCCTCCGGATCCTGAAGCACATGCCAGGTGTACTGCCATGCATTACCTTCAGTATAATCCCCCCCATAATTAGCCCTCAGAGGGTCAAAAGGCTCTCTGAACTTTCCGTCTGATTTTTTAGCTCTCATAAAGCCTGTATTTTTATCAAAAATATTTTTGTAAAAAAAGGCCCTTTTTATGAATCTTTTGAAAATATCTTTCTTGCCCATTTTTCGGGCCATAAGTGCGATTGCATAATCATCATAACCGTATTCAAGTGTCTTGGATGCTGCTTCAACTTCCTTATCAACAGGGATATACCCGTATTTTTCATAATATCTTAAACCACCATAATTTTTATTTGTGGCAGTACTTACCATTGAATCAAGTGCCTTTTCATAATCAAATTCTTTTATACCCTTTAAATAGGCTTCAGCTATAACAGCCGCAGAGTGATAACCTATCATACACCATGTTTCATTCGCGTGAAATGGCCAGATCGGAAGCATCCCCTCAGGGCTTTGCTCATAATGTTTAAGCATTGAATTTACAAAATCCCCTATCCTTTCCCTATATAAAATTATATAAAGCGGGTGAGCAGCTCTGAAAGTATCCCATAATGAAAAAGTAGTGTAATTCGTAAAATTTTCAGCTTTGTGTATCTGATGATCTATCCCTCTGTATCTTCTGTCAATATCCTGATAAAGCATAGGAGCTATCATAAGATGATAAAGAGCTGTATAAAATATCTCCTTATTTTTCTCAGAACCTTTCACATGGATTTTGTTAAGCTCATTTTCCCAGGCTTTTTTTGCCTCTGCTCTTACCCTCTCAAAATCCCAATCGGGAATCTCTTTTCTTAAATTTTTTAAAGCACCTTCAATGTCCACTCCGGAAATTGCAACTTTAACATAGAGCTCTTTTATCCCTGAAAAATCAAAGAACACTCTCAACTTTTTTCCGTAAATCTCATGAGCTTCCCTTTTATTCTTTAATTTTATGAGCTTTCCCTTGCTCCTGAAATAATAAAAATTTTCATCATATCTTTTATAACCATAATCCGAAAAAGGTCTGGAAAATTCCACTGCAAAAAAAATTTTTCTGTTTTTAGCCCATCCGGTTGTCTGCCTGTACCCGACGACAAGATTACTATTTAAAACTCTTAAATAAGACCAAACATTCTTTTCCTTAAAATAATAAATCGAATGAATCAAATCCAAAATCACATAAGAAGGAGATTTTTTATTAAAAGAATAATGATGAAAGGCAACTCTTTTTGTTGCAGTAAGTTCAACATCAATATCATAGTCAGATAATTTCACCCTGTAGTATCCGGGCTGCGCAAATTCACTTTTATGGGAAAATCTTGATCTATACCCCGTTTCCGGAGAATTCTCCTCTCCCGGCTCCATTAAAAGTTTTCCGGAAATAGGCATTAAAAGTATATCGCCCAAATCCGAATGTCCTGTTCCACTGAAATGGGTATGGCTAAACCCCAAAATGGTTTTATCCGAATACTGATAACCCGCACACCAGGGATAGCTATTTCCAACCTCTTTTAAGGCAGTATCAGGAGATACCTGAATCATTCCGAAAGGAACCACAGCTCCCGGGAATGTATGCCCATAGCCACCCGTGCCAATAAATGGATTCACATAATCATAATTTGACTTTTCACCTGAAAACAGGGAAAAGAGTGAAAAGACAAAGGTAAAAAAAAAGATAAGTGATTTTCTTATCATTATGACCTCTTAATGGAAATAATGCCGAAGGGGGGATTTGAACCCCCACAGGCCGAAGCCCACCAGATCCTGAATCTGGCGCGTCTGCCATTTCCGCCACTTCGGCATAAACAGGAAAATATAATTAAAATTAATGGTTTAGTCAAGACTTTAATTTTAATGCTAATCAAGCGAGAAAAGTAACTTTGACAGTTAAAGTTACTTTTATTAAAATACTAAATGTCCGTTTTAAGTAGACTAAAAATATTTCTTTTAATAATTATCATTTCTTTAATAGGTGGATGTAATTATTTTTCTCCTCGTAAAATCAACATTATTCTAATAACAGTTGATACACTAAGAGCAGATCATCTAAATATTTATGGATATAAAAGAAATAAAAGTCTTCTGCTAAATTATTTGAGAGATAATGGAGTTGTATTCGAAAATGCTTTTTCTCAATCTTCCTGGACTCTTCCTGCAATGACTTCAATTTTTACTTCCTTATATCCTTCAGAGCATGGGGCTTTATATGGGACTACTAAAATCCCCTCAATAATAACTACTCTTCCAGAAATGTTAAAAAAAATAGGCTACTACAATATAGGAATAACCCCTCATACTTTTGTTTCAAGAAAATATGGATTTGCAAATGGGTTTGATATTTTCGACGAAACTGCTATATTAGGTCACAATGCAATAAACTCCTTTAAAATAACAAAAATTGCAAGCAAACAACTCAATAAAATAAAACATCACAACAAATTCCCTTTTTTCCTTTGGATTCATTATTTTGATCCCCATTTCAATTATATCAGACATACGAAGTATAATTTTAGTAAAAAATTTGACAAAACCTTACCAGATATCATTAGCTCAGAATGGATAAATAAGATGAAAAAAGAAAAAAAATTAACAGAGGAGAAAAAAGAATATATAAAAGATGTTTATGATGAAGAAATCTCGTATACATTAGAAGCAATTGATAAGTTATTCAAACTTCTCGTAAGTACAAATCTAATTAAAAACACAATTATAATATTTACAGCTGACCATGGTGAATTTTTAGGGGAAAACGAAAAATTTTTCCATGGAAAATATGTAAACAATGAACTAATTAAAGTTCCATTATTAATAGGTGGTAAGGTTCTTTCCAAACAACGTCTGCTATCCAAACATTGTGTAGAAACAAGAAGTATTGCTAAAACTATAATGGATTTACTAAAAATAAGACAACACCCTTTTAAGGGAAACAACTTATTTTCTACAAATAAGAAGCAATATTGTTTTTCTGAGGGAACCAAGGCTTTTGAAAAAACAGTTGAGAGATCTCACAGTTATTCACTAATTTTTAACAAATGGAAGTTAATCTATAACCGATTTCCAAGAGAAAAATCATATTATAAGTTATACAAACTTAATAATATTAAAGGAGAAAACAGGAATCTATTTAGATTTTCCGATAAAAAGATACAATATGTGAGAAGGACAATGTTGAGAAGAATGAAAAGACAATTAATTTTATTAAGCAATAAAAAAAAGAGAATAAAAAACTCAAATAAAATTTCATTAAATGAAAAAAAATTAAAAAAATTGAGAAGTTTGGGTTATACTGCTTTTTAAAAAAACAGACTTTTTTTCATAAAAATATATTGGTTTTCAATTAAACTATTTTCTTTAAAGACAGAACTATTGATATTTATTCTTTATAAAGATAAAATACTTTGTAGAGGACAAAAGATGTATTTTTCAATTAAAGGAAAATTGGATTATAAGGATTATGAAATTGCAAGCATAAATGTGGGAGGACTCAGTTTTGAGATAAAAATCCCATTGCGAACATTTTTTAATCTTCCTGAAATAGGAGAAAATACAAAGCTTTACACAATAGTCCTTACAAACTCTGAGAACAATTTTGAAATTTATGGGTTTGAAACTTTGGATGAAAAAAGACTTTTTTCAAAATTAATAAGAATCATGGGTGTTGGTCCTAAAACCGCCTTAAGCCTTTTTTCCAAAATGGAATATAATGAAATAGTAAATGCAATAGAAAACAATGATATTTCAACTTTATCTTCCGTACCTGGAATAGGTAAGAAAACAGCGGGAAGAATCTTTCTGGAATTAAGTGGAAAGTTAGTAAAAGAAGAGGAAAAGAGTAAAGATTTTGAGGATGTAGTACTTGCCCTTCAAAGTCTTGGCTATAAGAAAAAAGAGGCTGAAGCAATAGTTAACTCAGTTATAAAAGAAATTGGCAGTGATATACAACCCGAAGAGGTCTTAAAAGAGAGCTTAAAGAGGCTTGCTGAAAAATGAGTAATGTTTTTGAAAAAGAGCACTATCCGTGGGAAGAGGGAATAAGGCCCTCAAAACTTGAGGAGTTCATCGGACAGGAAAAGCTAAAAAACAGCCTTAAAATTTACATTGAAGCTGCAAAAAAAAGAGGAGAACACCTGGATCACACGATTTTATACGGACCTCCCGGACTCGGAAAAACAACATTATCAAAAATAATAGCAAATGAACTTGGTGTAAATATTAAATTTTTAACAGGTCCATCAATAGAAAAGCAGGGAGACCTTGCATCAATTCTCACAACAGTAAAAAATAAGGATTTGATATTTATCGATGAAATTCACAGATTACATCCTTCGGTTGAGGAGATTCTCTATTCCGCAATGGAAGATTATTATATTGATATTATCATTGGTAAGGGAAGAGCAGCCAAAAGTATGAGACTTAACTTGCCCAAATTTACATTGGTAGGAGCTACCACAAGAATTGGCCTTCTAACCAATCCTTTGGTTTCAAGATTCGGTATCACACTTCATCTTGATTTTTACTCTTCAGAGGATTTGAAAAAAATAGTTTTAAGGAGTGCAAGGATATTAAAGATAAATATTACAGAGGATGCTGCGGAAAAAATAGCTAAAAGATCAAGAGGGACTCCGAGAAGAGCAAATATTCTTTTAAAAAGAGTGAGAGATGTTGCTGAAGTAAAAAATGTGGAGAAGATAAATTCTGAGATAACGGAAGAAGCATTTAAAATTTTAAATATCGACAGTGAAGGCCTTGATACTCTTGATAGAAAAATACTTAACACAATAATCAACAGTTTTGACGGAGGACCGGTTGGTATAAAAACCCTTGCATCAGCTGTTAATGAAGAAAAGGATACTATAGAGGATGTATATGAGCCTTATCTTATTAGAAAAGGTTTTCTTGAAATAACAGCAAGAGGAAGAAGAGCCACTCAAAAAGCCTATCTACATCTTGGCATCAAAGGATTTAAGGGGAGATTATTTTAAAGTGAAGTTAGAAGAATTTGACTTTAATTTGCCTGAAGAGCTTATCGCACAGTTTCCATCCGAAAAAAGGGATGAATCAAGACTTCTGGTGGTAATAAGAGAGACAGGTGAAATCATAGATTCAAAATTCAAGCATCTGCCCGAGTTCCTTAATAGCAATGATTTTTTGGTATTAAACAATACAAAGGTCAAACCATTAAGATTATTAGGGAAAAGGGAGAATGGGAAAAGGGTAAACATTCTCCTTGTAAAAGAAATAGAGGAAGACAGGTGGAGTTTTCTTGTAAAAAAACCAAAATCATTTAAAATCAGCGAAAAAATAGATTTCGGAGATAATTATTATGGGACAATTGAGGGATGGGCTGACAGAGAGCATAGAATTATCAGGTTTGAAAAGGGAGAGTTAAACAAAATTCTTGAGAAAAGAGGCCTTCCACCACTTCCACCCTATATAAAAAGAGAAAATCCTTTTGTCCACAGAGAAGAAGATCTTAAAAGATACCAAACGATTTATGCAAAAAAAGGGATATCAATTGCAGCACCGACTGCAGGTCTTCATTTTACTGACGAACTTTTTAAAAAATTGGAAGAAAAGGGAGTTGGAAAAGCTGAAATAACCCTTAATGTGGGAGAAGCAACATTTCAGCCTGTAAGAGTTGATACAATAGAAGATCATAAAATGAAATATGAAGAGTATGAAATAGATGAAGAAAATGCCAGAAAGATAAGCAGTGCCCTTGAAAAAGGTAAGAGAATTGTCGCGGTCGGAACAACATCAGTTAGAACCCTTGAAAGCGTGTATAATGGGAGCAATATTCCTTCAGGAAAAGGAAAAACCAATCTCTTTATATATCCAGGTTATAAATTTAAGATAGTTGGTGCAATTTTAACTAACTTTCACCTGCCAAAATCAACCCTGTTTATGCTTGTGTCTGCTTTCGGAACTCTTGAATTGATGAAAAAATCTTATAAATATGCTATAAATAAAGGTTACAGGTTTTTTAGCTATGGCGATGCGATGCTTATTTTATAGGAGGATTGATGGAAGAATATAAAAAAATAGTGGAAAATGAAATACTCGAAGATATTTTATTTGAAGGCAGAAAAAAAAGAAGATTTAAAATAACAGTTTGTTTTAGAGAAAATCTTTCGGAAAAATCAAAAAAAGCTGTTGAAATGGTGAAAGGCAGGGATAAATACTATACGGAAGGAAAAGGAAGATTTTTATATCACTGCGCCTCTTTCTTCTCGGAAGAAGTAGAAGAATTACACTCTCTTTGGGAACTGATTGCAAACTTTGAGCATAAAAAGATTCTCATTAATAATTACCCCCTTCCCTACTCCCAATCCCTCTGGCTGCTCCTATTTTGGCTTTATAGGATAAGATAATGGCATTAAGAAGGAATTATACTTTTCGGGAAATTGAAGAAATAATAAAAAAAGTTGACCTTCATATAGATGAGCTTCATCATGCCTATCAACAATTTTTTACCAGAGTTGAAAAGATTCCCCCTGAAAAAAAGAGGAAAGCTCTTGAAAATCTTGTTTCCATTTTAAGACAAAAAGAATACCCTCCAAAATTACAATTCAAAATTAGCAGAGTTTTAAATAGATTTAATACCTATAAAAACTTATGGGATAAAAGACTTGAAATGTTTTTTGAATACGGAACAATAAGCTCAACCAAAATAAGAGAAATAAGAGAGGAAAAAATCTCCCAAAAACCGAAAGTAAAAGAAAAAGCTAAAGAAAAAATAGAAAAGAAAAAAGAATTTGTTTTAAATAAAATTCCCGATGATAAACTTGTAAAAGATCTATCAATCGAAATAATGAAAGAGGTAAATAAAAAAGGTCCCTCAATTTCAGATGTCACTGTAATAGAGAAAGCTGTTCAATCAAAAATAAAAACATTAAAAGAAAAATTCGGAAAAGACAAGGATATAATTTTAGATTTTGAAATCAAAGAGGGAAAACTAAAGTTTAAAGCTAAAATTAAAAAGAAATAATGGAAAAAATAGCCATTCTGTTCAACCCCTCTTCCAACAGAGGAAAATCTTTAAAAGCACTAAAAAACTTAAAAAAATTTTTTGAAAATCAAAATTTAAAGTTTGAGTTATTTTTAAGTAAGAATGTTGAGGATTTTAAAAATTTATCTCTCAAATTATCCAATGATTATGAAATCCTCAGCATAGCAGGGGGAGATTCAAGCTATACAATTGCAATTGATTATATTTTAAAAAATAAAAGAGAAGGACTTCCCATTTTTTCCTTTATCCCTACAGGCTCCTCGAATGATATTCCCAGAGAATTCAATATTTTAAACCTTAAAGATGCTGCAAACTCATTGAAAAGGATGAACCATAGGAAAATGGATGTGGGATATATAATGATTGAGGACAAAATAGCAAATTATTTTTTAGGACAGGTAAACATCGGAATGGGAGCTGAAGTAAATATGGAAGTCGAAAAAATGAAAAAATCTAAATTTCCTCTAAAAAATCAAAAACTAATGGGTTTTACATCAGTTGTAAGAACCTATAAAAAAGGAAATAGAGCCAAAAGTTTAAAAATCAAAAAAACCAATGAATCAGAACTCAATGGCAAATTCCTTATATCTCTATTTTCCAATATAAAGTATTGGGTAACAGGAAAGAAAGTACTACCTGTTGCTGAAATAGATGATGGAATTTTAGATTTGATGATAGTAAATGACATTAATTTTCTCAAACTTTTAAAATTATACTCAAAGCTAAAAAAAGAAGAACATCTTAATGACAAAGATATAATAACAGATAAATCTAAAACCTTTGAAATAGAAGGAGAAGAACCTTTCTCAATTCAATATGACGGAGAAATTCTTTTTAATAATAATTCTTCCTTATTCTATAAAGTTAAAATCGGAGTTCTAAAAAATAGAATAAAGGTCTTAACTAATATTTAGAAGTTCTTTCACAAGCTTTATGTGTAAAGAGTGTCCTCCTTTATAAACCTTAAAATAACCTCTGACCGGTTTTCTTAAAAAAGAGAGATCTCCTATGAAATCCAGAATTTTATGTCTCACCATTTCATTTTCAAATCTCAAAGGAGGGTTCAACAGCTTTTCACTATCAAACACAACCGTATTTTCAAAGTTTGCCCCAAGAGCATAGCCTTTGCTTTTAAGATATTCCGCATCCTTTAAAAAACCAAAAGTCCTCGCCGGAGAAATTTCATTGATAAAAGTTTCTTCTGAAATTGCCACAGAAAAACTCATCTTACCTATGCTCGGATGATTATATACTATGGTATAATCAACCAAAAATTCATCAGAGGGGGAGTACCTTATAAAAGAATCCTTATCCCTAACAATACCGTCTTTCTCGACCAGGAAAAAATCATCGATTTCCCCCATAATTTCAGAATGAACTAACAATGATTCAACTATCTCTTTTGCGCTCCCATCTAAAATCGGAAACTCATCCCCGCTTATTGAAAACCTTATGGAATCAAACCCTAATATGTAAACAGCAGACATAAAGTGTTCTATTGTTCTAATTTCACAATTTCCTTTAATCAAAAATGTAGAGCTAAAATTTTTTACATAATCTAACTCTGGAGATAATTTACACTTCCTTCTTTGGTTATAAAAAACAATGCCTTCTCTCTCTCCCTTTTCAACTTTAACTTTAATCTCACTTCCACTATGAACACCCATTCCTTTTATTTCAAAAGGTGATACAAGTTTTCTTTTTTTAAACATAAAAACTATAAATCAAGCTCTATAGATCCTTTTGTTTTCTCTCTTCTTTTCTTCTCCATTTTATTCCATTTTTTCATACATTTAGGATAATGAACTTTTGCAAGAGAGCATTTAAGATACTCTGAGATATAGATTATACATGCTCTAATTGCCTTCCCCACAGGAGTTTTCTTTGCTTCTCCTCCGGTAAGAGACAAATCACTTAATGTTAAGCCTGCACCAATTGATGTTCCTTTTGCTTTCGCTTCAATTGTCCTTGCATCAACAATCTCTCCTGTCTCTGTATCTATTACCTTAACGTCAATTGCAATATAAACTTTTGTCTTTTTACCTCTCAAACTAATTCCTTTAAAACTAATTCCTCCCCCTGTGGAACTGGTCATCTCAAAAGCTGAAACAGTACCAGCAATAAGGTATTGAGCTCCCTTTATTTTCTTCATTTTAACAAGAGTTTCCTTGCTAACCCTTCCTGAAGCACTTAAATCCTGCTCTGAAAGAACTGCATTTATTTCCTTTCTTTCAAGCACCTGAAAAGCTCCTGTACTTTGTAACTCCGATATAAGCATATCCTGCAAATCAGTGGCAACCTTAGGATTCCATACCCAGAACCCGCTCCCTGCCACTGTGTTTGTAAACCTTAAAACACCTACTCTTGGCTTTTCTTTACTGTAAAGCATAACCATAGATCCAACAAACAGGACCAAAACAAAAATAATAATCTTTTTTCTCATAACTTTTACCTCCTTTAATTCTATTTTTTATTTTACATTAGGAAAACAGAGGTTGCAAGTTAATTAAAATACAAATTTCATTTATCTATGAATACCTTCTAAATTATATTTCTCGATTCTTAAAATCCCTATAAATAAAATAATTTTCACCATTGTCTTTTATTTTCAAAGGTTTGTAATTGCACAATTTTTGTTCAATCTAAACAAGAGTTAACTATTTTTTGATACTCACAAAATTTTAACAAAAAAATTCACAATAATTGTTAAAAATCAAAAGCACAAAGTTAAAAAATAATATGTAAATATCACAATTTCGAATATTTTGAAGCAATGCGATAAATCACACTACAATATTGTCGCAGTACTATATCTTGTGGTGAAAAAAAATTAAACACTATTTTTAGTTATTATTCCGTGATGAGCCGTTAAAATTGTATATTTATTTATGTATTCTCTAATTTTTTCGAAGGACTTCAATTGAAGTTTATAATCAAAGCTGAGTATCTTGTAAAAAGGAAGAGCTTCTCCATCCTTGATTCTCATCAAATCTCCGGTAACAAGATACTTATCATCAATCAGATAAGCACAATGTCCGGGAGTGTGACCCGGCGTTTTGATCGGAGTAATTTTAATTTCATCAATAAGAATCGGTTTTTCTTCTCTTATTACCTCATACTTTTTAATTTTGTTTTTCTCACGGATTATTTTTAAAAATCTTGGCTTTTTTCCATTAAAAATTAGCTCTTCACCTTCACAAAAATACAATTCTGCATTTGTGAAAAATTTTCTACCATCAATGTGATCATAATCTGAATGTGTGAAAAAAACAGCCTTTACATTTTCCGGCGAAATTCCCAACCTTTCCATTTCCTGCTTTCCTTTTTTTGTCCCCAGTCCACTATCAATTGCAACAAATGACTCTCCTTTTTTGTAGATAAAGAAGTTCGCATATCTTTCCCTTATGATGTAAAGCTCTTCGTTTAAGACTTTTGAAAATTCAGGATAAAACAAAAAGCCGTAAATTGAGTCTAAACCCGGAAAAATTGAGGGAACATTCTCTTTATATTCAAGGTAGTCTTCTCCATACTCACTAATAATTTCTTTTTCTTCTTCTGGAATGAGTATTCCAAGCAGCAAAATAAAAAAAATTGGAATTGAGTAAAAATACTTATTGTTTACTATCAATGTTACAGCGGGTATAAGTAAAAAAGCCCAGATTGCGTAAATCGGATGTCTTACGACCCTGTATGAGCCTTCCTTTAAAAGAACCTTTCTTTTAAAAACCCTTTTGATTTTTTTTAGTGTTTTCACATAAAAATAAAAACCTAAAATGAGAAGAAAAACACCTATTTTAAAATTTAAAGAACTAAAATCTATTTGAGGGTAATTTCCTTTATACCATGAAAAAAAGCTTATCAAAAGTGCATAAGCAACTGTTATGAAAATCAGCTTTAATCCAATACCCCATTTCATCTTTTCTTTTTAAAATTATCAACAAGCCCTTTTTTCCAGTTTTTAACATCTTCAAAAATATTTAAAACTCTATCATATAAGTTCTGAGCCTCAAATATCACATCAAAAGCTTCCCTAACTGCACCGTTCCCTCCATTTTTTTCAGTAATATAATCAGCAATTTCCTTCACCTTATAATGGGCATCTCCCACAGCAACAGCAAACCCAACCTCCTTCATCACTGAAAAATCTCCGATGTCATCTCCGATGTAGCAAATCTCATCTCTCTTTAAATTATATTTTTCCATTATTTCCTTTAGCACAGGGAGCTTATCAATAGCTCCAATGTAAACATCATCTATCTTTAACCTTTTTGCCCTTTCCACAACATTTTGAGAGCTTTTTCCTGTTATAATACCAACTTTTATACCTAAAACCTGAGCAACAACTATCGCCGCACCATCCTTTGTATCATAAGCCTTTATCTCTTCTCCAGAGGGTAAGATATAAATTTTCCCGTCTGTTAATGTCCCATCAACATCCATCAATACCATTTTTATTCTTTTTGCCTTTTCCAAAATACTGTGCTCAACAGATTTCACTCTTTCTCCTCCAACAGTATAGTTTTCATCTTCCAATTATTAAAATTATCATAATTTTTCTTAAAAATCCTGTATTTTATAAGAGAAAGAATCGGAGTTTTTATTATTATCTCCCTTTCAATCACAATCTGATTCCCCCTTTTCGATGAATTTATTTTGAATGAATAATCCGAATCATTAATAGCAATTGTCTCCGGTAGATAAAGAGCTTTTGTATCTGTTTCCGTATTAATCTTCCAGATTTCTTTCACCCTGAATCTTTTTCCGAAATAAAGGGGATAATGCCTGTCTTTTAAGCTTAAATTAAAAGGGAATCTGGAAAAAAAGTATGGATTATCAGGAATTGTTAAAACAATTACATTCCCCTGTTTAATATAAAGATCTCTGCCCCTTATTTTGGTGTAAACATTGGAAGAGTCTGAAAAAGAATTAATGTTATGAAATATAAAAGAGATGCTTTCCGAACCTTCATTGAAAATATTTGCAGCTGAGGTAAAATACTTTTTATTCTCATCATTGGAAGACAATTTAAAATTTCTTTTAACAATAGAATCAAAATATCCTTCCGTTTTTAAATTCACATCTGTTTCAAAACTTCCATCTTTTTTTATATTTACATTAAACTCTGCAACAGCGTAGTTTTCAACATTATTCTTAACCTTGATCCATCTAATATCTTTTCCTAACAAAAGTCCATCCGTACCATTAGCAAGTCCTGTGTAGCCGAAAATTTTGTATTCCCCTTTGGGATCAAGATAATAATCTTTATCATCTATTCTCACAGAAACCAAAATATAAGAAAACTGATTGAATACAACGAGTTCTTTAATTGCTCCATGCCCGTTTACTATCATCACGGGGGAAGGTTTAAGCCCTATCGCTCTTAGCATTGAAATTAAAAGCACAGATTTATCTCTTATGTCCCCGTAACCATTTTTAAGTACTTCGGAAGCTTTATGAGGTAAGTATCCATCCATTCCGAGGGGTAAAGGCACACCTTTGATTTCCGTTGAAACAAATTTGTAAAGCTCCACAGCTTTATCAAAGATATTTTTAGCTTTTTTCGTAAGCTCTCTCACTTTTTTCTTTACAAGTTTATCGGGTTTGGAATTTTCCGAGAATTTTAACACTATACCTTTAACTGCACTTTCCCAATTTTTTGATGTTGAAAATGCAATGGAAGGAGATATTAAGAAATCAAAGGGTCTGTATTCTTCCGGCTTAATCTTCCCTAAATCTTTCATTTTAAACTCATAAATAATCTTCGACTTTTCACTCTTTTTTGTTTCAAAAATCCTTTCATCCTTTGTTTCATTAAATTTCATTGAATAAAGATTCATCCCTGAAGGAAGTTCAATCTTTATACTCTTTTCTCTTATAGGATTTCCTTCCTTAAAAATAAAAAGTGAACCAACAACACCTGTTTCCGATTTTTTTGTACTTCTGTACTTTATATAAACTGCATCCTCTGGATCAAGGTTTTGAAAAGAGTAGACCTTATCAAGAATATTTGAATAAAGGGAAGCCTTTTGAAGACCAAGGGGAGTAACCGTATTTATAGCTCCCTTTTCAACAGGAATTACTGTCAAATCCTTATTAAGAGTATCTGCCTCAATTACCTCAAGCCTTTCCTTATCCTTTGAAAATCTTATCTTATAATCACCGTATCTGTCCCTCCCTGCTCTATTCAATATTTGATAAAAATCTGTGATTTCTGTCATTACTTCTTTTGTTTTAGGATTATAAGATATCTTGTAAGATTTCAGTAAAGTATAGATATAAGAATCCGGGAATATTATAGGTCCGCCAGAATCTTTATATATACCAATTAACTGCTTTTCTATTGAAATACCATAACCTATGAACAGAGAAAAAATCGCAAAAAAGATTATTATTTTCTTCATCATTTTTCCACCTCTTTTTCAAGTATTATAAAACTCTTATTAAACTTATCTAATTTTAAAAATGCTTTCTTTAATTTAAGATAATCATCAGGGCTAAACACTGATTTATATTGTTTGTATATTCGTGTAAACTTTACATTATCTTCATCTCTCTCCACTTTAACACTTAAATACACAGGATAATTATTGAATTCAAAACTATCAGGAAGAGCCTTTATTTTATAATTTTCCGGGATTTCGAGTGTTTCTTCTATTATGGAACCTAAAGGAGAAGTTAAATTTACCGGATATTCTCTTCTATTTAACCTTGTCATCCGATACAGAACAAGTGAAAGATAGATATCAGCAGAAGACTTTCCCTCAGGTATTTTCATAAGATAATATTTTCCAAGTTTTTCAATAAAGTGAGGAGTCTTTATTTTTAAATTAATCACATATGGTTTTGACAATATCTCAGGCTTACCATATTCACCATTAACAACAGTTGTACCCTGCTGAATTGACTGAAGAATCTTATTCCAAATAATATTTTGCATGCTACCGGGAAAGCTTTTTCCTATTTGCCTCATTATCAAATCATATGTTCCCTTTCCTTCTATTTTAATCTCAGAATTTAATGTACCATCATTCCCAACTTTACTAACAGCTTTTATGTATCCCATACTTTTTTCTGGAGGGAATACTTTAACCCTTTTTATATTCATCCCATTTTCCACAAGATGAAGTACATACTTACCACTCATATAAGCTTCCCCAAAATCAGAGCTAAGTTCAAGAGTGGGATCCATATAAACAAATTCCCCATTTTTTAACTTCACAGCAACAATAGCATGCTCAAAGAAAATCGTAGGCACTTCAAGGTCAGTTTTATGGGAGACATTAATTAAAACATCATCTGCATTAATCCCTGCTATTTTTAGCATGGCAATCATTAATATGGATTTATCTCTGCAAACACCGTACTGTTTTTCAAAAGTATAGCTTGCTTTATGTGGCTCAATAAAAGCTCCAACATCCATCGAAGAGCCCATATATCTCACCTTTTGGGAGATATATCTAAAAATAGCAAGAATTTTATCCTTATCTGTCTTTTTCCCTTCTATCAACTCTTTAACAGTTTTAACCATCTTGGGTGTTTTATCTATTTTACCTCTATTAAGCTCCGCTCCATACTTTGAAAGCTCTTTCCAGTTTTTAAAAGTTGAAACAATAAGCTTTAACCCCATATCATAGGGAGAAATCATTCCGACTTCTTTTTTAAAAGGTCTTATTTCGTGAGCATTCCATTCATAAACATCATATTTCCCATCCCTGGATTTTCTTAAGTTCATCTTTCCGTTTTTAACTATATAATTCAGATGCATAGAACTATCTATTTTCAATTTAATTAGAACATTTTTAACGGGCGTAAAAGCCTGAATAAGGTTTATATCGGAAAAATTATTTTTTAATAATGGTCTGGAATAAATTTTCACTCTAAATTCAACAGCATCCCCTATTGAAAGAGGAGGAAATTCCACCCTCAATTCTCTGAAATTCTCTTCATAAATATTCATCTGTTGAGTTTCAGCCATAGTTTGGTCTTTAATCTTATTTTTGTCCACACTTTCCCAAGAGCCATTTTTGTGAATAACCCTTGCCATCAACAATTTCACTTTATTGTATCTTTTATGATATGGAAACCTTTGAGATGAAAGCTCCTTTTTCCCCCTTTCTGTTAAAACTTTCATAAGAAAATATTGCTCACTTACGAAGGAGCCATCTTTTTCAACAGTGGTAGCTATCTTCTCATCAATAATCAAAGTATCAGCATTCTTATATTCCTTTGAACTACCGGCGTTATTAATCTTTTTTAGCATATCTTTTGATACTTTATTCTTTTCACTATAACCAAGCATTGTAAGAAAAGTAACAGTCAAAAATAAAACCCATATTTTTTTCATTCTTCACCTCAAATATTTTTTGATAAACTATTGTAATACAATTATTAACGAATATAAACAAAAAATGTTTTTATAATTTTTTCGCTGTTTACACTCTTGACTAAAAAAAAATTAAAGGTATAATAATTTATGAGTTCACTTAATTCATTTAAAAAAGGAGGAAACATAATGAAAAATTTAAGTATAAGGACAAAGATCATAGGTGCGGTTGCAATTTTTTCCTTTGTTCTCATCTTTGATGTTTTTTACATAATAAGCACTTTAAAAGCTCAAAAAGACGATGCTCTTATCGTAAATGTTGCAGGAAGACAAAGAATGTTGACTCAGAAAATGAGTAAGAATGTGTTTTTGTTACTTTCCATTGATAAAATTAAAGGAGTAAATGAAAAGGATGTCTTAAAAGAATTAAAAGGAGCAATGACAACCTATGATGATACTATAAATGCTTTTTTAAAAGGGGGAAAAACCTTAAGCCCTTCAGGTAAAAATAAGATTTATATTAATCCCATAGGAAAAGATAAAAAATATGCTGAGGATGCGTATAAATTATGGAAAAATTTTAAGAAAGAGATTGAAAATACAATAAAAAACAGAGACCCTCAATCAGCAAACTACATTGCTAAAAATAACTTAAAATTATTAGCTTTATCAAATAAAATAGTATCTGCTCTGCAAAAAACTGCGGAAGCTAAGATTGTTAGTATGAAAAGAGTTCAATATTTGGTTGCTCTCCTATCAATTTTCCTTTTACTTTTTGTAATTTTCATTATTAAACAGGCTATCATAAGCCCAATTGATGATTTCATGAAAGCTTTTGACAGAGGTGTCGAAGGAGATCTTACCGTAAGAGTCAAAGTAGTGAACAATGATGAAATCGGACATCTTTCTAAAAAATTCAATGAATTTCTCTCTAAACTTCAGGAAATGATTCAAGCTGTCAAAGAAAACACCGAAGCTGTCTCTTCAGCATCCATAGAAATTTCAGCTACTACAGAAGAAATTTCAAAATCAGCCGAAGACCAGGCATTTCAATCTCAATCGGTTGCTTCCGCAATGGAAGAATTAACAGCAACGATAGAAGACAACCATAGAATGACTGAAAATTCAAACGCAAAAGTTGATGAAATGGCAGATGTTACCAAACAGAGCTCAGAAGCCATGGCCAAAACTATTGATTCAATAATAACAATTTCCGAAAAATCGGCAGGGCTCTCAGGTTTGATCAATGAATTCGGAGAATCAGCAAAAGGAATCGGAGAAATTTTAAGTGTTATTATTGAAATAGCAGACCAAACAAATCTCTTAGCTCTTAACGCAGCAATAGAAGCCGCAAGAGCTGGTGAAGCAGGAAGAGGATTTGCAGTTGTTGCTGATGAGATAAGGAAACTTGCCGAAAGAACTGCAAAATCAATTAAAGAAATTGAAGGTATTACCAACACAATTCAAAGGAGAGCTGAAAGCGCAGTAATTGCAATGGATGACTCTTTAAAAGCAATAGAAGAAGGAGTAAGACTTGCAGAGCAGAGTAGAGAAATGCTTGATATGGTACTTAAAACATCAGAGGAAGTTCAGCAGATAACAACTGCCATCTCCACCGCTACAACCGAGCAGGCAGCAACAGTAAAAGAAGTTAATTCAAATATACAGGCAATTGTTTCTAATATAGAAATGTCCAAACAGGCTAACATTCAGCTTGCAGAGACAGCAAGGGATCTTGCTGCGCAATCGGAAAGACTAAAAGAGTTTGTTGACAAATTCATAATATAAACTTAACAAAATCGATTGGAGAAACTACATAAATTTTCAATCATAGTGGTTATTTTTATTCTTATTGCAGTATTTTTTAATAGTGCTTTTTTAAAAATTTCAAATATAAAAAAAATAAAAACCAGTTTGGTAAAAGAAAAAAATTACCCTGAAAAATCTATACAAATTTTTATCACACTACTAATCGCAATTGAAATAAGTTCAATTTTTCTTTTATTTAAAAAAACAAGAATTTACGAATCATACCTTCTATTAATCTATCTAATTGCTGAATCTTTTTTGGCTCTCCGCTTCTATTTAAAACACACAAAATTCCATTTGTATTTTTTCAATAATAATCCTGTTTCTTTAAAAGAGTTTCTTTCACTTTTGATCTTTCTTGTGTTTGTTTTATACTTAATAAAAAATGAAAAAAATAATAAACTCGCTTTATAATAATCTAACGCCAGGTTTAATTAAAATAAAGGGATTAAGTATCTCCCAAGAAAAAAAGGAAAAGTTTTACAATTATCTAAAAGAAGAGCTCTTGAAATTGAAGGGGAATGACTTTCCTCACCCAAATTTTAAAAGGACAAGAGAACTTTACAAAAATTTTAAAATAGACCCTACCAAATACAGACCATCATCAGAAGCGCTCTGGAGAAGATTCAAAAAAAAGGGAGAGTTTCCCAAAATAAACCCTATAGTTGATTTGATAAATATTTTTTCACTAAAATTTCAAATCTCGTGTGGCCTTTATGATCTGAATAAAATCAAAGGAGATATACAAATAAAAATAGGGAAGGAAGAGGATTTTTATCAAGGGATAAGGAAGAAAAAAGTGAGCTTAAAAGGTAAAATCGTTTTAAAGGATGCTCTGGGAGCTTTTGGAAACCCGTCTTCAGATTCATTAAGGACATCCGTGACCAATGATTCAGAAAACATTATTATATTTATTTTTTTCTCAAATAATTTCAAAGAAGTGGAAATGGAAAGTTTTTCAACTGAATTGAAAAAGATTTTTGAAAAATTTTTCACCATCAGGTCAATATCATTAAAAATACCCAGAAATAATGAGATTGACTTTTAATAACAAATGAATTAAGATTTTTATATGGGGTAATAATTCGAATAATAAAAAGATTTAATCCAAAATCGCTCTTCCTCTATCTTTTTCTTCTAATTCTCTTCTCCTCCCAATTATTACTCTCGAAAGAACTTTTAATCAAGGAAAAGAAGCTCACTATCGATCTTACTTATTACTACGAATATAAAATAGACAAAACAAAAAAAATAGATATAAAAGACTTAATAAAAAAAGAATCCTCTGATTTTACTCCTCTTAAGGGAAAATCTAATTTAGGTTTTCTTCCATATCCAGTTTGGCTGAAATTCTCTATTATTAATCAAAGTAATGATGAAAACTTTGGTATTATTTTTAATTTCCCGAACATTGATTTTATTGACTTTTATCTTTTAAATGACAAAAAACAAATAATAAAAAGTGTAAAAACTGGAATTTTGAGGGATATAAAAACAAGAGAAAACCTTTTTCATAAATTTTTAATATCACTGAATTTAAAAAAAAATAAGAAATATACTTTAATATTAAAAATATCATCAAAATCTTCTCTCTTTTTATCATCGAAATTATTAAGTTATAAAGCAGCTGTGAAATATCTAAATAAAAACCTTTTTACCAACAGTATTTTTATAGGTATTTTGTTTCTCTCACTTCTCTACTTTTTAATTCTTTTCTTTCAATTCCATGAAAAATGTATCCTCTGGTTTTTAATATCCATGCTTTCTTTTACATTATTTTTCCTTGCACAACAAGGGTATGGGGTTCTTTTTTTTTGGTATAATCATTTATATTTTAACAAGCTCTTAATTCTGATTACCAATATAATATTTATATTTTCTTTTTCTCATTTTTTTATTAGCTTTCTTGAAACCAAAAAATATTTTAAAATAGCCCACTATTTTTTTCTGAGTTTGAGTTATTTCATTCTCTTGCTTCTCCCTTTTATTTCCCTTAACAATTTTATCCCATTAATGAAAATTTTACTGGCATTCCTATACCTTACCCTTTTCATTGCCATCCCTATTGCTCTGATTATTTTATTAAGAGGATACACCCCAGCAAAGCCCTTTTTAATAAGTCTAATCTTTTTAAATTTAACAGGAATTTTGAGAGTACTCACTCTTTACGGTATTTTAAAAAGAGAAATTTTTAGTGATTATTCTTATATAATAATAATCTCTATTTCCCTTTTCTTTTTTATCCAAGCAATGGGAGAAAAGATAAGTTTTTTAAAAACAGAAAAAACAACAGCTGAAGAGAGTCTTGATCTTACAATGGAAACAATAAATCTTGGAACCTGGAATTGGGATATAAAAAAGGACATCATTACTCGTGATAAAAGGTGGCAAAGAATAATAATCACTCCAAAAGAAGGTGAAAACATTGATGACTGGTTAAGATTAATTCATCCCGATGATATTGAGTTATTTAAACAAAGATTAGATAATCACCTTAAGGGGAAAACTCCTCTTTTTGAAATTGAATACAGAATAAAAACTCATAATAAAAAAAATGAGTGGATCTGGGTTTTTGACAGAGGGAAGGTCATTGAGTGGAGCAAAAAAGGAGAACCATTGAAAATGGTGGGGGTTCTAATTGACATAACAGAGCAAAAAAAAGCAGAAGAAAAAATAAAAAAAAGCGAAAAACTTTACGGAACTCTTTTTAGTGCAGCCGGAGATGCTATCCTGTTAATTAAAGATGACATTTTTATAGATTGCAATAAACAAGCTCTAAAGATATTCGAATGTACAAAGGATCAGTTAATTGGGTCCCCACCTTATAAATTTTCTCCGGAATTTCAGCCGGATGGAAAAAATTCAAAGGAAAAAGCCATTGAAAAAATCAACGCGGCTCTCAATGGAAAGCCACAACTTTTCGAATGGGTGCACCTTAAATGCAATGGGAAAAAATTTGATGCAGAGGTAAGTCTTAATTCAATTGAACTTCAGGGGGAGATTTACATTCAGGTAATAATTAGAGATATAACCCAAAAAAAGCATTCAGAAAAAATGATAAAAGTATTAAAAAAAGCCGGTGAATCCATGCAAACAGCTCTCACAAGAAGTGAAATTTTTAAAAGAGTGTCCCGTTCTCTTAAACAGAATGGGTTTTACTTTAATTTTTTTATTCTGAACGAAGAGGGAAAAGCTCTAACCCCTACCTATATTTCCTTTCCTAAAACAAAAGTCACAAAACTAAAAAATATAATAAAAAAATCAAAAAAGGATCTCTTAAAAATCCCTGTATCAAGTACTGCTGAATTCTCAAGAGTTATAAATAATAAAAAGTCCGTTTTTTTAAAAAATCCCTATAATTTTATTAAAAAAGTTTTTAAACTAAACAAAGAAGACATAAAACAGATAATAAAACTTCTTAAGCTGAGTCAACTGGTAATTTCTCCGTTCTTAATAGATGAGAGAGTTGAAGGAGCCATAATAGTTATTTCAGAAAACTTAAAAAAATCTGATATCACAGCTATTGAAATTTTTGCTCATCAAATTTCAGAAGCTCTTCAAAGAGCTCAACATTTCGAACAATTAAAAAAAGAAATTACCATAAGAAAAAGAGCTGAAAAAAGACTTAAGGCAAGGGAGGAATTTTTTAGGAGTATTATTGAAAATGCCCAGGATAATATTATTATACTTGACGAAAAGGGGAAGGTCGTATTTGAGCCACCTTCAAAAAACAGGGTATTGGGTTACCCGAAAGGAACTATTATAAATAATTCTATTTTCAATTATATTCATCCAGATGATAAAGAAAAACTTATTAATGATTTTAAAAAAATAAAAAAAAGTTATGGAGAAAGCCTTTCATTTAATTACAGAGTTAGACATTTTAATGGTCACTGGCTTGATATAGAAGGAACAGCCACCAACCTTATAAAACTTCCAAGTGTAAGGGGGATTATATTAAATTACAGGGATGTAACCGAAAGAAACAAATTACAGAAACAACTTATACAATCTCAAAAGATGGAAGCAATTGGAAAATTAGCCGGAGGAATAGCTCATGATTTCAACAACTTATTAACCGTTATAAAAGGTTATACCAATATCTTATTAAAATCAAAAGAAATCAATAAAAAGATAAAAACAAAATTAGAAAACATCCAGAAAGCTTCAGAAAGGGCCGAATCCTTAACAAAACAACTGCTTGCTTTTAGTAGAAAGCAAACAGTAAGAACAGAAATAGTGAATCTAAATACATTAATTGAGAACTCAATAAATATGTTAAAAAGACTAATCGGAGAAGATATAGAAATAAAATTAATCTTAAACAAAAAATTACCTAAGATAGAAGCGGATCAACAGCAAATAGAACAAATTCTTGTAAATTTAGTAATAAATGCAAGGGATGCAATTCTTGAAAAAAAAGAAAATTCAAAAAAATTAATAACAATAGAAACAAAGTTCAGGCACTTTGAAAAGGAAAATATAAAAACACATCTTGAGTTCAGAGAAGGAGATTATGTGGAATTATCTGTGAGTGATACAGGAAAGGGTATAAAAAAAGAAAATCTCAGCAAAATATTTGAGCCTTTTTTTACAACAAAGGAAAAAGGAAAAGGGACAGGATTGGGATTATCAACGGTTTACGGAATAATTAAACAAAACAATGGATACATTAATGTTTATTCTGAAGAAAACAAAGGTACTACATTTAAAATATACTGGCCAGTTGCGAAAAAAAAGGGTAAAGCAAAAGCAGTGAAAAGAAAAGAGAGCAAAAAAATCTATAGTGGAAAAGGTGAGTTAATTTTCGTTGTAGAGGATGATAAAGATGTTAGAAATTTTATAACAGAAGCTTTAGCATCCCTAAATTACAATGTAATATCCGCCACTAATGGAAAAAATGCCTTGGTTTTACTAAAAGAAAAAAATTTAAAACCTCACCTATTAATAACAGATATTATCATGCCGGAAATGAATGGAAAAGAACTATCTGTTAAAATTAAAGAGTTAATACCAGATATAAAAGTATTATTTACCTCAGGATACACTGACAATCATATTGTAAATAGGGGTTTCCTTGAAAAAGGTATTAACTTTCTCGGAAAGCCTTATACAATAGAAAACCTTTCACAAAAAATAAGAAAAATTTTAAGAACTAAAAAATAAGAGATAATTGTCTTAAGCTTTTTTAATTCTAAAAAATCTTTTTTTACCAACTTTTAAAATTAGCTCTTTCTCTAAATCTATTTCTTTATTTGGCTCAATTACTTTCTCCCCATTGATTTGAACAGAACCGGATTTTATTAACCTTTTAAGCTCAGAACTTGATACATCCTTTATTGATCGTTTTAAGACATCCAGTAATCTTAATTTACTCTCCTGAAATTTTACAACAGGTGTGTCCTCAGGAACTTCATTTTTTTTAGCAAATACTTTTTCAAATTCTTCCGCAGCTTTTTTGGCTTCTTCCTCGCCCCAAAAATCCTTTACTATTGCTTTCCCCAATTGTACTTTTAAATCTTTTGGATTTATTTCACCTTTTTTGGCCTTCCTTTTCCATTCATCTATTTCTTTTTCTGAAAAATCTGTTAAAAGCAAATAATACCTATACATAAGATCATCAGAAATGGACATCACTTTACCAAACATTTCAGATGGTGGATCATAAACACCAATATAATTTCCCAGAGATTTGCTCATTTTATTTACCCCATCAAGGCCTTCAAGAATTGGCATTGTCAAAATCGCCTGAGGTTCCTGTCCGTACTCTCTTTGGATTTCTCTTCCGACAAGTAAATTAAACTTCTGATCCGTTCCCCCTAACTCAACATCAGCTTTCAAAGCAACAGAATCATAAGCCTGACAGAGAGGATATAAAAGTTCGTGAAGGGATATTGAGATTCCACTTTTATATCTTTTTGAAAAATCATCTCTTTCCAAAATCCGTGCAACAGTGTATTTTGAAGTTAAATAAATAGTGTCTTCAAGTGTTAATTTTCCCAGCCATCTTGAGTTAAAATCCACAACTGTCTTTTCCGGATCTAAAATTTTAAACACCTGTTTTTTATATGTTTCCGTATTTCTCAGGATCTCCTCTTTAGTGAGAGGCTTCCTTGTTTTATTTCTTCCGGTAGGATCACCTATCAAAGCAGTAAAATCACCTATTAAAAAAACCACTGTATGTCCGAGATCCTGAAAATGCTTCATTTTTCTTAAAAGGACAGTATGCCCAAGATGAATATCGGGTGCTGTTGGATCAAAACCTGCTTTAATTATCAGAGGCTTTCCCTCTTTGTATGATCTTTCCAATTTTTTAAAAAGCTCTTCCTCCGGAATTATCTCTTCAGCTCCTTTTTTTATTAGTTCAAACTGTTCTTCAGGTTTTTTGAATTTCATTAATTGTCTCCTCCAATGATTTCATATTGGAAATATTGAAAACTTTTATCCCTCTGTTTAGATGTCTTGCGATTTTTCTTGTCATATTGGTTAAAACTCTTCCCTCTCCAAATTCAATAAAAGCTTCCACTTCAAGCTCTTCCATTAACTTTTTCATTGTAGGATACCACATAACACCTGATGATACCTGTTTTTTTAACCCTTCCCTTGCCATATCTTTATCTCTTACTATCTCATAATCAATATTTCTTACCACTGGAAAGGACGGATCACTAAAATTTGTAGCATCAAGTACTTCGGAAAGTCTCCTTTCTGCCTCTACCATCAATGAAGAGTGAAAAGGAGCTGACACCTTTAACATTACATGTCTTTTCGGTTTTAATAACTCAATAGTTTTATTAACTGCATTAATTTCCCCCGAAATAACCACCTGTTCGTGAGTATTCCAATTGGCAATTTCAACTATTCCATCAACTTTATTAATAACTTCTTTTATTTTCTCAATTTCCTCACCTATTATCGCTGCCATTGTCCCTTTTCCCAGAGGGACAGCATCCTGCATAAACTCCCCTCTTTTTCTTACGATTTTCACAGCAGTGGAAAATTCTAACGTATTAGCACTTGCATAAGCAGAGAACTCTCCCAAACTATGTCCCGCAGCATAATCCGGTAAATTTCCTTCAAAAAGTTTAAAAGCAATGTAGCTAACTGTTAATAACGCCGGTTGGGTATTTTCTGTTTTTTGAAGCTCTTCCTCCGGTCCCTCAAAACAGATTTTTCTAAGATTAACCTTTAAAGAATCTTCTGCAATCTCAAAAATTTCCTTCGCCAGAGAGCTGTTTTCATGAAAATCTTTTCCCATTCCTACTTTTTGAGAACCCTGACCCGGAAATAAAAACGCTGACTTCATTATTAATCACTCCCCTATTATTTTTATTATTAATCTTTTTCTTCTTTGGCCATCAAATTCAAGATAAAAAACCCTTTGCCAGGGGCCCAAATCCAATTCTCCTGCTGTTATTGGCAAAATAACCTCATGATGCACCAAGATTGACTTCAAATGTGCGTCCCCATTATCCTCCCCCGTAAGATGATGCTTATAGGGAGGACCATAAGGAGCAAGTTTCTCAAGCCATTCAAAAATATCTTCATGTAGCCCGGGCTCATTATCATTCACTATAACACCTGCTGTTATATGCATAGCTGATACCAGGGCAAATCCCTCTTTTATTCCGCTTTCTCTAACCGCTTTCTGAACTTCAGGTGTAATATGTATTATATCCTTTCTTTTCTCAGTATTAAAAAAAAGATATGTTGTATAACTTTTCATCTTTTCCTCCTAAACTCGATTAATTTTATAAAGATGGTTTTATTTTGTCAACTATAAAGTGACTTAACTTCCAAATCTTGGATTAACTATATTACTGTAGATTGAGCCAAAGGTAAAATTTAATCCAATTGAGAGTTTATAATAATAGCTTGACTCAACCTCTTTTAGCCTTAGTAAAATATCCTCAAGTGTAGCATCTCCTTTGGGTAGATTAATTTGATCATGAATTCTACTATAATGTCCGGCTAATTCAATGGAGAGGCCCTTCATGATTCTAAAATTAAAATCAGCACTAACACCCAGATGGTGTTTTGAAAAATCATTCAAAAAATTTGAAGAAAATACCCTGAGTTCTGTTGTTCCCCATGTTTCTTTTGTTTCAAGAGTAACATTAACGACCTGTTTCCATACTGTCTCTGCAAGCTTCCCGTAAATAGTCTCTTCATAATATTTATTAATCCTCGGTCCTACTCTATAAAGAACCCTTAATTGCCTTCTTGTGGACTCGCTATAAGGAAAGAAATTATATTCAACAGCAGGCTGAGGAGATATATCGTAAATATAGTTTTTATAGGAAGAGTTTTCGTAAGAAAACCATGCCCCAACAGACCAGTGATCATTTACACTTCTTACATAAATACTCTGTATCTTTTTATTTGTAACAGTATTTTTTATTTTCTCTGAGTCCACTTGATAATAATTATATCTATTATTTAAGGATAATCCTATCCTAAGCTTTGATTCCTCAGTTACTCTATTAATTGAAAAATTTGACCTAACAGAGGTAGCTCCCCTTAAAGCTTCCCCTTGAGAATAAAATCTCAAACCAACATTAAATACCCAATAATCCCACTTATCCTCTGGTTGTGGGATTTTATCCACTTTCTTATTATCTATCTTAATATCAAGTATTTTTGAAACAGGAGTTGTTGATAAATAAAGGATCAACCCTAACTTAAGGTTTCTTACCATTTCCTTTCTAATATCTTCATCTGTACTATCCTTTTGAGTAAAGAAATTCAATCTATTGTTTATTTTTTCATATTTTCTCTGTCCAATAAAATCAAGCGTATACTCCCTTCCTCCATTTCCGGCTCTAATCCTCGTTATTAAAATATGAACATCCGATTCTTTTCTGTCTCTTACAAAATTTACAAAATTTACATTTGTTTTAATGTAATTCATATCACAAAAAGGACAATCAATAAAAACATTAACTGATTTTTTCATTATTTCTCTAAGTTCTTCAGTAGAAAATTTTGCCATTAAATAAGAAGAAAAAAAAATCAAAAAAACTCCTATCAGACCAATTACCTTTCTTTTCATTACAGTCTCCTTTTTTATGAATTAGGATAGCAAAATTAAAGTATTTCTTCAATCCTTTAGATAAAATTTTTTTTATGATAATTTTCATTTTTTACAAAAGTTTTTTGACAAAAAAATCTTTTTTTATTAAAATAAAAAATCAATGAAAAATATAGATTAAAATAGATTGAAGAGGTAAAAGAGTGAAGAAATTAAAAAAGGTATTAATTGTTGATACTGACCAAAAATTTATAAAAAGCATTAAAGATTTCTTTACAAAGTACAAAGCAGAAATTGTAATTGCAAAAGACGGAAATCAGGTATTGGAAATACTTGATAATTCTTTTGACTTAATTATAGCAGAAATAGTTATCCCTAAAATTGATGGGTTAAAACTTTCAAAAACAATTTACACAAAATTTGGCTCTGCTCTTCCAGTTCTCATAGTTTCAGGTATATACAAAGGAAGCTCAATTAAAAATAAAGCCTTAAGTGTTAACAAAGCTTCTGCCTTTCTGGAAAAACCTTTTTCTCTTGAATCTTTGAAAAAAACAATATTAGAAAAGCTAAATCTCGAATTAGAAGAAGAAAAAGAAGATGATGAGGGTAAAACCCAATTATTTGAAAAAGAAGAAATGGAGAAAATGGTAGGTAAAGAAATATCCCCGGAAGAGAGAGAATTAATGAGCTCAGATGATTTATTCGGAGATATTCTTAAAGAAATAAATGAAAAAGTTGAAAAAGACATAAACAAAGAAAAAGAAAAAGTTGAAAAAGAGATAGAAAAAACTCAGAATTTTAACCACGAAGAGGTTAAACAAGAAATAGAAGAGATAGAAGAAATTGAGGAAATCAATGAAATTGAGGAAGCCAAAGAGGAAATTCCAGAAATTCAGGAAATAGAACCTGAAAAAGAGACAGTGCATCATGATAAACATTCCCATAAAAAAAGTGATACCCTGGACATTGATAAATTAATAACAGACATAATAACACCAAAAGATAAGAAAAAAGAAGTTATAAAAAAAGAGGAAAAGAAAACTAAAAGAAACATAGAAACAGATGATATAGACAAATTAATAAGAAAAACCCTCGTTGAACTAAAAAAAACAGGTTATAAAAAACCAGCCAGAACCTCTGAAAAAAGAGAAGAACAGGAAAAATTAAAAAAAGAACTTGAAGAGAAGAAAGAGGAAATCCAAAAAAATGTTGATAAAATTGAGGGGCGTTACGAACTTTTAAGCAAAATTGCAACAGGAGGTATGGCGGAAATATACAAAGCCAAGCAAAAAGGGCCTGTCGGCTTTGAAAAAATAGTTACAATTAAGAAAATATTACCACATCTTGCTCAGGATGATGATTTTATAACAATGTTTATTGATGAAGCTCGAATAGCGGCATCTCTTTCTCACCCTAATATAGTCCAGATTTTTGACTTGGGGAAGATGAACAATGAATACATAATCGCAATGGAATATGTGTCAGGGAAAGATCTCGGAGCTGTGTTAAAGAAATTAAGGAAACAAAAAAAGTCACTACCAATGGATATAGCCCTATATATTGCTTTGAAAATAAGTGATGCACTTGACTATGCCCATCGAAAAAAAGATTCAAAAGGAGAACCTTTAAATATAGTTCATAGAGATGTGAATCCCAACAATATTCTTCTATCATACGAAGGAGAGGTTAAATTAACAGATTTTGGCATTTCAAAGGCAAAAATAAAATTACATCAAACGGTAGCAGGAGGTTTAAAGGGAAAACTTATTTATATGTCTCCTGAACAGGCAATGGGTAAAGAGGACATTGATAGCAGATCAGATATATTCGCAATTGGTGTTTTACTTTATGAAATGCTAACCTTAAGAAATCCATTTATTGCAACTTCAGAAACGGCCATCTTAGAAAAAGTGAGAAAAGTTGAGTATGATCCTCCCAATATATGGAATAAATCTATCTCAGAAAATATTTTAAAAATAATAAAAAAATGCCTCATGAAATCTCCTGACGACAGATACCAGACAGCAAAAGAGCTTAGCAATGAAATTGAAAAAGAGCTTGTTAAAGAGGTAAACAATGTGGCTATTATGAAAGATATCTTATCAAAGTTTATGGCAAGAATGTTTCCGGAAGAGGTCAGAAAAGAGGGATTTTCAATAGAAGATACAACAGAAATTATCAAAAAGAAAAAGGAATTTGATGAAATAATAAGGAAAAAAGAGGAAAAGAAAGTAGAAGAAGTAATTGAAACTCCAGAGGAAGAGAAAAAAGAAATTCGAAGAGTTGAGAAAACTGAAAAAATATTGGAAGAGAAGAAAAAAGAGAAAATTAAAGAAATAATAGAACCCTCTACTGAAAAAGAAAAGCCCGTCAAAGAGGTCAAAGAAGATAAAAGTAAGGAAAAAGTAAAAGAATTAAATGAAGAAATAGAATCAGTGTTAATGGAGGAGAAAAAATCCTCAAAAGCTCTTCTTATTATAATAATTTTAATGGTTATTTTAGGAGGAGCCGGCTATTACTTTTATTCAAATTATGTTGCAATAAAAGAATTCCCTATAAATCCAGCTCCTGTAAAAAAAGAAAAAACTATCGCATCACAAAATTTACCCGTTGAAAGTAATCTCACAAATGAACAAACAACAGAGAGTCAGGATTTACAAACCAACATTGATACAACTCAAAACACACAAAACACTCAGTTCACAAACCAAAATACACAAACACAGCAAACTACTCAGCAGAAAATAGATACAACATCTCAGAATCAACAAAAAACTCAATCAAACATCAATCAGGCACAAAATAAAATAAAGGCTCAGAATCAGAAAACTAAAACAATAACAACTCCTCCCAAAACCACCAAAAAGCCTAAAAAAACAAACCAGAATAAAAATATAGTTTCTCAGCAAAAACAGACAAATCAAAAGAATCAAAATAAGAGCATCCAAAATACACTTTCTCAGGTTCAAAGTGCAAAGAGCAACCAACAGCCTCAGAACACTGCAAACAATCAGCAAACGAATACCAGTGCAAACAATAATACCCAGAACAATCAAAATGTTAATTCTCAGCAAACAAACACAACCAATCAAACTCAACAATCAAATCAAGTAAAACCTCAAAAAACACCTCTATCAAAGCCCGAGGTTCAAAAACCAGCTTTTAAAGAAGGAGAAGTTGTTCCTCTCAATACACTGGACAAACCTCTAAAAATTTTAAAAAGAGGAATCCCAAGCTTAACCTATGAAGAAGCAAGGCTTGGTAATGTGAGGCTATTTATCCAGATGCTTGTTGGACCGGATGGAAAGGTCGAAAAATTTAGAGTAATAAGATCAATTCCACCTGTAGCAGGAATGGAACAAAAAATGGCTAAAGTCATTGACCAATGGAGATTTACAAAACCAAGAAGAAATGGAATTAAAGTAAGAACATGGAAAATGGTTTCTTTATTAATAAAAAAATAACTTAGAGAGGTGAAAATATGGCTGAATTAAGCAAAGAACAGAAGGATTTTTACACAAACACATTAAATCAAACAAGAGAGCAGATTAAAGCTATTGATCAGCAAATTGAAGAGGAAATCGAAAATTTTAAGAAAAAAATGGAAGAATTAAAAAGCAGAAGAAAGGTAATCAAACAGATCTATGATGGTGCTGCTACACTCTTGGGAGTACCTGACGAATTTGCTGATGAAGAGGAGGAAGCAGAAGAAATCTAATTGTCAAAAAAAGATTTAGAAAAATACTTAGTTTCAATACAAAAGAGTGGTTTTAAATTAGAGTTAGATAGGATTAAATTATTTTTAAATGAGATCGGAAATCCTGAAAAAAGTATAAAATCTATCCTAATAACAGGGACAAATGGAAAGGGTTCTGTTTCAACCTTTTTATCATCAATTGTGCAATCATTGGGATACAAAGTCGGCCTTTTCACTTCTCCCCACTTAATTGAAGTTAATGAAAGAATTAGAATTAACGGGGAAAAAATAAATTATGATGAACTTGAAAGAATTGTCTTTTTCATAAAGGATAAAGTTAAAAAAGCATTTGAAAAAAAGATTTTACCCAATCGTCTGACCTTTTTTGAAACAATGACTGTTGCATCCTTCCTGTACTTTAATGAAAAGAATGTGGACTTCGGTGTTTTTGAAATAGGACTCGGAGGAAGACTTGATGCCACAAATGTTCTCTTCCCTCTTATTTCAGCAATTACAACAATCAGCTATGATCACACAAGAATTTTAGGAAAAACACTTACAAAAATTGCCAGAGAAAAGGCAGGTATAATAAAACCAAATACACCCATAGTAATAGGAAGAATTCCAAAACATACAGTCAAAATTATAAAAGACTTTGCAGAAAAAAATAATTCAAAATTAATCAAAACTTTTGATAAAAAAAATAAACTTTACAAAAAAAATAATAGAACATTTCACTATCATACAGTCAAAGATGATTATTTTTTCAAACCGAAAATGCCTGGAAATCATCAGGGAGAAAATGCATCTCTGGCAATAAAGATATATGAAAATTTGCCGGTTTTTAGTAAACAAAAAAAAAGCTATATAATAAAAGGAATTGAAAACGCAGTAATAGAGGGAAGGCTTGAAATTTATCAGGATAAAATTATTTTTGATGGGGCTCACAATATTGACGGGATAAGAAGACTTACAGAATTTTTAGAAAATGAAAATTTAAGAGATCTTTGCTGTCTTTTTGGAGTTTCACAGGGAAAGAAGATAGATGAAATGGGCAAAATGCTTTTCCCCTTTTGCAAAAAAATAATACTTACAAAAGCAAATATTTACAGAGCGGAAGATCCGGAGAATATTTACAAAAAATTTTCCCATACAAATAGAAATTTTGAAATTGAGCTTGACCTCAAAAAAGCTGTTGAAAAGATTCTAAAAAATAGTGGAAAGAGCAAAATACTAATAACAGGTTCTCTCTATTTGGTGGGAGATGTTAAAAGGATATTAAATGAGATTAATACTTGATGAAGAGCTCGCTGCAAAAGAATTTGCAACTCTTGTAAAAGAGGAAGACAATTTTTGTATAATCACAGGAGCAGGAGTGAGCACTGCTTCGGGGATTCCGGATTTCAGAGGAGAAAACGGCCTTTACACTGTTTCAGAAAAGAATGTCTTTGACCTTGAAAGTTTTAAAAAAGATCCTGAATCCTTTTATCTTTTTGCAAAAGATTATCTCAAACTTCTTAAACAATCAAAACCCAATTCTGCTCATCTATTGATAAAAAAACTTGAAGAGCTTGGAAAAGTGAATTGGGTAATCACTCAAAATATTGACGGACTCCATAAGAAAGCAGGCACAGAAAAGCTTATAGAAGTTCACGGAACATTCGAAAGATTCAGGTGTCTTAATTGCGAAAAGGAGTACACTCTTGATGAAGTATATAAAGAAATCCAGAATGAGAAACTTCCCAAATGCACAGAATGCGGTAGTGTTTTAAAACCGGATGTTGTTTTTTTCGGAGAAAAAATTGATCCCAATCTAATCAATAGAATGAGAAGTATTGCCGGACAATCGGATTATTGTCTCGTATTTGGCTCATCTCTGATAGTTCATCCGGTTGCAAAAATACCCGAGTGTACCTTAAACAATGACGGCAGACTGATTATTATCAACAAAGGTGATACTCCTTATGATGAGTATGCTTTTAAAAAATTCGGGGTTGATATCGAAGAATTTTCAAAATTGGTTCTGAAAAACATAAAGAAAAAATTCTTTTTATTTTAAGCTTATGGTAAAATCTTAAATGAAAATAGCAGTGGCTTTAAGCGGTGGAGTTGATTCATCATTTGCGGCTTTCAAATTAAAATCCGAAGGGAATGAAGTAAAAGCTTTTACTTTTAAAGTAAATAATATTTTTGATACAAATAGGGCAAAAATAGTAGCCGAAGCTCTTGGGATAGAGCATCACACAATAGATATTTCCAAAGCATTCAATGAAAAAATAATTAACTATTTTGTCTCAGCCTATCTTAAAGGATACACTCCAAACCCATGTGCAATCTGCAACAGAGAAATAAAATCGGATTTATTCATAAAAGAAATTTTAAAATTTGAAAACTTTGATTATTTTGCATCTGGCCATTATGTTGAAAAAGTGGAGTACAGAGGAAAGGAGCTCTTAAAAGAGCATAAGGACAGAAAAAAATCCCAGACCTACTTTTTATCCCTTATTAAACCATCAGCACTAAAAAAGTTAATATTCCCTCTTGAAAATGAAATAAAGGAAAATGTAAAAAAAATCATGCTGGAAAATTTTTCAGAAATTTTCAAGGAAGAAAAGGAGAGCTTTGAGGTGTGCTTTATTAAAGAGCAAAAATACTATAATTTCATAAGAAAAAGAATAAGGGAAAAGAGAAGAAAGGGCTATTTTGTGGATAGCAAAGGCAAAATATTAGGAGAGCACTCAGGTTTTTACAAATATACCATCGGTCAAAGGAGAGGCTTGAGAATTTCCGCGGGAGAAAAGCTCTATGTCTATAAAATAGAGCCTGAGAAAAATCTGGTTTTTCTCGGTGATGAAGGGCTTTTAATGAAAAAATACTTTTTCACAAAAAACATAAACTGGTTTTTAAAACCGGATTCAAACGAAAAATTCTCCGTCAGAACCCGATTTCGCGGGGAAAGGATTTTAGTTGAAAAGATAGAGGAGTCAGAAGATAGGTACAAAATTTCACTTTCATCCTCCCTGAAAGCAATTACTCCCGGTCAGCTTGCAAGCTTTTATATTGATGAGTATCTCATCGGCGGAGCAATAATAGAGAGGGATTGAATAACTTATAAGAAAGGAGGAAAGATGTTAGATTTCGGATTAAAGATTCCCGATTGGATTTTTTTCGGAGAAAGTGCAATAGAGAAGCTTAAAAAGGTAATAGGCGGTTTTGGAAGAAAAGCACTTGTTGTAACAGGGAAAAGCAGTGCTGTAAAATCCGGAGCTCTCGATGATATAATCCCCATTTTAAAGGAAAAAAATATTGATTTCAGAATCTATGATGAAATAATGAGCAATCCGATAAATACTGCTGTGGATAATGGAGCTATGATTTCAAAGGATTTTGGAACAAACTTTATAATAGCCATAGGCGGAGGCTCTGTTATGGATTCTGCAAAGGGGATAGCAGTTGTTCACTCCAATGGAGGTAAAATCTGGGATTATATAAGAGACGGAAGAAAGAGGCCTAAAAGAATAAAAAGAGCCCTGCCAATAATAGCAATTCCAACCCTTGCGGCTTCAGGCTCTGAAGCAGACGGAGGAGCTGTAATAACCAATAAGGATACAAAAGAGAAGATAGCCTTTGGCTCAACTCATACCATACCAAAAATAGCCGTACTAAAGCCCGAATACACATTTTCAGTATCTCCTGAATATACTGCGTACGGAGTGGCTGACATAATTTCTCACCTAACCGAGCCCTTTTTAGGCACGAGAGAAAATAATTCCAATATATCCGATGAAATAATCGCATCTTTAATAAGGATATTAATAAAAGCCCTGCCAAAAGTTTTGAATAATCTCAAAGATTATGAAAAAAGAGCTGAAATTATGATTGCATCAACCCTTGCACTCTCGGGGATCCCGTCAATAGGAACAAAGGGAACCTTTGTGATGCACTATTTGGAGCATCCTATCTCAGGACACCTCAATATCCCGCATGGAAAAGGACTTTCGGCACTCTTTCCACCCTATTTTGAAACAATGCTTGAGATAAACAGAGAAAGAACGGAAAAATACTTTGAACTAACTTTTAATACTTCCGCAGAGAAGGGAATTTCAGAATTCAGGAAATGGATGCAGGATAACCTTTTGCCTGAAAAACTTAACAATGATGGGGTCAATAAAGATAATATAAAAATTTTCGCAGATGATTGCATAAGATTACACGGTAATGAGAGCGGATACCTCGGAGAGTTTGAAGAACTTACAAAAGAAAGAATAATAAAGATATTTGAGAAATTAATTTAAGTCGAAACAAGCAGTGTTTTAATTGAAAAAAGAGGCTCTCTCTGTTAAAATTTGTTATGAAAAACTTAATTCCTAAAAAAGTATTCTTAACAAAAGGTTTGGGTAAACACAAAGAGAAGCTGGCAAGCTATGAAGATGCACTGAGAAATGCCGGAATTGCTCCTTTTAATCTTGTAAAAACATCAAGTATTTTCCCCCCGGGAGCAGAGCTTATTTCAGTCGAAGAAGGCCTCAAGCTTATCCATCCGGGACAGGTTGTTTTTGTTGTTATGAGTGAAAACCAAACGGATGAGCCCAAAAGGGTAATCTCATCTTCAGTTGGTTTAGCTATCCCTAAGGATCGCTCCACCTATGGTTATTTATCAGAACATCACAGCTTTGGACAGGATGAAAAAGAAGCGGGTGATTATGCGGAATTTCTTGCGGCTCATATGCTCGCAACCACCATGGGGCTTTCATTTGTTCCACCAAGCACATCATGGAAAGAGGATAAAGATTATTATAAAATCAAGGATAAAATCCTCTATACTACATCAATCACCCAAAATGGTGTGGGAGAAAAGGGTATCTGGGTAAGTACAATCGCAGCAGCTGTTTTTATTATGGAATAATTGATGAACAAAAAGGATCTTATAGTAGAACTCCACAATAGAACAGGGCTTACAAAAAATGAAGCGGAAGAATTTGTAAATATGATAATTGAAAAAATATCTGAAGCCCTTAAAAGAGGGGAAAATGTGAAAATAGAAAATTTCGGAAGCTTTAAAATAACAGAAAAAAAGAGAGTCCAAATCACGGATTTCTCCAAAAATACAAGAAGGCTTTCAAACGGAGGGCTCAAAGTAAAATTTATTTTTTCAAAAAAGATGAGGGGGTTTGATGAATTTTAAGGATGAATTAAAAAGGGCAATAATAGCCAAAAATCAGGCTATATTTTTGGTTAGCTGGGAAGAGGAAAGAGCTGTAAAACAAATTTTAAACACAGTCTCACCTCTTATCTCCGATTTAAAAACTTTTATTTGGAATGTTAGTGAAGGGATAATAGATGAAAATGAAAAGCAAATAGAAAAAGTTGATAATCCGAAAGATGTATTACAATACTTTGATAGAGTTCAGGATAAAGCAATCTTAATATTAAAGGATTTCCACCTGTACTGGCAACACTCTCCCGATCTTATAAGAATGACAAAAGAGTTAATTTATAATATTAAGAGAAAGCTAAAATACATTTTCTTTGTCTCTCCGGTACAGGAAATCCCGATTGAGCTTACAAGGGAGATAGAAGTGATTGAAATGCCACTCCCTAACAAAGATGAGCTTATGTCAGTGTTTAAACAGATAGTTACAAGATATCAGAACAAAGGGGTAAACATAAGCCTTAGCAAAGATGATTATGATGAGATAGCCCTGGGACTTCAGGGTATGACAATTGATGAAGCTACCAAAAGTTTGGTGAAACTTTTTCACGCGAAAAGAGAGATTGATTCCTCCATTTTAAATGATGTACACAGGATTAAAAAACAGATAATAATGAAAGAGAGTGTGCTTGAGTTTGTTAATGAGAGAATAAATATAAATGATATAGGGGGACTTGAAAATTTGAAAGACTGGCTTATAAAAAGGAAAGATGCCTTTTCAAAAAAAGCTCAGGAATACGGATTGGATAAACCAAGAGGAATACTCGTAATGGGAATAACTGGATGCGGTAAATCACTGTCAATAAAAACCATACCTGAATTGTGGAAACTTCCTATGTTCAGACTTGATATGAATCTCGTATATTCCGGAATTGGAGGTGATCCTGAAAAAGCATTTAACAGAGCATTAAAATTAGTTGAATCATTATCCCCGGCAATTCTCTGGCTTGATGAGATTGAAAGTGGAATTACAGACAAACAGGTTGAGGGCCCGACTTCAAGAATATTAGGCTACTTTTTAACATGGATGCAGGAACATAAATCCGATATTTTCGTAGGAGCAACAGCAAACAGAATAGACAGGCTCCCTGCAGAACTATTACGAAGGGGAAGATTTGATCAAATATTCTTTGTTGATCTTCCCACATGGAAAGAGAGAGAGGAAATATTTAAAGTACATTTGAAAAAGAGAGGTAATGATATAAATGATTTTAATATTCAGCAGCTTGCTCAAATTACAAAAGGGTGGAGTGGAGCTGAGATAGAGCAGGTAATAATTTCCGCCATGTATGAAGCCTATGCGGAAAAGAGAAAATTAACAGAAGACGATTTGTTTAAAATTTTTGGGAACACAGTTCCTCTTTCTACAACGATGGCAGAGCAAATTAAAAAGATTCGTTCATGGGCTCATGACAGGGCCGTAAGGGCTTCAAAGGAAACACCGGAAGTATGAGAGAAACAGTCTGGGAATTTTTACCCGAACATAAAGAGGCAGAGGAAATCTCAAAAGCATTCTCCCTTGATAAAAGAGTCGCAAATATCCTCTTGAACAGAGGACTTAACAGCAAAGAAAAAATCAGGAGATTTTTAAACCCTTCTCTGGACAATCTCTATGAGCCATTTTTACTTGATGGAATGGAAGAAAGTGTTGAAAGGATACTAAGAGCAAGAGAAAAGGGAGAAAAAATAATAATAATCGGGGATTATGATGTTGACGGACTTTCTTCTTCAATACTCCTTCACAAAGCATTCAATCTATTAAACATAGATAATACCTATTACATCCCCCATAGATTAAATCATGGTTATGGTGTTAAAAAAGAGGATATAAATATAGTAAAGGAGAGTGGAGCAAATTTAGTTATAACTGTGGATAATGGAATAACAGGATTTGATTTTGCAGAGGAGATAAAAAGGACATCAATAGACTTGATAATAACAGACCACCATATCCCGGCAGAAGAGCTTCCCCCTGCCCTATCCATAATAAATCCGAAATTGAAAAATTCAAACTATCCATTTAAGCATCTTGCGGGAGTGGGAGTTGCATTTAAACTTGTTCAGGCTTTATTTAAAAGCTCAAATATGGAAAATCTTCTTCCACCATTTTTAAAATGGGCGGCACTCGGGACAATTGCCGATGTCGTACCCTTAATTGATGAAAACAGAATAATAGTCTCAAACGGTATAAAAGAGATTGAAAATTCATCTGATCCGGCTTTAAATGCTCTTATGAAAGTATCAGGGGTAAGCTCCAGGGGACTTAACACTGAAGATTTTCTTTTTAGAATTTGTCCGAGAATTAATGTTGCAGGGCGTTTGGAAGACCCAAATATGATAATGTCTCTTTTTCTCTCAGATGAACAGGAAGCTTTTAAAATAGCAAAAGAGTTAAATAAACTAAATGGGAAACGACAAAGCATTGAAAACAAAGTCCTGAATGAAGCTAAGAACTTAATTCAAAAAAGAGGCTTTTCAGAAGATCCGATTATAATTATTGAAAAAGAAGGATGGCATAAAGGGGTAATCGGAATAGTTGCCTCAAAATTAGTGGAAGAGTATGGAAGACCTGTAATTTTAATTGCGATTGATGAAAATGGAAAGGGACATGCTTCGGGAAGATCCGCAGGCAAAATTTCACTTATTGATAAAATAAGAACTCTTGAAGAAAACCTCAAAACGGAAGAGGGAGATTTGAACTTCGGAGGACATGCTCAGGCAATAGGTTTTACAATAGATGCACATAGAATAGAAGGTTTAAGGGCAGCCATAAGAAAGAGTTTTAATAAAGAGGATACTTTGATAAAAAAAAGATTTTTTGTGGATGGTGAAATTGATCTCTTTAATCTAAATGGAAATTTTTTCAAATCATTTAATAAATTAAAACCTTTTGGTTTTGGAAATACAAAGCCTGTTTTTGCCCTCCTTGATGCCAACATAAAGATGAAAATAAGAAAGGACAGCAAAAGAGTAAATCTTAAAATCTCAAAAAACTCATCAGAGATAGAAGCATACCTCTGGAAAAGACCTTATATAGAACTCGATTCTAACAAAAAACACATTATATTTACCGTTCACACATATTTAAACAAATTTGTCATAGAGGTACTTGATTTAAAATGAAAAAAAGAATCTTAATAGCTCTAATAATGATAATTTTGCTTACAATAGGTATAATGATTATTTTAAACTCAGGCAAAAGCAAGAAAGACATTGAAATAATAAAAAAAACAGAAAATAATAAATTTTACTTTGAAAAAAGAGTCAAAGGAGTAAAAAAATTCAGTGTAAAGGGAGATAATTTTTCAATCGGAAATGACAAAAAAATATACATAAAAGGAAATGTTTTTACTGAAATGTTAACAGGGGGAAAGATAGTAAAAATTTTCTCCGATGAAATGGAAGCTTCTCCTGACTTTAAAAAAATAGTATTCTCAAAAAATATTAAAGTTAAAAGCAATAAAATAATATTAAAGGGGAAAGAAATTATTTATAATGTTAAAGTCATAAGATCCAAACTTCCTGTTTCAGTAAAAGGTGAAAATTTCGGATTTAAGGCAAAGGATTTTTTTTACAGAATAGATAAAGATTCCGTGGTTTTCAGAGGAATCAAGGATTTTTTCATTAAGAAAAACAAATCCACCTTTAATATTGAAGCAAAAAATATGTTTTTCTACAATAAACAAAAGATACTAAAAATAACGGGAACCCCGTTAAAGATAACAAATGAAAAAGAGAATAAAGCATTAACAATAGAAATGCCACACCTTTATTTAAACTTAACCGAAAACAACAAGCTTTTCGATGGTTTCTCAAGAAGTATAAATATTTCTGAAATTTCCAAGGAAATTGATAAAAAAAACAGCAAAACCGTAAAAAGAAGAAAAATATTAATCTCTAATATGCGACTTTTTTTTGAAAACAATAATATAACAGAAATTTTTAGCAACTCCCCGGGGAAAATTACAATCATAGAGCCAAATATCAGAAGAAATATAATTTTCTCATCAATAAAAGTAAAATTTTTAAACAATAATCTAAGAGAAATAGAGATTCTTAATTCTGTTCTAAAAACAACAAAAAAGGGGAGCAATAAAAAGGGAAAAGGAGGAAGTGAATATCTAAAAATAATATTTGACAAAGAAAGTAAGGTCTCGGTAATTAAGGCAAAGGATAGCAATTTTCTATTTCTTATTGATGAAAAGGCAAGCCTTACCGCTCAAGAGGCCTATCTTTCAATAGCAAAAAAAAGATACGAACTTTTTAAGCATTCCACATTCAACAATAACAAAGACTTTTATTTAAAAGGAGAAAGCATAATAATCAATGGTAAAAATAATATTGAAGCAAAAGATAATGTGAGCGGATTTTTGGACAAAGGAAAACTTAATTTTATTTGTGACTCCTTTATCAAAAAAGAGGACTTTACAACTTTCAAGGGAAATGTTTTTATAAAAAGCTCTGATGGAGAAATCATTGGGGAAAAAGTTGAGATTAAAAAAGATAATAGTTCTAAGATTATAAACGGAAAAATCCAAAAAAAAAATATAACAATAAAAGGTGGTATAATAGAAACAAGCAAAAAAAAGATTATAATTAAAAACAAAATATTATTTACAAAGGGAAACAACTTAAAAATAAACGGAAACAATGCTACGATCTCCATAAAAAATAATAATTATGAAAAGGTTATTATAAAGGGGAATATTAAAATAAAGTTTA
This sequence comes from Candidatus Aminicenantota bacterium, assembly GCA_027067555.1. Lineage (GTDB taxonomy): Bacteria > Acidobacteriota > Aminicenantia > JAMOAD01 > JAMOAD01 > JALXDT01. Next base: position 14,982 of record JAMOVU010000010.1, on the reverse strand, counting down.
ATAAAGGAAAAGGTGAATGTGAAAAAGCGGAAATAGATTTAAAAAAGAAAATGGTTTATTTAACGGGAAAAGCGAGGTTTGAAGACCAAAAAGGCACGAAAATTGAAGGGGAAAAATTGACTTTAAACCTTGAGAATGGTAAAATTTATGCTACTTCAAAGGTAGATAAAAAGGTAAAAGTAATCATTAAAGAAGAATGATAAAAGCAGAAAATTTGATAAAAAGGTATGGAGATAAAGAGGTTCTGAAAGGAATTAATCTCAATTTAAAAAAGGGAGAAATAGTGGGTTTTCTTGGTCCAAATGGCGCTGGAAAGACAACAGCATTCTCAATTATAATAGGTTTAATAAAAGCTAATGATGGGAAAATTTATTTTGATGATAAAGAAATCACCAACTATCACATGTATAAAAGAGTACTTCTCGGTATGACTTTTCTTCCGCAAGAACACTCTATTTTCAGAGATATCTCTGTCGAAAACAATATTTTACTTGTCCTGGAAAACATGGTTCCTAATATACAGAAAAGAGGCTTTTACCTTGAGCTTCTTTTAGACAGATTTGGGCTTCAAAAGGTGAGAAAGCAAAAAGCAAAAACACTTTCCGGAGGTGAAAAGAGAAGGCTTGAAATAGCAAGAGCTCTTGCAACTTTTCCAAAATATATTTTTCTGGATGAACCTTTTACAGGAGTGGATCCAATAGCAATAAGCAAAATACAAAAACTCATATTAGGATTTAAAGAAGATGGGATTGGCGTAATAGTAAGTGATCACAATATCAGAGAGACTTTAAAAATAACAGACAGAGCTTATATATTAGTGGATGGCAAAATCTTAAAAGAAGGTCCTCCTGAAGAGATCCTTTCTGATCCTTTAATCAAAGAAAAATATCTGGGAAAGGAGATAAGGATACACTAATGGTAGCTAAAAAAGGAATTTCTATCAATTTAGGCCCCGCTCTAAAACAAAAGCTAAATCCTTCTCTCTTTCAACAATTAAAACTCTTAAATCTTAATTACATAGATTTACTATCTTCTCTCAACACAATTGTAGAAGAGAATCCTTTTATCGAAATAGAATCCACCGGGAAAGAAGAGGAAGAAAAAAAAGATGAAAATAAAGAAGAGGAAGGAAGCACAGAAGAACATCCCATTGGAGACCAAGATAAAATAGAGCAAAGTGAGGAAGAATCTGCCTTTGATATTGATGTAATAGAAGATTTTTTTGAGTCCATAGAAGATATTAGCTTTTACAGTAAAAGGAAGGAAAAAGAGGAGAACCTTATAGAAAAATTACTCCCCTCAAGAGAGAGTGCTTATGATAAAATCAAATTCAGAATAAGGTTGGAACTCGATGATTCACTCTCTCTTATTATTTCTGATTTTATTATTGATAATCTGAATGAAAAGGGTTTGCTCGTATTAAATGAATCTGATATTGAAAAATTCATTGAAGAAAACAAGGAAAAAGGTATTGACATTAGTTTTGAAGATTTTGAAAGAATAAGAGAAAAAATAAAAGCAATTGAGCCTTATGGAATCGGAAGCTATAATATTAAAGAAGTCCTAATCACTCAAGCAGAGCTCAATAACCTAAGACACAAAGAGTTAATCAAAAAAATAATAAACAATAATTTAGAAGACCTTGCAAAAAAAGATTATGACAAATTGATAAAAGGATATGAAATTTCAAAAGAAGAGATTGAAGAAATTATTGAAGAGATAAAAACTCTTCAGCCATACCCTATGGAAAGTATTACGGAAATCAGAACAGAATACATAGTCCCTGATGCTTTTATAATTCAAGAGGATGGAGAATTAAATGTTTATATTAATGATGATAATCTACCGAGGCCACAATTGAGCAGGTATTATAAAAATATAATTGCCCAGTATAAATGGAAAAGGGGTAAAGATGCAAAATTTCTAAAAGCAAAATTCGAGGAAGCGATTAATTTCATAAAAGCCTATGATTATAGAAATAATAGCCTCTATAAAGTAGTAAAAGCAATAGCAGACATACAAAAAGAATTTTTTTACAAGGGACCTGAATACCTAAAACCCCTGAAATTAAGAGACATTGTTGAAATCACAGAACTCCACGAAACCACAATAAGCAGGATAGTTTCAAATAAGTATGTCCTCACACCGTCGGGCTTATTTTCTCTGAAATTTTTCTTTTCATCCTCCCTTAAAACTAAATCAGGAGATTTTGTTTCTTCTTCAAGTATAAAGGAGAAAATAAGAAAATTGATTGAAAAAGAGGACAAGAAAAAACCTCTGTCGGACTCAGAAATAGCAGAGATTCTTGAGAAAGAAGGCATTAATATAAAAAGAAGAACAATAGCAAAATACAGGGAAGCAATAGGAATTCCTTCCTCTGTTAAAAGAAAAATAAAATGAGAGGTGAATAAATGAATTTTAAAATTACAGGGAGAAACTTAAATTTAGGTTCTTGGGAAAGAGAATTCGCAGTAAAAAAACTAAACAAGATCGAAAAGATGCTTTCTGAGATTGTTGATGCTGAAATCATTATATCCAAAGAAAAAATTAATTTTGTGGTAGACATTAATGTTAATTCAAAATTAGCCTTTATTAATGCTAAAGAAAAAGGAAAAAATTTAAAATCAACTCTAAAGGCAGCCTTTGATTCTGTTATAAAACAGGCAAAAAAAGAAAAGGAAAAGATTAAAGAAGGAAAAAGAAAGAGAGAGAAAGAGGAAGTCTTTGAAAAGGAGTATGGCAAAGAAGAAAAACCCTCTGAAAAACCTGTTATGTATTATTCAGACAATTATACAATGAAACCTATTTCAATCAATGAAGCTATCAGTTTTCTTGAAAATTCGGATGATCCTGTTTTTGCTTTTAAGAATATTGACACGGGTTGGTTTTCTGTGGTATTTAAGAGAGGTGAAAACGAAATAGGTATTATAGAGTTTAAAGGATGAATATAACATCGCTTTTATCTAAAGATTTGGTTTTCTTTTTGGAATCAACAGAGAAGGAAGCTGTAATAAGAGAATTAATAGAAAAACTCCATGAGAAAAAACTTATAAAGAAAAAGGAACAAATTATCAAAAAAGTTCTTGAACGAGAAGCTTTAGGAAGCACTGGTATTGGTAAAGGAGTAGCTATCCCTCACTGTAAAATAAAAGAAATTAAAAAACCAATAGTTGCAGCAGGAGTTAATAAAGAAGGGATTGACTTTGATTCAAATGATAAAAAGCCAACATATCTTGTAATTTTGGTAATATCCCCAACAGAAAATCCAACATACCACCTTCAAATATTAGCTGCCGCAGCTCACTTAGCTCAAAAATCAGACTCCTTTATGAAAAATTTAAGAAACAGCACCTCTTCAATAGAAGTTTATGAGATCTTAAAAGAAGCAGAGCTTAGCGAGAGTTAATAATGAGCCTTTCCAATGGGGCTATTTTCATAACAGTAGAAGAATTAATAAAAAATTTAAATAATCTTCTGAAAATTGAAGTAGTCAGCGGCAAAAAAGGATTAAAGAATCAAATAACATCCCCTTACATACTTGAGCCTGAGTATCTTCTTTCAGAGCATAAAACAAAAGATATTCAAAGCGGAAGAATTCTATTAATTTCAAATACTTATCTAAGCCTTTTTAGAAATTTTACCCCTTCAAAGAAAATAAAAGTCTTGAAAAGAATGTTTTCCAAGAATATTGCCTGTATAATTTTAATAGAGCCTGAAGGAGGTTTGTATAAAAAGTTTAGAACGATGGCAAATTACCATAAACTGCCTGTTCTAATCTCCCACTCATCACTCAGAGATACACTTGAAACAATCTCTTCATATCTTTTTAAGAATTTATCCTCAAAAAAGAGAATACACGGTGTTATGATGGATATTTCAGGAGTAGGAGTATTGATTATTGGTGATTCTGGAGTGGGAAAAAGTGAAAATGCTCTTGATTTGGTGATGAGAGGGCATCGACTAATATCAGATGATATTGTTGAACTTTATGAAAATATGAATGGAGAAATTATTGCTGCTTCTCCTGAACTAACAAAATACCACATGGAAATAAGAGGTTTGGGGATAATAAACATAAAAGAACTTTTGGGAATTTCGGCTATCGGAGATGATAAAAAGGTAAATCTTATTATAGAGCTTGAAAAGTGGGATGACAAAAAAGAGTATGATAGATTGGGATGGACTATGAACTCAAAAAAAATACTCGGTAAAGAGTTTCCTCTTATTAAGATTCCGGTTGCTCCGGGGAGAAACCTTTCAACTATTATAGAAGTAGCTGTCAGGGTTTTTCTATTGAGGAAAAAAGGGATTAATCCTATAAGAGAAATAGATAAAAGACTAAGGGAGTGGAATAAAAAAATATGACAAAGAAAAGTACTATAATAATAATCACAGGTTTTTCAGGAGCAGGGAAAACAACCTTTACCAAAATTCTTGAAGATATGGGTTATTTTGTCATTGATAATCTCCCCTTTGAGCTTTTCACTAAATTCTTAGAGCTTTTACAAAAGAACCGGGTTGAACAAAGTTCAAAATTGGCTCTCGTAGTTGACATAAGAGATGAAAAATTAATAAAAGAGTTACCTGCTTTTATCAAGAGAATGAATAAAAAAGGGATTCCCATGAGTTTGGTATTCTTAAAAGCAAATAAAGATTCCTTAGTACTAAGGTATAAAAGGACAAGAAGACCCCATCCCTTAACCAAAAAGAATCTTTCTCTTGAAGAGAGTATTGAGCTTGAAAGGAAAATTTTAAAACCTATAGAAGATATTGCATCTTTGGTTATAGATACCTCAGATAAAACTCCCCAGGATTTAAAGAAAATAATAAGTGCGAATCTTTTCAGTCCCCATAAAAAAAGTTCTTTTTTTGTAAATTTTGAAAGCTTTGGTTTTATCTATGGTATTCCTGAAAACAGTGACTTAGTTTTCGATGTAAGATCAATACCTAACCCCTACTATGTTGATACTTATAAACAGAAAACTGGACTTGATAAAGAGGTAGTGGGTTTTTTAATGCAGTTTAAAGAAACACACCTCTTTATAAAAAAAATGAAATCTTTCTTAAATTTCTTTTTAAAAGAGGCTAAAAAAGACAGATTTTACATAAATGTCTCAATAGGTTGTACAGGCGGGAAACATAGGTCAGTAGCTTTGGTTGAATATCTCGCAAAATATTTTAAAGAAAAAGGTTTTGACACATTTATAATCCATAGAGATATTAATAAATAGGAGAAAATAATGATAGGAGGAGTCATAGTTACTCATGGAATTCTTTGTAAAGAACTCCTTGAAACAGTAAAGAGAATTGTTGGGAAAATAAGCCATATAGAGCCTGTTTCAATCGGATGGGATGACAGTATCGAAGAAGGAAAGAAAAACATAAGAGATGCAATTAAAAAGGTAGATATGGGAGCAGGTGTTATTATTTTTACGGATATGTTTGGAGGAACACCTTCAAATCTTTCTTTTTCTTTTCTTGAAAAGGACAAAATAGAAGTAATTACCGGAGTAAATTTACCTATGCTCTTAAAATTTACCTTTGTTCAAAAAAGCACTGAGCTCAAAAAAGTAGCTGAAAGTGTATGTAATGAAGGGAAAGCTTCCATATATCTTGCAAGCAATGTTTACAAAGGAAGGAAAAATGATTGAAAGAGAAATTGAAATCACTAATAAATTAGGACTTCATGCAAGGGCATCTTCAAAACTGGTTCAACTTGCAAATAGATATCGGTCCAAAATAACAATCAAATTTAATAATTCAGAGGTGAATGCCAAAAGCTTATTGGGGTTATTAACTTTAGCAGCTTCAAAAGGGTCTGTTATTAAAATCATAGCAGATGGAGAAGATGAAGAAAAGGCAATAAATGCAATTGAAAGGTTAATTAAAAATAAATTCGGAGAAAAAGAGTAGTGACCAAGAAAATAGAAGGAATAGCAGCTTCCACGGGTATAGGAATAGGTAGCCTCTTTTCAATGAAAATGGAAACTGAGTTTATTTTAAGGGAAAGTATTCCAGATAAACAAATACCAAAAGAATTAAAAAGATTTGACAGGGCTGTTAAAAAATCAATAAAAGAACTTGAAGCAATAAGGCAAAGAGTAGAAAAAAATAGGGGAAAAGCATCTGCAATAATTCTTGATACATTAATTCTCCTTTTAAAGGATAAAGAATTAATTGATACTATAAAAGAAATAATAAAAGAAGAGAAGGTTAGATCCGAATGGGCTATTCATTTAGTCAGATTAAAATATGAAAGGATTTTTGAAGAATTTGATAATGAATACTTCAGGGATAGAATTAATGATATAAATGATGCCCTTAATAGACTCCTTGAAAGCCTTAAAAGAAAAGATGTAAAGGAGAAAGTTTTTCCCGAAAATAAGCCTGTTGTTATTATTGCGGATGATATCCCACCTTCGGAAATAGCAAGTTTAATTACGAAAGAAAATCTCAAAGGTGTAATATTAACAAAAGGAGGATTAAATTCTCATTCTGTAATTCTCCTAAAAGCCTTTGAAATTCCTGCTGTTATAAATATAAAGGCAGAGCTTTCTGAAATTTATGATGGAGCAGAAGTAATAGTGGATGGAATCGAAGGGGAAGTTATTTTTGAGCCTACCCTTGCTACGAAAAAAGAATATTTAAATAAAAAAGAGCAATATGAAAAGTATTTGCTTGAATTAAAATCCGTTAAAGAACTCCCTTCGGAAACTATGGATGGCTATCCCTTTAGAATAATGGCAAATATAGAGCTTCCAGAAGAAGTGGAATTAGCTTTATCTTTCGGTGCAGAAGGAATTGGGCTATTCAGAACAGAATTTTTATATCTTTTTAGTGATAAAGAGCCGACTCCCGAAGAGCAAGAAAAACTTTATACAACAGTGCTTGAAAAGATGAATGGAAAACCTGTGGTAATTAGAACTGTTGATATAGGAGGAGAGAAAAAGAGCGCTTTCTTTACAATTGGCAAAGAGGATAACCCTGCATTAGGCCTTAGAGGAATAAGGTATTTTATTAAAAATCCTCAAATTCTTACTGAGCAAATCAGAGCGATACTTAGAGCCGGGAAAAAGCACAGGGTAAAAATTTTATTTCCTATGATTACTGAAGTGGAAGAGATAAGAGAAATAAAGGAAATTGTTAATAAAATTGCAAAAGAAGAAAATATAAATAGAAATGATTATGATCTCGGAATAATGGTAGAGGTTCCATCAGCTGCTTTAATAATAGATAAATTGGCAAGAGAAGTTGATTTTGTTAGTATTGGAACAAATGACTTAATACAGTATACCCTTGCAGTTGACAGGGGAAATCCGAGCGTAAACTATCTTTACAAAGCAGTAAACCCGGCAATCCTTAAATTAATAAAAAATGTGGCAGATGAAGGCAGAAAAGCAGGAATTGAAGTTCAAATTTGCGGAGAGATGGCTTCCAATCCAATATTTGCAATGATACTTTTGGGATTAGGAATTAATAGCATAAGCATGTCCCCCATTGCCATCCCTCTTGTAAAAAGAACACTCAGAGCAAGCTGCATAAGAAATTTAAAAAAAATTTCAAAAAAAGCACTGAATCTTTCTTCAGCTGATGAAGTAAAGGAATTTGTAATTGAAAGTTTCTTAAAATCCTGTCCCAAAACACTTTTTGAGAACATTAATTTGATAAAATAATAAAGGAGATTGAAAATGCTCAATAAAATTAAGAAAATCGAAAAACCCTGGGGATATGAAATTCTCTACGCTCACACAGATAAGTATGCAGGCAAAATATTATTCGTTAAAAAAGGAAGTAGACTGAGTTATCAGTATCACGAAAAAAAAGATGAAACAATGTACCTTTTCAGCGGGAAGGTAAAAATAATAACAGAAATAGATGGAGAAAAGAAAGAAATAATACTAACAAAAGAGGAGTCAATACACTTTAAGCCATACACAAAACACAGAGTGGAAGCACTTGAAGACAGCCACATTCTTGAAGTTTCAACACCTGAACTTGATGATGTTGTGAGAATTGAGGATGATTTCGGAAGAGTAGAATAATTACTCCCCAGATTAACCTTACAAAAGATACTCTCCTTGTATTTTATTTTATTTTGTGATAAATAATCCAATGCCACTTCCTGCATTGAGACAATTTGAGAGTTTTCCCGCAATAGTAAATGGTGAAAAAGGGTTTGTTATAAGAGATCCTCTCGGTTTTTCCAATGAATTCTTTATAAAAGAGGAAGTCGCCTTTATTATTTATTTTTTTAATGGGGTAACCCCTATGAGAGATTTACAGGATAATTTTTATTTTAGATTCAGAAGGGAACTTCCTACAAACTTTGTAAAGGAGATTATTTCTTTCTTTGACCAAAATTATCTCCTTGATAATGTAAGATTCAGAAAAAAATTAAATGATGAAAAGGAGAAGTTTAAAAAGGAAAAAGTGAGAAAACTTAATGATACTTTTTTTTTAGAGGACGAAAAGGGGAAGGAATTCTTTAAAGATTTTATAAAAGAGGTAAAATCATACAAAAATAAGAAACAGCCTGAACAGGGCATAATAAGTCCCCATATAGACTATTTTAGAGGAAAAGAGAGCTATGTCAAGGTTTATTCGGGGCTAATAAATAAAAATTTTAAAAGATTCATAATCCTCGGAACAAATCATACTATGTTTAAAGATGAGTTCATTGTGGCCGAAAAAGATTTTGAAACACCAACAGGGAAATTGGTACAGTATGACAGAGAGTTTATTGAAAATCTAAAAAACAGATTCGGTGAAAAATACTTTGAGGATTCAATTGCACATAAATACGAACATTCAATCGAGTTTCAGGTCAATATCTTGGCAGAGCTTTTTGAAGATTTCACGATTTTACCCATACTCGCACCTTCATTTTTAGACGGAAGAAAACACAGTGAATTTATAGATTGGTTAAAAGAGCTTTTAAATGATGATATATTTTTGATAGCAGCTTCTGACCTGAGCCATAGAGGGATTCAATTCGGAGATCCCTTTCCTGCAATTGAAAAAAGGGAAGAAACAGTAAATTATGACAAAGAAGTTTTAGATCTGGCAATTGAGAAAAAGCCTGATGATTTTATAAATAAACTAATAGAAAACAAAAATTTCACAAATATTTGCGGTATGGGACCGATTTACACTCTTCTAAAATTAGTAAAGAAGGAAAAAGGTGAATTAATTGACTATAGATTTACCATTGATGAAAGTGGAGGGTCAATGGTAAGTTTTGCAGGCATTTATTTTTAAAAATACTAAAATCAGCTCTAAAACTTAATCTCTATAATCAAACAAGTTCTGATAAAAATTCAATGGCAGATTTTTTCAAAATTCCTTCTTTGGTCTCAGTTGAAAAACTTTTTTCACCTATTACCTGAATCGCTTGAACATCAGGAAATTTTTTCTTCAAATATTTCAAATTTTTGGAGGTTTTCCTATCCCGCCACTTAACCTCTACAAAACGAACAGGCTTTAATCTTTCTGTAATAACAAAATCCACTTCCCTTCCCTCAACATCTCTGAAATATCTTAATTCCAGATCTCTTCCCCTGGTATCCTGCTCAAAATGTATCCATTTTAAAAGATGAGAGGCAACCATATTTTCAAAAGCTGTTGGTAAATTTTCGGACAAAACCGACCAATTGTAAAAATAATACTTTTTTTCCTTTTTAACAGCTCTTATCAAAGGAGAGCCAAAAGGGGGAATACTAAAAATAAGATAAAGTCTTTCCAATATTTCAAGGTATCTTAAAACAGTCTTATGGGAAACCTGCAAATCCTCTCTTAATGAATTTACTGAAAGCGGAGAGCCTATTAAATCCGGAAGCCTTAATACCAAAAGCTCCATCTTAGATATATCCGAGATATTTTCAAGACTTTCAATTTCCTCATATATTAATCTGCTACGATACTCCCTTGCCCATCTCTTTGCTTCTGTTTCCGAATCACTTAAAAATGGTTCGGGAAACCCTCCCAACTTCAACAATTTTTCAAATTTATCCTTATCTCTTATTTTTAGTTCGGCAACAGAAAACGGATGCAATCTGAAAAAAAAGTACCTACCCTGAAGAGAATCCCCTCCGTATCTGTAAAAATCAAGTTTTGCACTCCCTACTACAAGAATTTTCTTTTTATTCCCGTACTTATCAAAAATCCCTTTTAAATATCCCCGCCAACCTTTATATTTATGAATTTCATCAAATACAATCTTTTCTTCCAGAGGAATTTCATTATTTAAAATAATTTCTCTGTCTTCCGGAATATCCCAATTCAAGTATCTTCCATCATCACTTATAACATCTTTGGAAAATGTGGTTTTTCCAACCTGTCTCGGTCCTGCAATAAAAACCATTTTCTTTTTCAAGTCTGTTTTAACCTGATCATACAAATACCTTCTTATCATATCTTAATATACTACTATTTTCACCCATTGTCAAAAATACTCGTCAGTTTTTTGGGATACAGGTGAAAATACTCGTGTTCTATGAGCTTCTAATTCCCCTTTTCATCAATAACTCTTATGTCAAAAACTTGTCCTGTAATTTCCTTAAACATTATGTTTAAAGTGTTTATCGCAATAAATTCCGGTGAAAGAAGTGTGTTTTTATCCTCTTTTCCAAAAGTCTTAAATCTCATTGGAGTGGCGGCTCTTTCGGGGTTTATTATATTCACCTTTATTCCATCTTTTGAGAATTCATCCGCTATTGCCTGTGCAAAGTTAACAATTGCTGCCTTTGAGGAAGAGTAAACCGAATATCCTGCCCTACCCCTCGTATATGAGCTCGAAGCAAAGAAAATCAGGCTCCCTTTTGTTTCTTTTAAAAATTCAACAGATGCCTTTGCCACATAAATACTTCCAAGATAATTTACAATTGCCATATCCTCAATGATTTTCAAATCAACAGTCTCTATGAAACCGAACTCCAAAACACCTGCGGAAACAACAATAGAATCTATTCTTCCTTCTTTCTTTTTAACTGATAAAAGTGCACTCTTAACACTCTCATAATTCCTTATGTCAACTCCGTTTTTTCTTGAAAATGAGTAAGCCTTTGCTCCGTATTCCTTAGCTATCTTTACAATTGCCTCCCCTATCCCACTACTTCCACCGAAAACAACTATAATTTTATTTTTCAGGACAGAGGCTAATTCATTTTGATTAAAATTAAGAAGAGTTCTGTTTTTAACCTGAAAAATCTTGTCAGCAATGTGAATATCTATAGGATAGGTTATTTTAATATTAAAATCTGAGCCATCAACAACATAAATTTCCGAAAGTCCGTATTTTAAAACCAGAGAACAATCATCTGTAGCATTTAAAAAATTATCTTTAATCGCAAGATCATGAGCTTTTTTTATAAGCTGAAGCTTAAAAGCCTGAGGAGTCTGCCCCCTTCTCAAATACTTTCTTTCCGGGATATCCTTTACTATATTCTTATCATTTATTTTTATAATAGTGTCAGGAGAAGGGATTGCAACATCTATGGCACTAAAATCATTTAATTTTTCTATTATATTATCAATAATCTCTTTTGAAAGAAAAGGGCGTACAGCATCATGAATAAGCACATTTTCAAATTCATCGGAGGCAGCGGAAATTCCAATGTAGGAAGATTCCTGTCTTGTTTTCCCCCCTTTTAAAATTTTCCTGACTTTTTTATAATTATTTTTTTCAATAATCTCAATAGTTTTTTCATAATACATAGGATTGGTCACAATATAAACAGCATCTATATCTTCGTGATTTTCAAATTTCTCAATTGTATGTTCTATAATAAGCTTACCTGCTAATTTCAAAAATTGCTTGGGAGTCTCCTGCTTAAGCCTTGATCCAGAACCACCTGCAAGTATAATAGCAAGATTACTCATTAACAAATTTTACCACAATTATTGTATTAACAAAATTCAACCTTTCCTCCCCAAAACCAACTTTACATATTCGGCAAATTCAAAAAGATCTGAAAAAATGTAGTCAGCTTCTGGTTCTTTATTATTTCCCAAAAGAACAGTGACCATTCCCAATTTTTTTCCAAATTCCACATCTTTCGGACTATCCCCCACCATAACAGAATTTGCAAATTCAATTTCAGGAAAATCATCCTTAGCTAAATAAGCCATCCTGGGAGATGGTTTTCTGCAATAACAGTCAGGATCTTTCTCAGGATCGCAAGTACATGAGTAAACCTTATCCACTCTTACGGAATTTTCTGCAAATATTTTTAGCATTTTATCATGGATATCTTTAAGATCATCTTCTGTCATAAAACCTCTTCCAACGCCCCTCTGGTTCGTAACTATAATAATTCTTTTAAAAATTTCGGATAAAAATCTCAATGCTTCTATAACACCAGGAATGAATCTGAATTCATCCCAGTTTCTTACATAATCCAACTCTTTTTTTATATTTATAACTCCATCCCTATCAAGAAAAAGCGAAGGAGTTTCACTTTCAAGCAAATTTGCTAATCTCTCTTTTAGCTTTTTCATAATCCTCAGGAATTCCTATATCAATAAAATAATTATTAAAAGCTTTTCCGAAAATATCAAACTCATTAACTTTTTTTTCCAAAAAATCTTTTTCAAAAGAAAACTTACTTGGAAAATTCAAATTACTAAAAACTCTTTTGTTTATCAAATAAACACCACCATTGAATAAAGCACTCTCATTGCTTTTTTCTTCAAAATTAATAATTTTCCCCTCCTCCGAAACTAAAACATTCCCGTATCTCTTGTCTTTAAACTCATTTCTTTTTAAAGCAATGGAAATCTCTGCCTTCTTTTTTATGTGAAATTCATAAAGGGCTTTTAAACTTATCATAAAGAATGTATCTCCGTTCAAAACAAAGCTCCTCTCTCCCTCAATTAATTCAAAAGCTTTTAGAATTGCCCCGCCTGTTCCTAAAGGAGTATCTTCTTCAGAATAAATTATTTCAGAATTTTTATAAGAATTAGCAAAATAATTAATTATTACTTCTTTTTTGTACCCAACAGAGATTACTATCCTTTTTATTTCACTGAAATTCAAGTAATCAAGAATAAATTCAAGAAAGGGTTTTTCACCGATAGGTGCCATTGGCTTTGGGATATCCTTAATCACTCCCCCGAGTCTTGTACCCAAACCTCCTGCTAACACTATTGCTTCTTTTATCATGAAAAAAAGCTTTCTTCGACTAATTCGCAAATAATATGACCTAATAAAATATGCACTTCCTGAATTCTTGGTGTATCCTTTGAAGGAACATTTAATATAAAATCACAAAAAGGCTCAAACTCTTTCGTATTTTCCCCCGTAAAACCGACAGTAATCATCTTTTTTGATTTAGCTCTTTCCAAAGCTTTTATTATATTGGAAGATTTACCCGATGTTGAAATCCCTATAAAAATATCACCTTCACTACCTTTTGCATCTATGAGCCTTGCAAAAACCTCGTCATAAGAATAATCATTTGCAACAGCGGTTAGAAATGATGTGTTTACATGCAAAGCTTCTGCATTCAAAGGAGGTCTGTCAATCCTAAACTTTCCGGATAATTCAGCTGCTATATGTTGAGCATCAGCTGCACTGCCGCCGTTTCCTGCAATAAGTACCTTTTTCTCTTTTTTAAAAGCTTTTATCATTTCTCCCACAACAGCTTTGATTTTGCTTATAAAAACATCATCCTTCAATATCTTTTCTTTAAGTAATCCCGATTCATTAATAATTTTTCTTATCTTTTCTTCCATTAAATTCTCCATGTTTCAAGACCATACTTCGTGAATTTAAACCTTCTGAATTCCCCGCCAAATTCTTTTTTTAATGTTTCAATAACATTGTACCTTGAATTTCCGGGACAATAGAAAATCATAAAACCACCACCCCCAGCACCGGATATCTTACCACCCGTCGCTCCGGCCTTTATTGCAACTTCATAAATCTCCTCTATCTTTTGATTTGTAATTTTTTCAGACATTTTTTTCTTATATTGCCATCCATAGTCCAATATCTCGCCTATCTTCTCAAGCTCTCCCTTCAAAATTGCTTCTTTCATCATAATTGCTTGCTTCTTTAAATTGTGCATTGCTTCGACAGACTCAGTATTTCTCTTCTTCACATTCATTATTTGAGATTTTATTATATCAGAGGAAAGCCTGCTCATCCCTGTAAAATATAATACCGTATTAAATTGAAGCTCATTAATAACATTTGGTTTTATTCTAAGGGGATTTACTATAACTTTATTATCAGAATAAAATTCCATAAAATTAAATCCACCAAAGGTTGCAGCATAATGATCTTGCTTTCCACCTTCAAACCCAAGATCCAAACGCTCTATCTCATACGCAAGATTAGCAATATCATAATCTCCAAGAGGAAGGTTTAACCACTCAACAAATGCCCCTAAAATTGCCACTACTAAGGTAGAAGAACTTCCTAAACCCGAACCAGGCGGTGCATCAACATATGTAGTAATTGTAAAAGAAAGAGGCCTTTTTACAAATTCCCTGACAATTCTATTGTATACCCCAATAAATAAATCAAATTCATCACCATCTCTTTCTAACTCTTCCATAGAGTCAAGATAAAGTGACTCATTCCTATCCACTGAATGAATTTTTATCTTTCCATCATTCCTTTCCTCTATTGAAGCATAAGCAAACATACTTATTGTTGTGTTTAGAATTGCCCCTCCGAAAAGATCAGAGTACGGACTCACATCTGTTCCGCCTCCCGCAAGCCCGAGTCTTAAAGGAGCTTTACTTCTGAATATCATAATTTTTCTCCTCTACACTATATAATAAATTGATTTTAACATAAATAAAGAAAAGATAACATATAATAAAATCTCATAAAGGCAACTTATATCAGCTTCAGTATTTCCTCATATATTCTTTGACTGCTGTTTCCATCTTTGTATTTGAAAGCAAGGTTTAATATTCTTTCACGATCACTTTCAAAGCCATCTTTTCCCTCTACCAAAAAATGATTAACCCAAT
>JAMOVU010000009.1 GCA_027067555.1 Candidatus Aminicenantota bacterium | reverse complement strand
TGGTGTTTCAACATAGATATTACAACCTCTTTCACAAAGAGGACAGATACTTTCTCTCTTTTCAAGAAACCAGTTTCTTATTTTAAACCTGAATCTTCTGTCAGTAATGGCTCCCACAGGACAGATTTCAGCAAAGTTTCCGGAATATGGAGTATCAATTTTTTCATTATCATATGTGGATATATAGCTTTTGCTTCCCCTTTCAAAAACAGCTAAAAGTTTTTCTCCCAAAATCTCCTCTGCAAACCTTACGCATCTCTGACAGAGAATACATCTTTCCCTGTCAAGAATTAAATTATCGGATAAAATAATATCCTTTTCAAAATGGGTTCTTTCTATGTAAAATCTTCTTTCGTAAAGCCCGTATTTATCATAATACTTCTGCAGATAACAATCACCTGCCTGATCACATTCAGGGCAGTCAAGCGGATGATTTGCAAGGTGAAGTTCCAAAATCTCCTTTCTTGCTTTGACAACAGCTTCACTCTCAGTATAAACTTCCATTCCCTCTTTCACCGGCGTTGTACAGGATGTCTGAAGTTTTCTTGCACCCTTTATCTCTACAAGACACATTCTGCAAAGACCGGCAGGTTTAAGGTATTTATGAGCACAAAAGTGCGGAATCTCTATACCCACTCTTCCGGCAGCTTCAAGGACTGTTAATCCTTGCTCTACCTCATACTCTCTGTCATTAATCTTTATCTTAACTTTCGGCATTTTCCTCTCTCAAAAAATCAAGGATTTCATCCTTAAACTTTCTAACAAGCGTTCCAACTGCCATTCCCACCGCATCTCCGAAAGGACAAATTGTTTTTCCAATAATCGACTGAGCTGTTTGGATGATCAAATCAATATCCTCTTCTGTTGCCTCTTTATTTAAAATTTTATCAACAAGTTTTTTAATCACATCCGTCCCATATCTGCAGGGAGCACATTGACCGCAGCTTTCGTGATGATAAAAGTTTATCATAATTCTCAAAACTTCCAACATTGAATCATCTTCATCAAAGACCATTATAGCGCCTGAACCCAACATTGAGCCTGCTTTCATCAATGAATCAAAATCCATAGGAATATCTATCTCATCAGCTTTTAAAATCGGCGCTGAAATTCCCCCGGGAATAACCGCTTTAAGCTTTTTATCTTTCTTAATACCACCTGCATAATTATAAATGATTTCTTTCAAATTTGTTCCCATCGGAAGCTCATAAATTCCCGGAGAGTTAACCTTTCCCGAAACACCGAAAAGCCTTGTACCTCCATTTTTTTGACTACCAAGGGAAGCAAACCAAAAACCTTTGTTTTTAATTATTGCGGGAATTGAGGCTATTGTTTCAACATTGTTTATTAAGGTTGGTTTTCCGTAAAGTCCCGCATTGGCAGGAAAAGGAGGTTTTAATCTCGGATGACCTCTTTTTCCTTCAAGAGATTCAATAAGGGCTGTTTCCTCTCCGCATATATATGCTCCCGCCCCTCTGTGAACAACAATATTAAATGTGAACTTTTCCCCAAGTATATTTTTACCTATGTATTTCTTTCTTCTTGCTTCCTCTATGGCTTTTTCAAGAATTCGAGCATACTCTTCGTATTCCCCTCTTATATAAATATAGCCTTTTTTTATTCCCACGGCATACGCTGTTATTGCCATTCCCTCTATCAAAAGATGGGGTAATCTGCTCAATATGTATTTATCTTTAAAGGTTCCCGGCTCACCTTCATCAGCATTCACAATAAGAAATTTTTCAATCTTATCATCCATAGGCATAAAGCTCCACTTCATACCAGCAGGAAAGCCCGCTCCTCCTCTACCTCTGAGATTGGAATTTTTAACCTCTTCTATTATTTCATCCCTTTTCATTTTAAGGGCTTCTCTTAAAGCCTTATAGCCTCCGTGTTCTTCGTAAACTTCTATATTCTCTATACCTTCAATACTAAAAAGGGGCTCAAATATTTTATTCTCAAGCTTTTCTGTCATCCTTCCAACTTGCTTAAAATTTCTTTCAGCTTTTTCGGAGTAAGATTCCCGTAAAATTTATCATTAATCTGAACAGCCGGAGCTATTTCACACTGACCGATACATTCAACCAAAGAAAGCGAAAATTTCATATTATCCGTAAAAGTTCCCGGTTTAAGACCATACTCCTTTTCCAAAAATTCAACCAATTCTTTTCCACCATTAAGATAACAGGCTACATTTCTGCAGAGCTGAATGTGATATTTGCCTGCAGGTTTTTCTCTCAGCATTGAATAAAATGTTATAACACCTTTTATTTCAACTTTGGGTATATCCAAAATTTCTGAAATTTCCTCTATTGCTTCTTTTGAAATATATCCGTAATCTCTCTGAACAGTGTGCAAAATCGGAAGAAGAGCTGATCTCGGATCTTCGTATTTTCCCATCAACTCTTTAATTGTTTTTTCTGTTTCACCTGTTAAAAATTTCATCTGTCAGTCTCTCCTCCGATCATATTTATTGAACCGAAGATCGGTATTATGTCAGCAATGTAGTGCCCCTTAATCATTTCAGAAAGAGAACTCATAAGGTGAAAAGAAGGGGCTCTCACATGGAGTTTATAGGGAATATCCGACCCATCCGATACAAGGTAAAACCCGAGTTCTCCGTTTCCCCCTTCAACAGCAGCATAAACCTCTCCCTTAGGCGGTCTTATACCGTATCCATCCATAACATATAAAAATTGATGTATTATACCTTCTATACTATTGTAAACCGTTTGCTTCGGAGGGGGAACAAATCTTCTGTTTTTTGAATAAATTCCATCGTAACTTTCCCTCTCCATTCCCTCAAGATTGGGGGAAAGTTTAATCCTTTCAGTTTTAACCCCTTTATCAAATTTGCTTTTTGAAAGAGCCTCAGCAGCATCCACATCCCTATTGCTCACTCTTTCCGGTGCTGTCTCATCAAGAAGATCAAGACACTGTTCAATTATTTTCATACTCTGTTCCATCTCCTGCATTCTGACCTTATATCTATCATAAACATCTCCGTTTTCACCCAAAGGCACCTCAAACTCAACTTTAGGATAAACAGCATAAGGGGAAAACTTTCTAACATCATAGAAAATACCGGTTGCCCTTAAAAGAGGACCTGTAAAGCCATAGGATAGAGCATCCTCTTTTGAAAGCACTCCTATTCCCTTTGTCCTCTTTAAAAATATGGAATTTTTTGAAATAAGGCCATCAACTTCCCTCAGTATCCTCCTTGTCTCTTTAATGGCTTTTTCCGTAAGCTCTCTGAAATTTTCGGGAACATCAGCCTTAACACCTCCTATTCTAATATAAGAGGTAGTAACCCTTGCTCCTGTGGTGCTGTCTATTACATCCCAGAAGTATTCTCTTGCTTCCATCATATAAAGCAAAACAGTAATTGCTCCGGTTTCATTTATCATTGCAGCAACATCAATCAGATGATCCGTAATTCTTGCAATTTCATCCATTGCAACTCTTATGATTTTTGCCCTTTCGGGAACTTCAATACCCAAAAGAGTTTCAACAGCAAGGGCAAATCCATGATTATTTATAAGAGGGGAGGTATAGTTTAATCTGTCAGTATATGGAATTATCTTCGGATAAGACTTATGCTCTGCGGTTTTTTCAAATCCTCTGTGGAGATAGCCTATCTCAACATCCGAATTTATAACCTTTTCTCCCTCTGTCTCAACAACTATTCTTATGGTACCGTGCATTGCAGGGTGAGAAGGTCCAATATTCAGAATAAAACTATTATCAGACTCTTTTTTTATCTTAATCATCTTTCAAACCTTCAAGTCTCGGCTGTCTTTTTTTCAGCGGATAATCTTTTCTCAGAGGGTGGCCTTTAAATTCATCATACATCAAAATTCTCCTGAGATCAGGGTGACCATCGAATTTAATTCCATACATATCATAAACTTCTCTCTCAAGCCAGTTTGCATTTTTGTAAAAGCTTGTAAGAGACGGAGATTTCTCCTTTTCATCTATTGAAAATTTAACTCTTATTCTAAGATTGTATTCAAGTGAGAAAAAGTGATAAACAATTTCAAACCTTTTCTCTTTTTGCTCGGGCCATTTCAAATAATCTACCGCTGTTATATCCAACAGGATTGAAAAACTGCTTTCCTTAAGAAAACTAACAAAACTTAAAACATCTTCCTTTTTTATTATAAAAACCGGCATCTCTCTCTCTTCAAAAAAGAGAATGGTCTCCTTAAATGCAGATTTAATCTTATCTATTATTTCTTCCATCTCCAATCCTGCGGTTGGTTTTGAATCTTTTCCTGAAGCTTCATAATTCCTTCAAAAACAGTCTCGGGTCTCGGAGGACATCCCGGGATATAAACATCAACAGGAACAATCTTATCAGCTCCCTGAACGGTTGAATAATTATCATAAATACCCCCGCTGACAGCACAGGTCCCGAATGCCACAACCCACTTTGGCTCTGCCATCTGATCATAAATCTTTCTTAAAACAGGAGCTATCTTTTGGGAAATGGTACCTACAATCATTAAAACATCAGACTGCCTCGGGGAAAATCGTGTAAGCCCGGCACCAAATCTATCTATATCAAAATGGGAGCAAGCTGCAGCAATGTACTCCATTCCACAGCAAGCTGTAACGAATGGATAAACAAACATAGAGTATTTTCTTGCCCAACCAAGGATACTGTCAAATTTGGTGGTTATAAAATTGCCGCTCTCTACTCCCACTCAAAGCCTCCCTTTTTCCAGATATAGGCAAAAGCTATTATTATCACAAGAAAAAAGAGTCCGCCAACAATTAATAGTGTTAGTTTATCCGTTACTCCCCTCAATATTAATGCCCACATCAAAAGATATGAAGCTTCAACATCAAAAATCAGGAATGCAATTGCCACAAAAAAATAGATGGGTGTGTAGGAAACATTGAATTTTTCAATAAGGGGAGAGCCACACTCAAAAGGAGTTTCCTTTGTTGGATTATCACTTTTCGGACCTAAAACACCCGAGATATTAGCAGATATAAAAGCAATTATTCCGAAAAAAGTTATTGCCACTAAAATCTCGATCATTGTTTTAAACTATAGCAATTTTTTCTCATTTTTTCAAGAAATTAACAAAAAATAGTTTCGGTGGAAAAAGGCGACAGATCACTTTTCCAATAACAAGATTCCTGTTAATAAGCCATCCCTCCCTGCTATCATAAGAAGTTTGCAGATTATCTCCCATAACAAAGAGAAAACCATCGGGTATTATATAAGAATCTTTATTAAATTCCTTTCCGCTTGATATTTTTATGTATTTCCCATCCTTTACATACTCAAGGGCCATCCCTTTCTCAGCCACCACTCTTTTAACCAATTTTTCACTGCTTCCATTTTCCCCACTGAAAAATACAATAATATCTCCAATTTTAAAATTTTTGCTTTTCATCACAAGAATGTAGTCTCCATCCTTAAAAGTGGGATACATAGAGCTTCCGGATACTCTGAAGACAAAAAAATTCTCAACAGTCAAAAAAAGAATTACAAAAATAAAGATTAAAAGAAAAAACAAAAATCTATTTTTCAATTTTCTCTATTTTAATATCCCTTTCATTTTCATTAATTATATCTATCTCAATAAAAAAACCGGGAAGATCAAAGATATCATCCTTAAGCCTATCCCCCCATTCAAGAATAATAAGGCCTTTACCCACAAAGTCAGTTATCATCTCCTCTGCTTCCTCCGGAGAAAGCCTGTAAAGATCAAGATGATATATCTCAACTTTGCCTTTGTAAACATTCATTAAAGTAAAAGTTGGAGAATTAACCTCTATCTCATCCACCCCAAAAACCTTTGCCATTCCTTTTATAAAAAGTGTTTTTCCTGCTCCAAGCTCTCCGCTTAAATATACAATTTCATTCCCTTTTAACTCCTTAGCAAATTCTTCCGCTATTCTTTTTGTATTATCAGGAGAAAAACTTTTAAACTTCTTCATCATAACCTTCATAGTCCTCTCTTAAATATCCAAAAGCTTTAGGAAGATAATCGATTATATCTGTTGCAATAAGAGAATCTTCCCCTTTTTCACCCACTGCAAGATCAGCAGCCAAAGAGTGAATAAAAACAGAAAAGAGGACAGAGGATTCAAAAAGAGATGATGCCTCTTTCTGAGCCAAAATACCTCCCAAAATTCCTGAAAGCACATCTCCGCTTCCTCCTGTTGCCATTCCCGGGTTTCCGGCAGGATTTACATAACAATCCCCATCCCCGAAACATATCAGTGTTTTATATCCTTTCAATACAAGATTTGTTCCGTATTTCTTTGAAAACTCTATTCCCTCAACCCATCTGTTATTTTTTATTTTCTCTTTTTTTATTCCCGAAATTCTTTCAAATTCTCCGGGATGCGGTGTAAAAACTATGTTTCTCTTTTTTATTTTTTTCACACCTTCTTTCAAATTATTGAGACCATCTGCATCTATTATTATTGGAATGGAAAGCTCCTTGGTAAGTTTTAAAATAAGTTTCTTAAGTTCATCGCTTACACCCATTCCCGGTCCTATTACAAGAGCTGTTTTATCCTTTAAAAAATTCAAAAATTCTTTCTGATCTTTACAATAAATAAGGCCATCCCTTTCTTCCAAAGGATAAAACATAGCTTCAGGTACACTATTTGCCACTCTCTCAATTACAGATGGTACAGAGGCAACAGTTACCAAACCGGCCCCTGCTCGCAGTGCTGCTTTTGCAGCCATTATAACAGCTCCGCTCTTATCTCTGCTTCCTCCCAAAATAACAAGATGCCCAAAATCACCTTTGTGAGAATTTAAATCTCTCTCAATCGGAAAAAATGGAAAATCCTCGGGGGAAAGAATTTTAAAAAGAGCTCTTTCCTGTATGATTTCAGGTGGGATTCCTATATCTCCTACAACAGTGTGTCCGCAATATTCCTCCGAATGAGGCAATACATGGGCGGGTTTAAAACTTGCCATGCTTACCGTAAGATCCGCATATATATGATTCCCCTCAGGAATCAAAGTATCCCCATTGATACCCGAAGGAATATCAATGGAAACTATCGCTTTTGCTTTATCATTAATATCTCTTATAACAGCATTATAAAAGCCTTTCACACTACCCTTAAATCCGGTTCCAAAGATAGCATCAACAACAATATCGGATTCTTCTATCAAATCCAGATACTTTTTCCATTTTTTTTCATCCTTAACAATAAAAATATCAACATTATAATTTTTCAGAATCTTATAATTTATCCGGGGATCCCTGTTAAGCTTTGAAGGAGAAGTTAAAAGAATAAGGTAAACAATAGCCCCTCTATTGTAAAGATGTCTTGCCACAACAATTCCATCCCCTCCATTGTTTCCTTTTCCCGAAACAATTGTTATTAACTTTCCTTCAACCTCTCCGAAGCTATTTTCTATTGCATCAACCACCGATCTTCCGGCATTTTCCATTAAAAGCTCACTTGGAAATCTATAATCACCCATTGCAATACTATCAACAGCCCTTGAATCTTTTACGGTTAAAACATACATTTTTCACCTCCTTATAATTTAAAAGATTATAAATTATTGTATCACCCCTTTCAAGGGATAAACTTTCTCTCTTTTAGAAGAAGCCCCCAAAGTTTAAGTTCCTTTTTTCTCCTTTCCCAATCGTGAAGATACTTTGACAAAAAATTTTTAAACCCATTTCCATGATTTTTATACTTAAGATGAGCAAGCTCATGGTAAACAACATATTCAATTAATTCATAGGGAAAAAACATTAAATACCTATTAATACTTATGTTTCCCTTAGAAGAGCAGCTACCCCATCTTGATTTCATATATCTGAATTTAATATTATTAAAATGTACGCCCATTTTTTTGCTTCCCTCTTTTAAAATAGATAAAACCATATTCTCAAAATCAAAAACATCTCTGTGATAAATAACCTCTCCTTTTTCTAATTCCTTAATCTTTTTATACTCCAATAATCTGTTTTTTGCCCATCTTTTGTGTTTTATTATCAAATTTTTTATTTTTCCTTCAGGAAAAGTTTTCGGAAGCGTGAGATAAAAGAGACCTTCTTCAAAACTCAGCCTATAATATCTAACATTTTTAAAAAGAATATTAAATTCAATCCCCTCTATTTTTACTTTTTTCATTAAACAAGTTTCTTAATTGCTTCAAGGTATTCTTTAAAACAGGATATGACTTCCTCTTTCGTAAGCACGGTTCCATCACTCGGACTTGCAACTATTCTGTAATTAAAAAAAGGAGAATCCCCCTTGTACCACTCTGCCACTGGCTTCTTCGCTTCTTCTCTCTTCTCTCTCTCCACTCTGTTTAAAATTTCACCCAGGCCTTTTAAATAGGTACCTGAAGAAGGTGATGTTGCAATTATGAAATTTCCCGGATAAAGAGAACTCATTAAAAGAGAAAAACCTCTTTTTGAAGGTGAATTTGTATAATCTCTTTTTATCCAGTCCTTTAAAAGATAAGAAGAGGGGTTTATAATAAAAAAATAGTCAACCTTTTTAAGAGCTTTTCCATCATTTGTTAAAAGCTCTATCTCTCCTGTAGAAGCCCTCATAGTATCTGTTAAATAATTTTTATAATCTTCAAAAATATTTTTCCTTGCTCTTTCATAATCTCTGTATCCGGACATTAATCTCATTGCAGTAAAAATATCCTCTCCTCTTTCAGCAAGCTCTTCAAGTCTTGTTAAAAGCTCAAACCCTATTTTCATTCTCTTTTCTCCTATAAAATCTACCTTATTCTTTTGATTGGTTCCCCTGTCATAATTTATCTGATGAAACATCGAGTATAGAACAGCGTAGGGAGTATCTTCAAGAGGAATGGAGGGAGGAAGGTTGGAGGAGTCAACAACCTTGGCGTATTCCGCAATTTTTTTCATTGAATTTGTCACTTTTCCTCTTTCCACAACTTTTTCAACTAAAAACGCAGATGAAACAGCATCAAAATCAGGATAACGATGGGTTATCAGTCTGAAACTTTTTCCCCCTTTCAGGTGATTTAGAATAAGTTCGGGATGTTTTACTACCAAGGTGGCAGCACACTCATTTTCTGCATCAGGCTGATGGTGATCTAAAATCCCCTCTTCAAGTTTTTTCCCTACATCAACAATTATTGTACCTTCCTGAGGAAAAAGCTCTTCTCCATAATCCACAAACTCAAATTTTTCAATAGGCATTAATTATTTTATAGGAAAAACCTCAGGCTTGCAACCATATATTAATTAATCCGAAACCTTTCACTTTGGAAAATCTGCCAAAAACCAAATGTTTAAAATAATTTTTCCTTAAAAAGCAAAAAGTACATACATAAAACCTTTTTAAACAATATCTACTTAATACTTTATATAAAGAAATCTTTTCATTTTAATAATTTTTTTGAATATTAATTTTTTTCCTTTATAATATAAAAAAGAAAGGAGGTTTTAATGAAAAAATTTGTTATCTTATTTACTATTATCATCATTTTTGCAATATTTTTAAATGGGCAAAACCTGTTAAAACCCTATATTTTAGCAGGAATAGAAAAAGGAGAAATAGAAAATGTAGAGAAAACATTAACTAAAAAGTTAATAGAAGAAAATTTTGTTATAGCAGGAAAATATTCGCCAATGAATGATAAAAACCGACTTATAATTTGCATAACACATGACCTAATCAAGCAGACCGTAAAGAAAATAGGAGGCTTAACAGCATTCGCTTCCGTTCTAAGAATAGGATTATATAAAAACAGAGAAGGAAATATAGAAATATCCTACACAAATCCATTTTACTGGGGAAATGCTTATTTCAGGAAAAATTATCCCGTTGTTTCAAAAAATTATGAAAAAATAGACACTCTAATAAGAGCTTCCCTTAGATGGCTTAAAAATGGAAAATTCACACCTTATGGTTCCAAAAAAGGATTATCGGTCAAAAAACTAAGAAACTATCACTATATGTTTGGAATGCCCTATTTCGATGATGTTGTAATAATAAAGAAAAAGACTGATTATCAAACCATAATAAAAAAAATAAACAAAAACCTGAAAAGAGAAATAGGAGGAATAAAAAAGGTATATCAGATAGATTATCCAGCAAAACATCTAACTCTATTTGGGATAGGACTCCTTGGGGAAAAGGGAGAAAAACTATTTTTACCAAAAATAGATATACAAAACCCCAAACACATAACTTTCCTCCCTTATGAATTATTGGTAATGGAAAACAAAGTAGTAATGCTACACGGAAGATACAGAATTGCTCTTTCTTTTCCCGATTTATCCATGGGAACTTTTATGAAAATAGTCTCAACCCCTGGCTATATAGCAAATAAAATGAGACTTATAACCTCTTTATAAGCAAAAACCAACTAATTTCCATAATTTTATTAAAAACTCTATTATGATATTATAAATTATGGAGAAAGAGAGGTTAGATCTGCTTCTTGTAAAAAAAGGAATGGTGGAGAGCAGAGCAAGAGCTCAGGCATACATCAGAGAGAGAAGGGTCCGGCTAAAAGGAGAAATTATAGATAAACCCGGCACTTTAGTAAAAACAGATTCTGAAATAGAAATAGAGGAGCCTTTTCCCTATGTTAGCAGGGGTGCATTAAAGATAAAAAAAGCTCTGGAAATTTTTAAAATAAACGTTAAAAACAAGATTGTCGCAGATATAGGTTCCTCAACAGGTGGGTTTTCCGAGGTTTTATTAAAAGAGGGGGCAAAAAGGGTATATGCAGTTGATGTAAACACAAAACAATTACACTATAAACTTCAAAATAATGAAAAAATAATAAAAATAGAAAAAAATGCAAGATATCTTTTACCCGAAGATTTTAAATTCGGAAAACCGGAGCTTTTTACTATGGATGTATCCTTTATTTCTGTACTCAAAATTTTTCCGGCTCTCTTAAAAATAAACTCTGATGCTATCTTTATATCACTGATAAAACCACAATTTGAAGGAAAGAGGGAGTTTTTAAAAAAGGGAATTGTTAAAGACAAAAAGCATCTGTTTGAAATAATATTCACTGTTTATAAAAAATTACTTGAATTGGGGCTATTTCTTAAAGATATTGAAATTTCGCCTATAAAAGGACAAAAAGGAAACACAGAGTTTCTCTTTCTTCTTAATACAGAAACCGAATCTTTTAATAAGAATATAGAAAAAAGGATAGAGGAGGTTGTCTTTGGGATATAAAAGACTGGGTTTTATTGTAAAACCCCATGCAAAGGGTTTGGTTGAATATGTAAGAAAGGTTACAAAAGAACTTGAGAAAAATGAAATAAAGTATGTTTTCCCTGATAAGATAAAAGATAATATAAAAAAGATTCCAACGGCTTCGGAAGATTTAATTTTTGAAAACTCAGATATAATAATAGTTCTCGGAGGGGATGGTACCTTTTTAAGTGCGGCCACAAAAGCAGCTGAAAAGGAGATACCCATTCTCGGCATAAATATGGGCTTTTTAGGTTTTCTAACAGAGTTCACAAAAGAGGAGTTTCTCAACTTTATTCCACGTTTAAAAAAGAATAAAATAAAAATTGGCACAAGATCCCTGTTAAGTGTTCAGCTTAACTCAAAAAAATACATAGCTTTAAATGATGTTGTTTTCAGCAAAGAAAAAATTGCCAGAATGATCTTTCTAAAAGTAACAGTAAATGATACATTTTTTTCAAATATACGAGCGGATGGATTAATAATATCAACGCCCACAGGCTCCACTGCCTACAATCTTTCAGCAGGAGGACCCATTGTAACTCCAATCAGCAAAAATCTTATTATTACTCCTATCTGTCCCCACTCTTTAACTTTAAAACCGGTCATTGTTTCTTCAGGCTGCAAAATAAAAGTTGAAGTTTTGAAAGGAGATGATACCTTCATAACAATAGATGGGCAAAAGGGAATAACTGTAAGAGAAGGTGATATAGTTGAGGTTAAAGAGGATGAAAAAAAGCTGAAAGTAATAAGTAATCCTGAAAGAGATTATTTCAGTATACTAAGGGAAAAATTAAAATGGGGATAGTTGAGATAAATCAATTTTTGCCAGCTTTCCATTATGGAGATGCCATCGGATTTGAAGCTTTAAGTCTAAAAAAATATTTCCAATCAAAAGGAATTAAATCACAAATATATGCTTATCATATTGATTCTGCTGTAAGTTCGGAAGCAAAATACTTTGAAGAGTATGAGGATAAAAAAGATGTGAAAATATACCATTTTGCAATTCCATCCTCTCTTACTGATTTTTTCTTAAATTCAAAAGGAAAAAAAATCCTGATTCACCATAACATCACCCCTCATAATTTTTTTTATAAATTCAGAAAAGATTTATTCAGGATAGGTTATTACGGAAGGAAAGAACTGAATTATTTAAAATCAGTTATTTCATTGGCTATCGGTGATTCTGAATACAACAGAAAAGAGCTTGAAGAGATAGGGTTTAAAAAAACAGCTGTTTTTCCCCTTATGGTAGATTTTTCAAAATACAAAAAAGAACCTGTGCCTTTGCTAAAAAAAATCTTTAATGATGGAAAATTAAATCTTTTGACAGTGGGAAGAATTGTTGCAAACAAAAAATACGAAGATATAATAAAAATCTTTTTTTACTTAAAAAAATATGTACACCAAGACTCAAGATTAATTATAGTGGGAAACACTTCAGCGGATAAAAAATACTACTATGCTCTTTTAGATTACATAAACTTCTTTTTTCTTACAACAAAAGATGTTTTCTTTACAGGACACATTCCATACGATGAGCTCTTAACATACTATCAAGTCTCGGACATCTTTATAAGCGCCAGTGAACATGAAGGTTTTTGTCTTCCACTTGTGGAAAGCATGGTTTACGAACTTCCTGTTGTTGCATATAAAAGCACTGCTATTCCCTATACTCTCGGAGAGGCCGGTGTTAAAGTAAAAACAAAAAACCCTGCCCTTGTGGGAGAGCTGATTTATGAAATATGGAAAAACAGGGAATTAAATGCTAAAATAGTCTCATTACAAAAGAAAAGACTTACAAGAATAAAAGAGGAGAGCTCTCCTGAAAAGTTTTTAAAATTAATTGAGGATATTTTATGAAAAGGATAGCAATTGTTACCCCTGTTTTTGATCCTGAAAGTGAAGATAGAAAGATAAGAAATATCGTAAATCTATCAAACAAACTTTTTCATCTCGGATGCAGGGTAACAGTATTTACAACAACAGCTTTGAGCACAAGAACTTATAAACCTTACTTTAAAAAGGGAGAATTTATTTACAAAGGAATAGATATTCTGAGATTTGATTCAAAGATAAAAAAACAGTACAGCAGCTTTCAACTGTTCACAAAATGGCTTTTTTCAGGTCTTCATTCGCGAAGGGATGAAAACAATTGGCACAGGCAGGCAGGCCCTGTAGTGCCCGAGTTATTAAATAGAATACAGGAACTTGAAGATAATTTTGATTATTTTTTTATTTATGGAGAGCATTCATTTTTAAATGTAAACATAGTAAAAAAGATAAAAAAGCCAAAAATTCTATTTGTTTTGGAAGATAAAAGTGAAGTTCTCAGGCTCGATATGTTCAGAGAGACTCTTGAAAACAGCGATGTTTTAGTTTTTTACTCTCAAGCCCAAAAAGAGCTTTATTTCAGGATTTTTGATTCAATAAAGGATAAAAAAAATTATATTATATACCCAATAACAGAGGAAAAGGTAAGAAGTGATGATATTGCCAATTTCAAATTCAAACATAGAATAAATAACCCATATTTATTTTACTATGGTCCTTTGAATGAAACTTCGGGTGTGGGAAGACTTTTGAAGTACTTTCTCTATTACAAAAAGCTTAATTTTGCATCCCTTGATCTCCTCTTAATGGGAAAAAGAGAAATGCCACTTTTGGAAGATTCGTCCATAACAATACTTGAAATTTATGATGATAAAGCTGTTTTCACTGCTCTTAAAGGAGCTCTTTTCAGTGTCCATCCTTCGTTAAAAGATGTTCTCTCTTATGATATGATGCTCTCTTTAAAAGCCGGAAAAACATTTATCGCAGATGTAAGAAATCATAATTACAAGGATTTTATTGATAGAACAAAAGCAGGAATAGGATATTCAAGCTATTTTGAGTTTCAGGAAGGAATAAATTATCTTCTTAATAACAAAGAGATAAGACAAAAATTAAACAGGAGAGCTTACAATTTATACAGAAATAGATACAGAGAAGAAATAATACTGGAAGGCTTTTTAAATTTCCTGGAGAGCCTCTTATGAAAATAGGTTTTGTGGTTCAGAGGTATGGAGAAGATATAATAGGAGGAGCAGAATATCACTGCCGTTTAATTGTAAAAAAACTAAGCCCTTACTTTGACATAGAGGTGTTCACATCAAAGGCAAATGATTATATAACATGGAAAGATTATTACAAAGAAAAGGTTTCCTATGTTGATGGAATAAAAGTAAACAGATTTTCAGTTAAAAAAAAGAGGAACCCTGTGAAATTCGGAAAAATTCAGGAAAAGGTTTTTAACAGAGAGCATACAGAAAAAGATGAGCTTAAATGGCTTGATGAGGAAGGACCAAATCTTCCCTCTCTTATAAAAACTTTAGAAAAGAGGGAGGAAGAATTTGATTTTTTCGTATTTTTCTCATTCAGATACTATCATTCATATTTTGGGATAAAAAAATTCCCCAATAAAGCGATTTTAGTCCCAACTGCAGAGCCGGATCCAACCCTTTATCTGAAAATCTTCAGACCTATTTTCAATCTTCCAAGGGGTATAGCTTATAACTCATGGGAAGAAAAAAGAATAATTAATATCTATTCAGGAAATCACGAAACTTACGGAGAAGTGGTGGGTGTTGGTTCAGAAATTCCTTATAAATACAGTGCTTCGGATTTCAGGAAAAAGTATGGAATAAAAGAAAAGTTTATACTGTACATTGGAAGAATAGATAAAAACAAGGGAGTGGATCACCTTTTTGATTTTTTCATAAAGTATAAAAAAGAAAACAAAGGAGAATTAAAACTTGTTTTAATAGGAAAAGATGTCTATCCCATTCCTGAGCATGAGGATATTATCTATGTGGGAGCTGTATCAGATGAGGATAAATACAATGCCCTTGCAGCAGCAGAGCTTCTTATCATGCCATCTTTTTATGAATCCCTATCAATGGTAACAATAGAGAGCTGGGCTCTTAAAAAACCTGTAATAGTAAACGGAGGTTGTCCTGTCCTAAAAGACCAGGTAATCAGATCAAAAGGTGGTCTTTATTATGAAAATTATTTTGAATTTAAAGAGGCTCTGGAGTACATATTAACAAACAAAGAAATCTACAATAAGATGGGGGAAAACGGGAGAAAATTTTATGAACAAAATTATACATGGGACAAAATAACGGGAAAATATTTTAAAATTTTTGAAAATGCTAAAAAAAGGTAAAAAATAGAGGGAGGAAAAAATGAAAGGGAAAAGATTATTTTTAGTTGCAGGCTTATTTTTTCTTATAAATACGATTTTGTTTTCAGAGGCAAATCAGGAAAAGAAAAAGGAATACTTGCTCCCAAAAGAGGAAGTTTTAAAGTACTCAATGAAGATCAAAATCATTCCAAAAATGAGCTTTTTACAGGGAGAGGTAAATATTAACTTCAGTCCTATAAACAAAATCATCCTGCTTCTTGACAAAAGAGCCCTGATTTCCAAAATTTCAACAGGAACCAGAGGAACAAGAATTACTGTTTTAACAGATGAAGAGAGTATAAATAAACTAAACCTGAATTATGAAGAGATAGATAAAGAAACCCTCCAAAATGCAAAAGTGTATCAGATAACTTTGGATGAAGAAAAAGACAAATTTTCCCACCTGGATATTTCTTATAAAATTCTTATGAAAGAGAGAGCTGAGGAAGGAAATATCTCCTTTTCCCATCTAAAAAAAGAAGGTGAACCCAAAGGCGTTATTGATAAAAGAGGTATTTTTCTTACATACGGAAATTTATGGTATCCCTTTGTACCGGGGCATCTTGCGACATATAATCTGGAAGTTAATGTCCCCAGACCTTACAAAGTTGTCTCAGAGGGAAAGATGAGAAAAATTTCAGATACTTTTAACAATACTTTTTTCTTTGATGTAAACTATCCTGCAGAAGGAGTTGATCTTGCAGGAAGTGATTACATGATTTCCGAGGAGATTCACAATGGAATAAAGATAGGAACATACTTCTTTTTAAGAG
Organism: Candidatus Aminicenantota bacterium; assembly: GCA_027067555.1. GTDB lineage: Bacteria > Acidobacteriota > Aminicenantia > JAMOAD01 > JAMOAD01 > JALXDT01. The sequence goes on along the minus strand of JAMOVU010000009.1, from coordinate 47,715 downwards.
AATCAAAACTCTCCCCACTTTACCTTGAAAAAACAAAATCATATATAGACCTTTACGAAAGAATCTTTACAAAGTACCCCTTTTCTAAGTTCCTTACGGTGGAAAACTTTCTTCAAACAGGATACGGAATGCCATCCTTTACACTGTTAGGAAACAAAGTAATCAGACTTCCCTTTATAGTTGATACCTCTTTGGGGCACGAAATTCTACACAATTGGTGGGGAAACTCTGTCTATGTTGACTATTCAGGTGGAAATTGGTGTGAAGGGTTAACAGTCTTCTATGCAGATTACCTTTACTCTGATATGAAAGGAAAGGGAAGATCTTACAGATTTCAAATCCTAAAGGATTATTACTCCTATGTAACCCCTGAAAATGAAATAAGTATAAAAGAGTTTAAATCAAGAACAAACCCGGCAACAAGAACAATCGGATACGGAAAATCAATGATGTTTTTTTATATGTTCAGAAATTTAATTGGAAAGGATACTTTTGAAAAGGGATTAAGAAGACTGGCAATTCTTTACAAATTTAAAAAAGCCTCATTTGATAATATAAGAGAAATTATGGAAGGTGTTTCGGACAAAAACCTTGCTTACTTTTTTGAGCAGTGGATAGATAGAAAGGGAGCTCCAAAATTTAAAGTGGATTTTATAAAACAGTATAAAAGTGGAAACTTTTTTATTTTAAAGATAAAAATTTCTCAACTCCAGGAAGGTGATCCCTATATTCTGGAGATTCCGGCATTAATACTTGCGGAGGACGGCAGCAATATAAAACACACGCTATCAATTTATAGCAAAGAACAGGAAATATCACTTCAACTTAACAAAAAAGCTGTTGGTTTTTACCTTGATCCGGATTATGAAATATTCAGAAAACTTTATGAAGAAGAGGTTCCTCCTTCAATATCTCTCTTTTTGGGAAAAAATAGTGTTGAGATAACAGGGGAGAAAAATAGATTTGACAAGGAAATAGCAGATGCTTTTCCCAATAAAAAAATAGACAATGCATCAAATAGAATTATTATAATAAATCCCAAAAAAGAGATAGTCCTTGAAAAATTAAAGGAACTGGGTCTTTCCACAAAAGGGGAAAAGGTAAATATTGATGGTTTGGAATATAATATAAAAGAGCTCAGTATTATTTTAACAACTAAAGAGGCAAATGGTTTCTATATGCTAATATCAACATCAAACTTTAGCTTCCCCTCTTCAATCCTCCCGAGAATAGTCCATTATGGAAAGTATGGTCTTCTCATCTGGGATAAAAACCAAAACCTTATTAAAAAATTAGAGCTTTATCCGAAAACATCACCACTTAATTTGCATTTTTAAAGAAAAGTCTTACCTTTTTTTACTATAAATCTATCTTTCATTTTGGTATAATTTGAGAGGAGGGAAAGATGAAAAAGAGATTAATATTAATAATAGTTTTTATCATACTTTCAGGGCTTCTATCAGCTCAAAATAATAACATTCTTTCGAAAAAATTCTTAAAGGCAGAAAAAGAGCTTGCTGACATTTACGCCCAATACAATGCTCTTGATGATTTTTCTCCGGAAAAGATGCCGGGTTTTAAAGAGCTCGATAAAATTAATCAGTTAGTTGAAAAGGTTGATTTTAACAAAAGAAAGTTTAACTTACTTATAAAACAGTACAATATTCTGGAAGATATTATTTTTCCCGAAGCTTTAAAACTCTCAAATGAAAAGCCTTCAAAAATTCAATTTATCTATGAAAAAATCAAGAATTATACGGACAATGCTCCTTTAAGCATTTTATCCGTCCAGAAGAGAATAAATGGAATCGGTCTTTTAATTGAAAGGCTTGAGAATGAAATTAACAGATATAAAGCTCTTTCAAGAAAAAAGGATTTGATGAAAGAAAAGGCTGAGAGTAAAGGAGAAACTCTATCTGAAAAAAAAGATTCTCTTTTAAGTGAAAGAGAGGAATTAAAAAAGGTTCTTGAAATAGAGAAAAAGAATCTTGAAGATTTAATAAAAAAAGAGAAAAAGCAGGTTTCAAAAATCAAGGAAAAAGAGGGTGAAGCTGAAGAGTACGATAAAAAAGCAAAGAAAGCAAAAAACATAGTTCAAAAAAAAATATACAAAAATTTCGCAAAGGTAAGAAAGCTTAGAGTATTGGGTCTTGAAATACCAAAGTTAAACACGATAAGAGCTTTTATCTATCTTTCAAAAAACAAAGTAGAGGAAATTAATGAGAAGATAAAACTAATTGACAAAGAGATAAGGTTGATAAACAAAAAAAAGAGAGAACTTTTAAGAAAGAAAATCATTAGAGGATTAATTGTTCTTTTTGCAGCTCTTTTAATTGTTATCTTTCTTATAAAACTGACAAAAAATATGGGAAACAGAATTTTGAAAAAATTAGAAGGTTCTGAAATTTCAGAGGACAGGAAAAAAAGATATAAAACCTTATTTTCCGTTGTGCTTTTGGCAATAAAGATAAGTTTATGGGTTTTTGCAATACTCTGGGTCCTGGGGGAGCTTGGTCTTGACTATAAACCACTTTTAGTGGCCGCAGGAGGATTATCCTTTGCTGTTGGCTTCGGAGCCCAATCTCTGGTAAAGGATATAATTTCAGGTTTTTTCATTCTCATGGAAGAGCAGCTTGCTATAGGAGATGTGGTTGACATAAACGGAAAAGTGGGAACAGTTGAAAAAATCTCTCTTAGAACAATATCAATAAGGGCATTTGATGGAACTGTTCATATTATTCCCAATGGAAGTATTGGCAATGTATCAAATTTAACCTATGATTGGGCAAGAACAGTCTTAAAAGTAGGGCTTTCCTATGATGCAAACCCGGAACAAGTTGAAAAAATTATAAATGAAACAGGAAAAGAGCTTTATGAAGAGAAAGAGTGGAAAAGAAAGCTTCTTGAAGCCCCTTCCTGCCTCGGGATAGATTCATTCGGAGATTCTGCGGTAGTTTATACTGTAATAGGGAGAGTAAAGGCAGGTAATCAGTGGGCACTTGCAAGAGAAATGAGAAAAAGGTTAAAAGAAAAATTTGAAAAAGCAGGAATTGAAATTCCATATCCTTACCTGAACATAATAACCAAAAAAGAGGAATAATGAAAACCGGTTATGTTGACTCTCCTCTCCACTATGGGAAAGCTCCCCGGTGGCTTTTCAACAGAATGGTAAGACTTTCAACTGTAATAGTGGAGGCAATTTTAACCGAATTTTCAAGGGAAACTTTACTTGAAAGATTATCAGATCCTATCTGGTTTCAGTCTCTTGGAAATGTTTTGGGTTTTGATTGGCATTCTTCAGGGCTTTCAACAGTAACAGCAGGTGCTGTAAAAGAGGCAATAAATAAAATTTCAAAGGAAGCTAAAATATTTGCTGCCGGGGGAAAGGGAAAAGCCGCTTTAAGAACACCTAAAACAATAGAGGTTTTGGGAGAGCAATACTCATTTGATTACAATTATCTTATAAAAGCAAGTAAAATTTCGGCAAAGGTTGACAGCTCCTGCATTCAGGATGGCTACTCAATTTACCATCATACGATTTTTTTTACTGATACGGGAAAGTGGACAGTGGTCCAGCAGGGAATAAAAGAGGAGATAAGAAGGGCAAGAAGATATCACTGGTTTTCAGAAAAAATAGAGGATATGACAGAAGAACCCCATTCTGGAATAGACGGAAAAAGAGAAAAAAATGTGCTAAACCTTGTTTCAAAAAACTCTAAAAAAAACAAGGATGGAATTCTGGAAATAATTAAAGAAAAACCTGAAAAATTTGAAAAAAACATAAAAAAAATCATAATGCCAGAGCATCACTGGATTAAGCTTTCGGATATGAATCTGAAAAATTTAAAAAGAATATCGGAGAAAGCCTATGAAAAACAGGTAAAAAAATTTGAAGAGCTCCTTGAAATAAAGGGCACGGGAGCCAAAGCATTAAGAGCACTATCACTTACCTCAGCTGTAATCTACGGTGAAAAACCGAGTTTTGAAGATCCTGTTGTCTTTAGCTATGCCCATGGAGGTAAAGACGGAACACCTTATCCGGTAAACAGGAAAGGCTATGATGAAACAATAGAAATAATTGAAAAGGCTATAAAAAAAGCAAAATTGGGTAATAGAGAAAAAATGGAAGCTTTAAGAAAATTAAACAATATTTTTTAGGAGGCTATAATGGATTACAAAATTGAAGGAGACAATTTACAGGTTTTAAGAATTTTTCTAAAGCCCGGCGAGGAAGTTTATGCTGAAGCGGGAAAGATGGTCTATAAAACAGATAATGTTAATATGGACACAAAAATGCAGGGAGGCTCTCTGGGAGAAAAAATCTGGGGAGCTGTAAAGAGAAAAATAGCAGGGGAATCTCTTTTTACAACACACTTTACCTTAAACTCAGGAACAGAGGGAGAAGTGGGCTTTGCAGGGGATTACCCCGGAAGAATTCAAGCAATAGATGTTAGCAAAACAGCTTTCTTAGCTCAAAAAGATGCCTTTATAGCAGCAGAAAAAAATGTTAATTTTTCCATCGCATTCCAAAAAAAGATTGGAGCAGGTCTTTTCGGAGGAGAAGGTTTCATTTTAGAAAAATTCTCAGGAGAGGGAATTGTTTTTATCCATGCAGGTGGAGACTTTATCACTTTTGAGCTTCAGCCCGGAGAAACAATGCAAATAGACACAGGGTCTGTGGTAGGTTTTGAAGAGAGCGTAAATTATGATATTCAGTTTGTGGGTGGAATTAAAACTGCTCTTTTCGGAGGAGAAGGGCTCTTTCTAACAACTGTAAAAGGGCCGGGAAAGGTAATTCTTCAATCAATGACTCTTTCAAAACTCAGAAGAGAGTTAGGGCTTTATGCTGCAAAGCCAGGTGGTGGAAAAGCAACAGGATTGGGAGCAGTTATAGACATTCTATCCGGTTCAAACGATTGATTTAATTAAAATATTTTCAGCAATAAAAGAGGGAGTTTTATATCCAACCCTTACAGTCTGTCCATTCTTGGTACAAACACCTTCATAACCATTGCAATAAACAGAAGAGGAAAACTCCGAAATTTTAAGAAAATCAGAAAGAAAGTTACCCTTTATTAAAAAATTATCCGTAAAACCTGCTATTTCTCCATCCCTAATATAATAGGCTGCTGTGACTAAAAATTCATAATCCAATGTTTCAAAATTCAAAGCACCGGATTTAATTCTTTCAACAAAAAAACCCTCTTTTATTTCATTCAAAAGAGTTTTTTCCTCTTTTGTCTTCAAAGCTTTCAAAATAAGAAGATTTTGTCTTGGAAGAGGCACTGTCCTAAAACTCTCCCTTCTTCCTCTCCCTGCTTTTCCAAAATCCTTTAATGAAAAGGAAAAATCAGAGAGAAAACCTTTTAATACACCCTCTTCTATTAACACCATCTTTTCCTCAAAAAAGCCTTCATCATCGGGTAAAGAGGAGTAATCTTCAATGGAAATATTCTTATTTACTATGAGCTTTCCAAAGTTTTCCTTTTTAAATGGAGATTTTGATTTTTCAGCAAGATCAGCCTCAAGTAGATGGCCGAAAAACTCATGAATAATCAGGCCTGCCGCCTGTCCTCTGAATAAAACAGGGTATTTCCCATTTTTAACTTTTAAACAATTTTTTGATTTTTCAAGATAAAGGGAAAAGGTTTTTTCAACTTTGCTAAAATCAATCCCCCCTTTTTCAAAGCTAAAATCACTATCTTCAAAAATATTATTACCTTTTTTAACAGAAACTTTAAAAGTTTCCAAATACTCGCTTTTTTCCACTCTCTCTCCGGAAGGGGAAAGAATCTCCTTTTCACTTGAAATTATTCTGAACACTGCTGTTGAGTCAGGCCATCTTTTTAAAAAAGCTTCTATTTTATCCCTCTCCGGAAAAAGAAAACTGAATGGTCCTCTGAGATCTTTTTCTTCAAGTACCTCAAGCTTTTTGTCTCCATTTTTAGAATAATGGGTTTGGGATTTTCCTTCAGTTCTTCTGTTAATATAGTTTCTGAGCCCTTTGGCAATTTTTATCTCAAAAAAATCTGTTCTCTCTTTAAATTCGGAAAAAAGCATTTACTAATCTATCCCATCTATTAAAACTTTTCCATCTCCCTCTGTAATCTCCCCGATTAAAAAAGCTTTTTTTTCTTTTAATTGAGAGCTGAAAAGCTCTTCCTTTCCCTTTGAAACAATGGCAATCATTCCTATTCCCATATTAAAAGTTCTGAATGCTTCTCTCATTGAAATTCCACTCTCCTTTACGAGAAAATCAAAAAGAGGGGGGATATCCCATATAATTTTTATTTTAACTCCTCTGTTTTTAGGAAGAATTCTCGGAATATTCTCATAAAAGCCTCCCCCGGTTACATGAGCAAGACCTTTTATAAATCCTTGCTCTACAAGGGGGAAAAGTTCATTAAGATAGCTCTTGTGAATTGATAGAAGTTCCTCTCCGACTGTTCTTCCGGTGGGTGTAAATATATCGTTAATATCCATCTTTAGTTTATCAAAAAAAATCTTTCTCGCAAGAGAGTAGCCATTTGTGTGAAGTCCGGTAGAGGGAAAACCTATAAGAATATCTCCCTTTTCTATTTTACTCCCGTCAATCACTCCATTTTCCTCAACAATACCTGTTATAAATCCCGCAAGATCAAAATCCCCTTCAGCATAAAAACCGGGCATTTCAGCGGTCTCCCCTCCCAAAAGAAGACAATTGTTTTCACTACAGGCTTTGGCAAGACCTTCGACCACGGAGGCTGCTATCTCCGCTTTGAGCTTCCCTGTTGCAAAATAGTCAAGAAAATAAAGCGGCTTTGCTCCCATAACAAGAATATCATCAACACAATGATTTACTAAATCCTGCCCCACAGTATCATAAATCCCGGCCATTATTGCAACCTTAATCTTTGTTCCAACACCGTCAGCACTTGAAATAAGATAGGGTGAGCTAAAGTTTTCGGGGATTTTGTACATTCCACCGAATCTTCCTATCTGTTCCTTCCCCTTGTATTTTGAAAGAACTTTTTTTATAAGAGCAACTGTTCTGTTTCCTTCATCAATATTTACACCGGAATCCCTATATGAAATTGCCATTTTTTTCTCCTTTAAGCCAATTTATATTTTTCATTATAAAAAACCCTCTTAACATCCTTTACACCTACACCTTCAAGAACTTTTTCAAGATGCTCCTGAGCATCTGGCTCACCATGAACAAGGAAAATTCTCTTTAATTTACTAAGATCAAATTGGGAAACATACTCTTTCATTTCATTGTAATCTGCATGAGCACTGAAAGCATTAATAATTTTTATCCTTGCATTAACTTTTAGCTTTTCACCGAAAATTTTAACCTCAGGCTCTCTGTCTGCCAATCTTCTTCCCAAAGTATGCTGTGCCATAAAGCCAACTATTAAAATTGTATTAGCAGGATTTTCAATATTATTCCTCAAATGATGAACTATTCTTCCGTGTTCGCACATCCCGCTTGCGGAAATAATAATGGCAGGGTGTTTTAAGTAATTAAGCTTTTTACTATCTTCAACATTAACAATATAATTAACCCCATCAAAATCAAAGGGGCTTTCCTTTTTATCATAAAAGGTCTTAAATGTCTCTCTATCAAAACACTCGGGATGACTTTTAAAAATAGAAGTGGCATGAACAGCCATGGGGCTGTCAATGTAAACCGGTAGTTTGGGTATTTTGTTCTCAAGTAAAAGCTCATGAATATGATAGATAATCTCCTGGGTTCTTTCTATCGCAAAGGCAGGTATTATAATTTTTCCTCCCTTTTTGTATGTTGAATTTATAACTTCAGATAACTCTTCCTTTACTGTTGAAAGATCATCGTGGAGTCTGTTTCCATAAGTGCTTTCAAGTACAAAATAATCAAGATCAGGGAGTTTTTGAGGATTCCTTAAAAAGGGGAGCCCCTTTCTTCCGAGATCACCTGAAAAACCAACTTTTAAGGTTTTGTAATGATCGAGCTCTATATTAAAGAGAATCATTGATGAGCCAAGAATATGTCCCGCATCATAAAATTCTGCTTCCACCTTATCAAAAACCTTAAATCTCCTGTTATAAGGATATGTTACAAAATGAGAGAGAGTTTCTGTAACATCTTCCTCATCATAAATAGGACCATATACTTTTAAATCTTTTCTTCCTTTTCTAATTAATTTTTTAATAAACTCTGCATCTCTTTTCTGTATATGAGCACTATCATAAAGCACCAAGGATGCAAGATCATAGGTAGCAGGAGTTGAGTAAATAACACCTTCATAGCCACCCTTTATAAGAGATGGAAAATTTCCGGTATGATCAAAGTGACCGTGGGTTAAAAAAGCAACCTCTATTTCTTTGGGGTCAAACGGCAGATTTTTGTTTTTATTGTAAGTTTCCTCTCTTCTTCCCTGAAACATACCACAATCAACAAGAATCTTTTTCCCATCCACTTCAAGTATGTGTTTTGAACCTGTTACTTCCTGAACAGCTCCGTAAGAGTATAATCTAACATGTGTCATCTTTTCTCCTTAAAAAATAAAAATTGTTTTTCCTTTAAAAATAAAGCTATTATTTTCTCCCTTTTTTATCTCAAAATCAAGATTGGAATTGTTGAGAAAAGTTCCACTCTTTCCTCCGCTTTTATAAAGAAGAGTTACGCTTTCAATAATAGCACCTCTTTCCTCAGCTTTCACCATATCATAAACAGTTGAAAGAGCAGATAAAACAGAAAAAATGGCTTCCATCTCAATCCCGGTTTTATAATGTGTTTTTGCAAAAGAAAAACAATGAATCAAATTTTCTTCTACAAAAAATTCTATTGCTATTTTTTCTATCGGAATAGGATGTGTCAAAGGGATTATATTGGAAGTGTTTTTTGCCCCGAAAATTCCTCCAACCTTTGCAATCTCAAGAACATTTCCCTTTTTTAACCCATCTTCTTTTATCAGAGAAATAACTTTCTCTGAAAGCTTTATCCTACCATAGGCTATTGCTACCCTCTCGCTAATTTCCTTATCTCCCACATCAACCATATTCACATTTCCCTTTTTATCAATATGAGTTAAAGACATTTATCCTCCTATCTGATACATATTTTTACCTGAAATTATGCTTTCAAGAGACATATTGTGTGAGAGAGGCTTTTTCTCAAGGGCTTTTTTTACAACAAAAATAAGAGCATTTTCATCTCTTTTCAAAATAGCCTCTTTTACGGAAACTTCATCATCAAGTGCAAGGCAAACTCTAAGTTTTCCGTCCGATGTTATTCTTATCTTATCGCAGGTTTCACAAAAATTATGGGTAAGGGCAGATATAAAGCCAACAATAGCATTAATCTCCTCTATTTTATAATATTTTGAAGGGCCAACTCCGAATTTTTCCTTTACAGGAATAAATCCATATCTTTTTCTTATGTGAGCCTTAGCACTGTCCTCAGATAAAAACTCCTTTCTGACTTCAGAACTTATCGGCATAAGCTCAATAAATCTCACAGGAATATTCTTTTTAGCTCCATACTCAATCAAAGGAATTATACCCTCAATATTTGACTTCATTAAAACAGAGTTAAGTTTAACATTCAGGCCTGCATTTACGGATTCTTCTATCCCCTCCAAAACTTTATCAAGAGCATCAACTTTTGTAATTCTTTCAAAGAGATTTCTATCAAGCGTATCAAGGCTAATGTTAAGCCCTTTCACTCCTATTCTTTTAAGCTCCTTTGCACTTTCTTTTAAAAAATAACCATTTGTTGTTATGTAAATATTTTCAAAAATTTCTCTTAATTTTTCCAAAAAAGAAAGAAAGCCTTTTCTAATAAAAGGCTCTCCGCCGGTAAGTCTTATTTTCTCAATTCCATATTCTCTTAAAACTCTTGCCATAAAGAGTAAATCTTCATATCTTAATATCTGCTCGTGGGGAATATACTTAAAATCCTTGATAGGTTTACAATAAAAGCATCTGAAATTACATCTATCAGTAATCGAAAGTCTTAAATAGGTAACCCTTCTTCCAAATTTATCAATAAGTTCCTTCTTCATCCTAAAACATCTGCGTCCGCCAGAGGTCGTGAAGGTGAATAAGACCCATGACTTTTTTATCTTTATCTACAACAATCAATGATGTTATCTTCTTTTTCTCCATAATATTTAAAGCTTTAACACTTATCTCTTCAGGCGAAATTGTGAGAGGATCAGGATGCATACAGTCAGCAGCTTTCTTGTCCTCAATGCTTCCGTACTTTACAAGAGCTCTCCTTATATCACCATCCGTGATTATCCCTGATAAAACATTATTCTCTTTTACTACAATTGCAACACCGAGTCTTTTTTCACTTACAATTTTTACAACATCAAGCATTTTCATTTTCTCTTCAACAAGAGGTAAATCCTCTCCTCTGTGCATCAGATGTTTTACCTTTACAATTTTTTTTCCTATTTTTCCACCAGGATGAAAATAAGCAAAATCATCCCTCGTAAAACCTCTTTTTTCCATTAAAGCCACCGCAATGGCATCTCCCATGGCAAGAGTGGCTGTAGTCGAGGTTGTCGGAACAAGACCTATGGGGCAAGCTTCCTTTTCAATTGTAATTGGAATAACAATATCAGAATACCTTGCAAGTGTTGAGTCTTTGCTTCCTGTTAAGGAAATTAAAACATTCCCATTCCTCTTAATAAATTCCAAAAGGTTTTTGATTTCAGCTGTTTCCCCTGAATATGATAAGGCTATAACAATATCATCAGGCAAGATCGAACCCAATTCCCCGTGAACAGCCTCTGCCGCGTGAAGAAAAATTGCGGGGGTTCCGGTTGAGGTAAGAGTTGCCGCTATTTTCTGGGCAATAAGCCCGCTTTTTCCTATACCGGTAAGAATTATCCTTCCTTTTGCTTTATAAATTATTTCGACAGCTTTGTCAAAAGAATCATCCAAAATCTCCGAAAGTTTTAAAAGAGCTTTTCCTTCTATCTCAAGGACTTTTTTACCTATTTCCCTCATGAAACAGCCTCTCTAATTTTCAAAATTTCCTTTAAAATTATCTCAAGTTCAGAAAGTTTTATTGAATTGGGTCCATCTGAAAGCGCATTATCCGGATCAGGGTGAACTTCCATAAAAACAGCATCAGCACCAACAGCAACACCGGCTTTAGCTATGTAAGGAGCAAGCTCCCGGTTCCCACCCGATTTATTTCCAAGCCCTCCGGGTTTTTGAACCGAATGGGTAGCATCTATAACAACAGGATAACCTTTGCTTTTCATAATAGGAATAGATGTCATATCCACAACAAGATTATTATATCCAAAGGAGCTTCCTCTTTCGGTAAAAATTATTTTCTCATTTCCCGTGCTTTTTATCTTTTCAGCGATATTTACAACATCCCAGGGGGCCAAAAATTGGGCCTTCTTAACATTCACCGGCTTTCCCGTTTTCCCGGCAGCTATCAGAAGATCTGTCTGTCTTGATAAAAAGGCCGGAACCTGAAGCAAGTCAACAATTTCAGAAACAGGTTGAGCCTGCTCCGGAAGATGAATGTCAGTGGTAAGAGGAAGTTCAAAGTTTTCTTTAACCTTTTTAAGTATCTCAAGACCTTTTTCCAAACCGGGACCTCTGTAAGATGAAATTGATGATCTATTTGCCTTATCAAACGAGGCCTTAAAAATAATCTTAATTTTTAGCTTATCAGAAAGACTTTTTAATTCTTCTGCTATTTTAAAAACTACATCTTCTCCCTCTATCACGCAGGGGCCCAAGATAAAGAAAAAATCTTCTCCGACCTTTATATCATTAATTTTTATCATTTTTTTCTTTTTTATACTTATATGCAGCTTTTATAAAAGAGACAAAAAGTGGATTCGGAGAATCAGGTCTTGATGTGAACTCAGGATGAAATTGACAGCCCAAAAACCATCTGTGATTTTTTAGCTCTATAATCTCCACTAAATTTCTCTCAGGATTTTTTCCAGCAATAAAAAGTCCCTTTTCCTCCAAAATAGATTCATATTCCGGATTAAATTCATATCTATGCCTGTGTCTTTCATAAAAAGATTTCTTCTTATAAGCCTTGAATGCAAAAGAGTCTCTTTTAACCTCACAAAGATAATCCCCAAGTCTCATTGTTCCACCAAGATCTTCAATATTTTTTAATTCTCTCAACTTTAAAAAGACCTTATGGGGAGATTTCGGATCAAACTCAGCTGAATTTGCACCCTTTAAACCTGCAACATTCCGCGCAAACTCTATAACAGCAGTCTGCATACCAAGACAGAGCCCAAAATAAGGTATATTTTTTTCTCTTGCATATTTAATGGCAAGAATCATTCCCTCTATTCCTCTTTTCCCAAAGCCACCGGGAACAAGGATTCCATCAGCATTTTTTAAATATGATTCAACATCTCCATCCTCAAGATCCTCGGCTTCTATCCAGACTAAGTTTACTTTTAAGCTCGAAGGTATTCCTCCGTGTTTAAGAGCTTCCGAAAGACTTTTGTAAGAATCCCTATATTCCACATACTTACCAACAATGTGAATATAAACTTCATCTTTGGGCTTTTTAAGTTTTCTTACTATTCTTTCCCATTCTTTTATGTTAAAGCCTTTGCTTTTTAAATGTAAAAATTCAAGAATCTTTTTGTCCAGCTTTTCCCTCTTAAAAATAAGAGGAATTTCATAAATTTCATCAACATCCTTTGCTGTAATAACAGCATCGTAGGAAACATTTGTAAAGAGAGCTATTTTTTCCTTAATCTCTTTTGGTAAAAATCTGTCTGTTCTGCAAAGGAGGATATCGGGTTGAATACCGATTGCCCTTAGTTCCTTAACACTATGCTGGGTAGGTTTTGTCTTGAGCTCTCCGGAGGCTTTTATGTATGGAACAAGCGTTAAGTGAACAAAGAGAGTATTTTCTTTTCCTCTCTCCTGTCTGATCTGTCTTATAGCTTCAAGAAATGGCAATCCTTCAATATCACCCACGGTTCCTCCAATCTCTACTATAACAACATCATTCCCATCTTCAAGAGAGTATATAGCCCTTCTTATCATATTTGTTACATGCGGAATAACCTGCACAGTCTTTCCGAGATAATCGCCCCTTCTCTCCTTTGTAATGATATCATAATAAATTCTTCCTGCAGTCCAATTGCTTTTCTGAGAGGTTCTATTTCCAGTAAATCTCTCATAATGTCCCAAATCAAGATCTGTCTCTGCCCCATCATAAGTAACAAAAACCTCTCCGTGTTGATATGGACTCATTGTTCCAGGGTCAACATTCAAATATGGATCAAGCTTTTGATTTGTTATCTTTAAGCCGTGAGCTTTAAGCAACCTCCCTATAGAGGCAGATGCAACTCCTTTTCCCAAAGATGAAAGAACACCCCCTGTTACAAAAATAAATTTTGCCATTTTTACTCCTCTAAAATTTTATTAAATTTTATAAGATCATCCTTTGTATCTATCCCAATTGTTTTTTCATCTATTAATGCGATTTTTATCCTATATCCATTCTCAAGAATTTTTAATTGTTCAAGTCTTTCCAACTCTTCCAAATAACTTTTTAATCGTCCAAAAACATGTAAAAAATCGGGATTATAGCAATATAAACCAACATGGTGAAAGAAGAAATAAAAATTATCTTTGGTCTGGTAAGGAATAGGAGCTCTTGAGAAATAAAGCGCGTAATCATCATTATCAAGAATCACTTTAACATTGTTAGGGTCTAAAAATTCTTCATAGTTTGTATTCTTAAACGCAAGAGAGGAAATAAGATATCTGTGATTTTCCACCAAATCGACAGCTCTTTCAATATACTCCGTCTTTAAAAGGGGCTCATCTGCTTGCAAATTAACGATTGACCTATAATCCCCTTTTAATCGTTCAACTATATAAAGAACTCTTTCAGTCCCCGACCCCAGAGTATCAGGTGTTAAAACGGCTTTTCCTCCGAAAGATTCAGCCACTCTAACTATTTCTTTTGAATCTGTTGCTATAATAACAGAAGAATTTTTGACTTTCTTTGCATTATTGTAGGTATATTCAAGTACAGTCTTTCCCTTTACCTTTATTAAGAGTTTTTTCTCGAGTCTTGTTGATTTAAGCCTTGCGGGAATTATTATAAGAGTTTTTCCTTTGTTCATTTATTCTTTTTATTCTCCTCTTCCCCTTTACTCTCCAAAGGAGGAACAGAGGGTTTGAGCTCTGGTTTTTTTCCTTCTTCCATTTTACACTCACCCTGAAAATATGCACCTTCTTCTATCATCAATTTGGGAGTTATAATTGTTCCTGAAACTTTACCTTTGCTAAAAATTTCAACTTTTGTTTTAGCTTTTATCTTTCCTTCAACATAACCATTAATGGAAATCACACCAACTTCAATATCTGCTTTCACCCTCCCCGTTTCTCCGATAAGAAGAGTTGAAGAGGACATTATTTTGCCTTCAAAATTCCCATCAATTCTTAAGGTATTGTTAAACTTGATTTCCCCTACAAAAGAGGTATCCTTGTCAAGAAATCCTGATAATCTTTCACTCCCAATGTTTTTTGGCATTTCACTTCTCCTTAAGTTTATTTATAAAAGAAATTAAATCATCATCATTTTTAAAAATAAAAACAATTTCCCCACCTTTTCTCTTCTTTTTAATTTTTACCCCTGTTCCAACATAGGTTTTTAATTCATCTTCAAGAGCTTTAAAATAGAGATCCTCTTCTTTTTCACCCTTCTTTCGCTTCTTTTCACCCTTTATCAATTTTTCAAGCTCTCGAACACTTAATTTCCTGCTTATTATCTCTTTAACGATAGAGGGTTCTTTATCTTTATTTTCAAGTTGAAGCAAAACTTTTGCATGTCCTAATGTAATCTTTCCAGCAATTAAAGCCTCTTTCGCTTCTTTGGCAAGGTTCTGGAGTCTAATAAAATTTGAAACCGTTGCCCTGTCTATTCCGAGAAGTTTACCTATTTCTTCCTGCGTCATATTCATTTTTTTATTCATTTCAAAGAGAGCATCGGAAATCTCCACCGGATTCAAATTTTCCCTCTGAAGGTTTTCAAGCACAGCATTTATTAAAAGATCTTTTTCCTCAAATTCCCTTATAATTGCCGGGATCTTTTTTAAGCCCGCAAGTTTAGAGGCCCTTAATCTTCTTTCGCCAACAACAAGAAGAAAATCATCATTACTTTTAACAACAACTATAGGCTGCAAAACACCTCTTTCCTTTATTGAAGAAGCCAACTCCTTTATTTTTTCTTCATCAAACTTTTTTCTCGGCTGAAGAGGATTTTCCTTAATTCTATCTATATCAATAAGTGCATACCTCTCCTTTTTCATCAAAAAATCATCATCAATCAATGCTTTTAAACCCTTGCCCAATGCTTTCTTTTTAACCACTTATAATCTCCTTCGCTAAATTTAAATATGAAATAGCTCCCCTTGATTTAACATCATACAAAAATATTGGTTTTCCAAAACTGGGAGCCTCTGACAATCTTACATTTCTTGGAATTCTTGTTTGAAAAACCTTTTCTCCGAAAAAAGCTCTTGCATCATCCTCCACCTGCTTTGAAAGGTTTGTTCTCTCATCAAACATAGTAATAACAACCCCCAAAATCTCAAGTTCAGGATTATATGCCTGCTGGACCTCATTTATAGTTTTAAGAAGCTGGGAAAGTCCTTCAAGCGCATAATATTCCGCCTGCAAAGGAATTAAAACCTCTTCGGCGGCTACAAGGGAATTAACTGTTATAAAACTTAAAGATGGAGGAGTATCGATTAAAATAAAATCATATTCATCTTTTATTTTATCGACAGCCTTTTTTAAAAGAAAAGCTCTGTTTTCTTTTTCAAGAACCTCCACTTCAAAACCCTGCATCTCATCTGTTGATGGCAAGAGCTTTAAAAATGGAAGCTCTGTTTCAATTATGTTATCAGCTACAGAGGAAACCTCCATTAAAACATTATAAACCGAGGTAGAACCATCAACCTTTGCTCCTATTCCGGATGTACTGTTTTTCTGAGGATCCATATCTATTACTAAAACTTTTTTTTCTGCAAGTGAAAGAGCAGCTCCTAAATTAACAACAGTGGTTGTTTTACCAACCCCTCCCTTTTGGTTGGCAACTACTATTACTCTTCCCATTTTATGTTCCACGTGGAACTTTTTTTGCAAAAGCAATAAATAGCTTGCTTTTACCCTCTATCTTTTCAGCTTTAACATCATATAACCTTTTTAATTTTTTCATCTTCTCAATCTCCTTGGGACCTGTAATAAAAACATATCCTATCTTAACAAAATTTCTCCCTGTCTTCAACATAGAAACTTTGTCCTTCACTCCCCAGGAAACCCCTAAATCAAAGCTTTTCTGCCTTTTTTTTGAGAAATATTCCATGAAACTTTTTTTCTCAACCTCTATATTTTTTAAAGATAGGGTTTTTATTAAATGCTTTAAAAAAGAGTATCTTTTCCCAGGCTCTATTAAAACAAATGTTTTTTCAGGATAAAGAATTTTCCCGGGAACGGAAGGGAAACCCGCTCCTGCCCCTATGTCCACAAAAGAATTAAATTCAGAAAATTTTTTATAAAGAAAAATGGATGTTTTTAAAAGATTTAAAAAATTTCCTTCAATATCTTTTCTTGAAATAAGGTTTATCTTCTCGGACCAATTCCTTATTTCATTATAATAAAGAAAGAGCTTTTCTCCCTTTTCTCTGTCTTCCACTATTTCAAAAATTCTCTCTTTCATTTTTTCCTCTTTATGTGCAAAAGAATTAAAGATATTGCTGCCGGGGTTATTCCCGGAATCTTTTTCAAATCCCCGATTGTTTTAGGCTTGTACTTTGTAAATTTCTCTCTTATCTCAATTGATATTCCATTAATTCTATTAATATCAAAATTCTTTGGAATTCTTGTTTTTTCCTCCCTTTCAACCCTTTCTATTTCATTTAACATCTTTTTTATATAACCTTCGTATTTTGTTTCAGCCTCAATATAATCTTTTTCATCTTCCTTTAATATTTTAAAAAATTCTTTAAAATCCTTTACCACCCGACTAAAAGAAGATTTTGGCATTTTTACATATTTTGAATAAGTTATTCTCCTTCCCTTGTATTTAAATTTTTTTTCATTCATCAGAAAGACAAGCTTTTCAGCCTTTTTTATTCTCTCTCTTATTTCTTTTATCTCCTCTTCATTTAACATCCCCACTGAAAAAGCCTTCTCGCTAAGCCTCTGTTTGGCATTATCAGCTCTTAAAAGAAGCCTGTATTCTGCTCTTGATGTAAAAAGTCTGTATGGCTCATCAATGGATCTTTTGATTAAATCATCTATCATAACCCCAATTAAAGATTCTCTTCTTGTTAATATAAAAGGCTTTTTTTTCATAATCTTCAAAGCTGCATTTAGACCTGCAACCAAACCCTGTCCTGCAGCCTCTTCATAACCTGAAGTGCCGTTTATCTGACCGGCTGTATAAAGCCCCTCTATTTTCCTTGTCTCAAGTGTTTCCTTTATCTGATGGGGTCTTATTGCATCGTATTCTATGGCATAGGCAGGCCTCATTATCTCAGAGTTTTCAAGACCCGGGATTGCATCCAACATCTGCCTTTGAACTTCAACAGGCAAAGAAGTGGAAAGTCCGTTTACATATATTTCCTCTGTATTAAGACCTTCAGGTTCAAGATAAAACACATGACTGTCCTTATCTTTAAACTTCACTATTTTATCTTCAATAGAAGGACAATACCTTATTCCAATTCCTTCAATTTTTCCCGCATAAAGGGGTGCAAGTGTGAGATTCCTTTCTATTATCTCATGAACCTTTTTATTTGTCCTACCAATATAACAAATTATCTTATTTTTAACTTTTTCTGTTCTCCATGAAAATGGTCTTGGTTTTTTATCTCCAGGCTGCTCCTCGAACTTACTCCAATCTATAGTATCTTTCTTCAATCTCATTGGAGTTCCTGTTTTAAGCCTTATCATTTCAAAACCCAATGCTTTTAAATTTTTGGAAAGCTCAATAGAAGCCGGCTCATTCGCTCTTCCCGAAGGGTAAGAGCTCATACCAATGTGTATCAAACCATTCAAAAAAGTCCCTGTTGTCAAAACAACTGCCTTTGCCTTTATAATTGAATCATCTTTCAATCTTACACCAAAAACCTTACCCTCTTTTATCTCCACTCCTGTAACTATTCCCTGATAAATTTCAAGATTTTTCTGCTTTTCGAGAAAGTTTTTCATTAACTCTCTGTAAAGTCCTTTATCCTGTTGTGCTCTCGGAGCTCTTACTGCAACCCCTTTGCTTCTATTTAAAATTTTAAAATGAATCCCCGCTCTGTCTGCCATAAAACCCATCACTCCGCCCATTGCATCAATTTCTTTAACAACCTGCCCCTTTGCCTGCCCTCCTATTGCAGGATTACAGGACATCTGCCCTATAGTTTCTAGGTTCATTGTTACCAAAATAGTGTGTGCACCTATTTTCTGAGAAGCATAGGCAGCCTCTATACCTGCATGACCGGCTCCAACAACAACAACATCAGCTTCTTTTATTATCATTTCCCTATACAAAAGGATGAAAAAATTTTTTCAAGAATATCTTCAGTGTGAACTTTTCCAGTTAATTTTCCGATAATTTCCAACATTTTTCTCACATGCTCCGCCAAAATCTCCTCTCCAAAGCCATTTTCTCTTTTTTCTTTTACTTTCCCTGCCTCTTCCTTTAATTCCAATAAAAGCTCTTTCTGTCTTTGCGTGAAAGCAATTTCCTCATCTTCCCTTTTGTTTTCACCAAAATAGTATAGCACCTTATCAAGTAATTTTTCTATGTTTTTCTCATACTTTGCAGAAATTTCAACAATATCCAAAATTCCCTTAAATAATTTTTTTGCCTTTTCCTTTTTTAGTTTTCTCTTTTTATCTATCTTATTTAAAACAAGAATTATCCTCTTTCCCTTTATCTTTTCAAAGACATTAAAATCCTTTTCATCGGGTTCTTGTGAAGCATCCACTAAAAATAATATATTTTCATTTTCTTTCACTATTTTTAAGGCTCTCTTTATCCCCTTTTCCTCAATCTCCCGCTTTTCGTTCTCTTCTATACCTGCAATATCTATTATATTAAAAGCTTTTTCCTTGTAAACTATTCTTTCTCTTAAAAAATCTCTCGTTGTTCCCGGATATTCACTTACAAGAGCTCTCTCTTCTTGAATAATTGCATTTAACAAAGAAGATTTTCCAACATTTGCCTTTCCTGCAACAATTATATTTTGCCCTCTGAAAATTGTATCTGAAAATTTGCTTGAACTTAAAATTTTCTCAGTCCAAGAGGAAATCATTGAAAGAGTTCTGTCAAAAAGAGACCAATCAACATCCACTTCATAATCAGGGAAATCTATGTTTGCCTCTAATTGAGAGAGAATCTCTATTATTGAATTTCTTAGTTCTTTCACCTTTTTTGAAAGTTTGCCTTCAAGGTTTGAAAAGGAAAGCCTTAACCCTTCATAGGTGGAACTATTTATAAGTTTCTCCAGTGCCTCTGCTTGTATTAAATCCAATTTCCCATTAAAAAAAGCTCTTTTAGTAAATTCTCCTGGAAGAGCTGTCCTTACACCTTTTTTATTAAGCTGATGGATTATGCTTTCAACAATTAACATATTTCCATGAGTGTGAATTTCTATAAGATCCTCTCCTGTGTAAGAATGTGGTTTCTTGAAATAGAGAAGCAGAACATCATCCTTTATCTTCTTCTCTATCTCTATCATACCGTGGTTTATTTTTTTCGGATATATTTTTCCCTTAAAAATTTCCTTTACAGAGGAAAGGGCCTTATCTCCCGAAATTCTAATAACTGCTATTGCAGAACTTCCGGGGGGGGTTGAAAGCGCAATGATTGTATCTTCATCCTGCGGAAACATCTCTTTTTATTTTGACCTTTTTATAATATCCTTCCCCAATACTTTCTGTTGTAAACCCCTTTTCAGAAGCTTTTATGTGAAGGTATTTTCTATCATAAGGATTTAATCTGTTTGTTATAAATTCTTCCTTTCCATCAAGTTCCTTTTCCGCTTTCTCAAGTAAACGATTTATTCTGATTTCTTTTCTCTTTCTGAAATTGTTTTCTGTTTCTATTCTTATAACTATACCGATTCTCTCCCCTATAACTTTATTTAAAAGGTATTGAAAAGCTATTAATAATTCTCCATCATTTTTTTCAAACCATCTTACATCTTTTCCGGTTATTATCACATCTATTAAATTATCTTCTTTTTTCTCAAATTTAAAATTAACATTAAATCTCGTCCTTTTCTTAAATTCTTCAAGAAAAGGGGAAAGATCCTTATTGTAATACTCTTCATTCGGAAAAGCTCTTATCACTATTTTCTTCTCTTTAGCAGAAAAAAGAGAACTTTTTTCCGTATCAATCTCATACTT
Organism: Candidatus Aminicenantota bacterium; assembly: GCA_027067555.1. Classification (GTDB taxonomy): domain Bacteria; phylum Acidobacteriota; class Aminicenantia; order JAMOAD01; family JAMOAD01; genus JALXDT01. Next base: position 27,312 of record JAMOVU010000009.1, on the reverse strand, counting down.
TATGAATTTTCTGCTCAAGCCCAACTCCTTTTCCGCCTTTTTTATTGCAAGGTCTATATTCTTTGCCTCTATCTCAATCATTTTTTACCTTTTGTTGCTATTGCCAATTTCTTCTTTTTTAAGCTCTTATTAACAAAAAACTGCTGTGCTGCTTGCAAAACATTGTTTGTAAGCCAGTAAAGAACAAGTCCGCTCGGGAAGTTTGCAAAAAGGAAGGTAAAAAAGAAAGCCATTCCATAACTCATAAATTTTTGACTTTTGTCCGAGCCTGAAGAGGGGGTCATCTTTTGAATTATTATCTGAGAAAGTCCCATCAGTATTGGTAATATATAGTATGGGTCTTTTTGTGATAAATCAGTTATCCACAATATAAAGGGTTGATGTCTTATCTCAATTCCAACCCAGAGCAATCTGTAAAACCCCCAAAGAAAAGGAATCTGAATGAAAAGAGGCAAACAACCTCCGGCTGGATTTACTTTTTTCTCTTTGTACAAATCCATTATCTCCTGATTCATCCTCTTTCTTGCTTCCAGATCCTTTTTGGGAAACTTCTTGTATTTTGCCTGAATTTTCTTTATCTGGGGCTGAAGCTCCTGCATTTTAGCCATTGAAATAGTACTGGAATATGTGAGAGGTAAAAGAGCTAATTTTAAGAAAAGGGTCACAAGAATAATGGCAACACCATAGTTAGGGAATATTTTGTAGGCATAAAGTAAAAGATAAAGTAATATTTTTGCTATAAAGCCAAAAAATCCGTAATCTATTATATTTTCAATCTTATAACCTAAAGCTTTTAATCTCTTATACTCTTTAGGACCAATATAAACCTTTGAAATATTTTTGACTGCCAAAACAGCATTCTTTCTAAGTTTCTTTATCTTATTATCGGTGTTTACAATAAAAACCTTTGCATCAACATCTATTCCTTTCGAAAACATTATTACTGCAAAGTATTTTATATCAAGATCTATCCATTTTCTGCTCACAAATCTTTCATTGTTCTCAATTTTAGCAACATTCTTTTTATGAACCTTTGCCCCATCAAAAGTTCCTATTTTTTGATCAAATTCAAAAGCAGCTTTGTTCTTATCTTCCTGTTGAATTTCACCTAATCCAGGTCCCCAGATTAAATATGGTTCTGTTTTAACTCCCTTTATTTCAAACTCTGTTTTTAAATTCATCAAATATCTTCCTGATTTGGGGATAATAAATTCTTTTTTTGAATAATCTCCATTTCCATCATTGTATTCAAAAGATATTACAATATTAGAGCCTTCTTCTCTCCTTTCAACTTTGTAAAGAGTGGAATTAAAGATTTTTGCACCCTCCCCATAAACCATAAAAGGGAAAAGATCTTGTTTTTTAGAAAGATCGGAAACAAGTTCAAGAGGTTTTTTATCCGAACCTAAGTGTTTTTTTAATTTAAAGCTAATTAAAGAAGCACCTCTGTTTGAAAAAACAGCTTTGAATAGATCTGTCTCAACAATTTCCTTAATTTCTTTTTGTGCTCTTATTACCTTTTCATTATTTACTTCTATTTTTGCCTCTTCTTTTTTCAAAACCTGGTTGTTTTCAGCTGTTACCTCTTTTTCCTTTGTTTTAACCTCTTTGGCTTTTTCACTTTTTTTTAAGTCAATTCTCTCTACTTTTTGAACAGGTTTCTGTGGTGTGTACTTCTTTAAAATAACTTGCTGATAAAAAAATAGAAAAATAATGGTTAAAATGATTGCAATGGTTAAGTTTCTTTCCATTTTTTCTCCTTTTTTCTTGGGTCGGGAACAGGATCATACCCTCCTGGATTAAGAGGATGACACCTTAAAACTCTTTTTATTCCCAAATAATTTCCATATAAAAAACCGTGCTTTTCAAGAGCTTCCATATAATAAGAAGAGCACGTCGGATAAAACCTGCATCTCTGTCCTAAAACAGGAGAGATAAAAATTTTATAAAATTTGATTAATAAAATCTCAATCTTTTTTAACATTCCTTAAGAGCCTTTCCCTTTGCCAAAAGAGCAAAAAAAGCACTTTCTATTTCATGATAAGTTTTTGAACTTATATCCTTCTTAACAATAATAAAAAGATCATAATCCTTTTTCAATTTTTCCCTGTTCTTTCTAAAAATTTCCTTTAGCACTCTTCTTATTCTATTTCTTTTTACAGAATTAACTATGTTTTTTTTTACAGAAACACCTATTCTTGAATTCTCTTCTCTTTCTCTCAATATGATTTTAAACTCTTTGTTTTCAATTCTTTTTCCACTCTTCAGCAATAATATAATCTCTTTTCGACTTCTTATCCTATCTCTCTTTCTTAATCTATAGTCCATTAAAGATTAAGCAGCTAATCTCTTTCTTCCCTTTCTCCTTCTTCTTCTGATAACTGCTCTTCCCGCTCTTGTTCTCATTCTTACCAAAAAACCATGAGTCTTTTTTCTCTTTCTATTGTTCGGTTGAAAGGTTCTTTTCATTTTTCTCTCCCTCTTCTTTTCTAATTATGTCGTATAATAATAAAAATAACCTCCTTTGTCAATACTCTATTTCCATAAATTTAAATGATCATTAAATATTTCTCAATCCTTATAAAAATAATTTTATTCTGGGGTGGGGAATTTTTAATATTTACTGATAATTACAAAATTTTCTTAAAATGCTATAATTTCAAATGCTTAAGAAAAACAAGGGTTTTTTATATATAATGGTTCTTTTTGCAATTGTTGTAATTTCCATAATGATGCTAAAAACCTTTGAAAGCTGGGAATACCTGCTTGATAGAGACAAAGAAGCAGAGCTTATATTTAGAGGTGAACAAATCGTGAACGCAATAACACAATACAATAGAAAAAAGGGTGCTTTTCCGAAAACACTTGAAGAATTATACAAAAACAAATATCTAAGAAAACTTTATAAAGATCCTGTTTCTGAAAACGGAGAATGGAATATAGTAAGCTTTCCAAAAATGACTGGAAAGGAAAAATATGTGGTAATACCTCATTCCCTATGGAAAAGTCTTAAGGGAAGCTATAGAATTGTGGGTGTGGTAAGCTCTGTTCATAAAAAGGGTTATAAAGTTTATAAGGAAAAGGAATACTATGATGAATGGCTCTTTGCATATGGGATAAAGGATAAAATACCACCTTTCACGGTTCTGGGAAAAGAAAAATGATTAAAGATAATATTATGATAATTGTAGGTGAAAGCTCTGCTGATCTTTATGCTTCCCTCTTTATAAAAGAATTTAAAAAGCTTGACCCATTTACAAACCTCTGGGGAACTGGCGGAGAGAAAATGGAGGAAGAAGGCTTTGAAGCTCTTTATCATATAAGAGAACTCTCTTTAATAGGGCTTTTTGAAATAGTCTTTCATCTCAGAAGAATTATAAAAATAAGAAAAGAGCTTCTTAAGGAAATAAAAAAAAGAAAACCTTTGGCTATTTTATTCGTGGATTTTCCCGATTTTAACCTTAGTCTTGCAAAAAAATTGAAAAATGAAAAGACATTAAAGTTTCACTATATCTCTCCCACTGTCTGGGCATGGAGGTATGGGAGGGTAAAGAAAATAAAAAAATATATTGATAAGATTTTTCTTATTTTTCCCTTTGAAAAAGAAATTTATGAAAAAGAGGGAATAAACTATGAATTTGTTGGACATCCTCTTTTTGAAATAGTAAAACCTGAAAAAACACCGGAAGAGATAAGAGAAAAACACGGAATAAAAGATAAACTTCACATTGTGCTTATGCCGGGAAGCAGAAATACAGAACTAAAATTTCACACTCCGGCCCTTCTTGATGCCATAAAAAAATTAAAAAACAGATATGGTAAAAGGCTTTTTATTTCTCTAATCAAGGCTCCCCATATAAAAGAAAACTTTTACAAACCTTATGAAAAAGAAAAAATTTTAATTATAGAAAAAGAAAAATACTCAGTGATGAATTCCGCGGATTTAATAATTTCAACAAGTGGAACATCTAACTTTGAAGCAATGATATTAAAAAAGCCCGTTATCGTAATCTATAAACTCAGTAAATTAAGTTATCTTTTGGGAAAACATTTTGTTAAAATAAGAAAATTTTCAATAGTAAACATCCTTGCCGGAAAAGAAATCATACCTGAGCTTATTCAGGATAAGCTAACAGGAGAAAATATTTTCAAAGAGAGTTTTTCTTTCCTCGAAAATAAAGAAAGAAGAGAAACCCTTATAAAAGAATATAAAAAAATACTATCTCTTTATAATAATGTAAATTTCAAAGCATCAGAAAAATTAGCTTTATCTATCTGGGAAGAATTAAAGGAGAAAAAAGATGGATGATAAAAAAATGAGAACACTTCTTTTTGTTTGTATCGGAAATTCTTGTAGATCCCAAATATCCGAAGGTTGGGGAAAATACTTTAATGAAAAAATTTTTAACAATGAGTTTAAAATATATAGTGCGGGAACCCATCCTGCAGGATGGGTAGCAGAAGGAGCTGTGCTTTCAATGGCAGAGGTCGGTATAGATATATCATCTCAATACTCAAAACATCTTGATGAGCTACCAATAAAAGAAACCGATTTTTTAATCACTTTGGGATGCGGGGTTAGTTGTCCTTGGTTCCCTCACAAAGAGCTTGTTGAGTGGGAAATAGAAGACCCTGTGGGACAACCAATTGAAAAATTCAGAGAGGTAAGAGATATTTTAAAAGATAAGATTTTCAAACTTATGAAAAAAGCTTACTGAAAACCACAAAATTCTCAAAGAGAACAATTCTCTTCTCCTTAAAGAAGACTTTTTCTTTCTATTGAAATAAACTTTTAAATCCTTTTTTTGAAATAATTATATGGTCCAAAAGTTCTATTCCCATTATCTCTCCGGCCTCTTTTATCCTTTCGGTTATTCTCAAATCATCTTCACTGGGCTCAAGATTTCCTGAAGGATGATTGTGAACTATAATTATGGAAGCTGCTCTGTCATTAAGAGCATGGGCAAAAATTTCACGCGGATGAACTATGCTGTGGGTAAGAGTTCCTATAAAAAGAATCCTCCTCTTTATAACCCTGTTGGAACCATCAAGGGTAAAAAGAATAAAATGCTCCTGTTTTTTATCTTTTATATCATAAACAAGAGTATATATATCCTCAGGCCTTCTTATCTTCAACTCTTCTGATTCCATAAAAATTCTTCTAAATAATTCCATTGAAGCTATTATTTTGGAAGCTTTTGCAAGGCCAAGACCATCTATTTTCATAAGTTCCTTAACATTCACATCCCTTTTATCTTTTATCAAATTCAAAATTTTCTCTGATATTTTAAAAAGATCTTTACCTTTTGTCCCGCTCCCTATTATAATTGAAATAAGCTCTATTTCATTTAAAGCTTTCTCTCCCCTTTTAAGAAGTTTTTCCCTCGGTTTATCGAGCTTATCAAGTTCCTTAAATTTTTTCATCCTCTATTGCTCAACACCACAGAAAGGGCAAACCTTTGAAAAGGGAGGAATTTCTCTTTTGCAATTCCAGCAAAAAGTTCTCACCCCCGGTGTTTCGTTAACTTTTATTCTTTCCCTTATTTTATCAACAAATTCCTTTCTCTCTCCATCCTTTAAGTAAATCTTAAGATGGTAAAGTATTTCCTCCACTTCCTTGTACCTCTTTTCAACCTGAGGCTCTAACATTTTCATAATGATTCTATTAAGTTCAGGGGTTATATCAGCGTTTAAAGAGCTTAAGGATTTAATTTCTCTTCTTAAAACCCTTTCTTTTATTTTATAAGGATTATTATCAATGATAGGAGGGGCTCCTGTTACCATTTCATAAAAGATACATCCTACAGAATAAATATCCGAAGCAAAAGTCGCCCTTCCGTCAAATTGCTCAGGAGCCATATAGGGAGGTGTTCCTATCTTTGTTGAAGCATATTGCTGGGTCTGAAGAATTCTTGATGTTCCAAAATCCGTAATTTTAACATTATCCTCTTTATCTATCATTATATTTGATGATCTGAGATCTCTATGTAAAACATTTTTCTTATGGGCAAAATTTACGCCATCAAGAATTTGCTCAAAATAAACCAGAGCTTTGTAAACAGGGAGTCTTCCCTTTCTTTTTATTATACTTTCCAATGTCTCCCCGTCAATGTACTCCATTACCATAAAAAAAACACCATCTATCCTCTCAACTGTTAAAAGCCTCACTATGTTTTTATGATTTAAAGAGGCCTGAAGCCTCGCTTCCTTAACCAATTCAAAAAATTCTTCACTCTGCTGATGGGGGACTTTTAATGCTACTTTTTGCTGAAGCCATGTATCTATAGCAAGATAGACTGCCCCGAACCCACCATTTCCAATAGCATCGATAATCTCATATTTTCCTACTCTTTCTCCCTTTAAAAACATTCTGTCTCCTTTAAGTAAGAAAAAATAGCAGCAGAAGAAATAGCAGCAGTTTCTGTTCTAAGAACATTCTCAGAAATTTTAATTTCTTCTATATCTCTTTTTCTAAACTCATTCAATTCCTTTTCACTAAAGCCTCCTTCCGGCCCTATAAAAATATTTATATTTTTTTTCTTTTTCATATTTGATTTTATCAAAAAAGAGCCATTTTGAGAAAGTAAAAAATTATCTCCTTTAAAATCAAAAATTTCTTTAAAGGACTTCAATATTTTTATATTCGGAAGATAGGGATTTCCCGATTGTTTAATAGCTCCAATAGCTACTTTTCTTAATTTCTCCTCTTTTTTCGAAAGCTCACCCTTTATGTTTACTTTAGAAAATTCCGAAGGAAAAAAAGATATAGAAAAAGCACCCAATTCCGTTAGTTTTTGTACTATAATAGCTCTCTTATCCTGAGGAACAAGAGAAACAAAAAAGCTTAAAAAAGGTTTTTTTCTCTCAAATAAAAATTCTTTTTCAACATAAACAAAGGCCTTGTCCTTCTCTATTTTTCTTATTTTTCCCAAAAATATTTTCCCTTTCCCATTTAACAAACGAACATCTTCCCCCTCTTTTAACCTTAATACCTTATATAAATGATGAAACTCCTCTCCCTCTACAATGAAATTATTATCATCTTTTATAAAAAAAGAGAAAAACCTGCTCAATTGAAGAAATCTTTTACTCTATTAAACAAAGTTCCCTTATTTTCCAAAAAGGATTCTCCCCTTATTTTCGCAAGTTTTCTGAAAATTTCCTTCTCCTCTTCGCTGAGCTTTGTAGGGGTAACAACATTTACCTTAACTATCATATTTCCAGTTCCATATCCTCTTAATGATTTTATTCCTTTTCCTTTTATCTTGAAGGTTGTTCCACTTTGTGTTCCCGCAGGAATCTTAAAATCAAAGCTTTTCCCATCAACAGTTGGCAAAGAAACAATTGTTCCCAAGGCTGCCTGTGAAAAACTTATATTTACATCAATATAAAGATCATCTCCCTCTCTTCTGAAAAATTTGTGGGGAGAAACATTTATTGAAATATAGAGATCCCCTCTTTTTCCACCATTTACACTTGCTTCTCCTTCCCCTTCTATTCTAATTTTGGTTCCAGTATCAACTCCAGCAGGTATTTTAACTTTTAACTTTTTGTTTTTATAAACATAGCCCTTTCCATTACACTTTTTGCAGGGATGCCTGTTTATCTCACCATAACCATTACAGGTGGGACAGGTCTGAGTTATTGAAAAAAAGCCTTGAGATATTCTTATTGTACCCCTTCCTTTACAGGTAGGGCAAATATCTTTTTTATGGCCGGGCTCAACCCCGCTGCCATTACATACATCACAAACTTCTTTTCTCGGAATCTCAACCTCTTTTTCTGTCCCTAAAATAGCTTCTTCAAATTCAAGATTAAGTTCAATCCAAAGATCTTCTCCCTTTTTAGGTCCTCTCTTTCGTCTTCTTGAAGAATGTCCGAAGCCAAAGAAATCTCCGAATATATCACCAAAAATATCACCAAAATCATCAAAAATTGATGAAAAATCCGTATATCCGCTAAAACCCCCATTATTTTTTAGAGCATCATAACCATATCTATCGTAAATTTCCCTTTTCTGAGGATCCGACAATATAGAGTAAGCCTCTGAAGCTTCCTTAAATTTTTCTTCAGCCTCCGGATCATCAGGATTTCTATCCGGATGATATTCAAGAGCTTTCTTCCGATAGGCTCTTTTTATCTCTTCCTGAGTAGCATTTCTTGATATGCCCAAGATGACATACAAATCTTTATTTCTCATCTTTTTCTTCTACTTCCTTACTTTTGTCTTCTTCCTCCTTTTTCACCTCAGAACCAATATTTCCTAAAATGCCTTTATTATAAATTTCATTTATTATATCATAAATCTTATCCTGAAAATATTCTCCTTCCTCTCTCACCTTCTCTAAAGTTTTTAAATCTTCTCCTTCAAGAGCTGTTTTTGCTCTATTTATAAACCCCTCTATTTCTACCCTGTGCTCATTTTTCATTCTATCCTTAAGATTATTATATGAGTGAGAGATTGCTTCTACAATAGACGCAAGCGCATTTTTCTCTTTATTCAACAATTTTTTCAGCATATCTTTTTCTTTATACTTTTCTGCCTCTTCCTTCATTCTCTTAATTTCCTCAGGGGATAGCCCTGACGATGGATTAATCTTTATTTTCTGTTCAAACCCCGAAGCTTTGTCCTTTGCGGAAACCTGAACTATACCATCAGCATTAATTTCAAAGGTAACAACTATTTGAGGAACACCTTTAGGTGCAGGAGGGATATCTACCAATTCAAACCATCCCAAAGATCTGTTTTCAGATGCAATCTCTCTCTCCCCCTGTAAAACATGAATTTTAACTACCGACTGGTTATCTGTAACCGTTGTAAATATTTTCTGCTTTTTCACAGGAATTGTTGTGTTCATAGGGATAATCCTTGTAAAAACATCTCCTTTTGTTTCAATGCCGAGAGATAAGGGCGTAACATCAAGAAGAACTATATCCTTAATTTCCCCTGCTAAAATTGCACTCTGGACAGCCGCTCCCATTGCAACAACTTCATCCGGATTTATATCAGCTCTCGGTGCCTTTCCGAAAAATTCCTCTATTTTTCTTTTAACAAGAGGCATTCTTGTCTGTCCCCCCACTAAAATAATATCATCTACATCATTTATTGTAAGATTCGCTTTGCTCAAGGCCTCTTTCATATATGGTATGGTTCTATCAACAAGGTCCTCCGTCAGTTCTTCTAATTTTTTTCTCGTGAGAGTTTTTATTATGTGTTTTGGTCCACTGTCATCAATATAAACATATGGAAGGTTTATCTCTGTCTCAGTTGCATAGGATAATTCCATTTTTGCTTTCTCAGAGACTTCCAAAACTCTCTGAAAAACAAAGGGGTCATTGGAAATATCAACCCCATTTTCCCTTTTAAACTCATCCAGAATCCAATCAACAATTCTTCTATCAAAATCATCCCCACCTAAAAAGGAATCTCCCCTTGTTGACAAAACTCTGAAAACACCTTCATTTATCTCCAAAATTGAAACATCAAAGGTTCCACCTCCAAGGTCATATATAAAAAACTTTCCCTCCCTCTTCTTGTGAAAACCGTATGCAAGACATGCTGCTGTAGGCTCATTTATTATTCTCAAAACCTCTATGCCCGCAATAGTTGCTGCATCCTTTGTTGCCTGTCTTTGAGAATCATCAAAGTTTGCAGGAACAGTGATTATTGCTTTGTTTATTTCCTCTCCTAAAAACTCTTCTGCATTATCCCTGAGATACATTAGGATATATGCTGAAATTTCCTGCGGACTCAGTATTTTATCACCCATTTTTAATCTAACATCACCATTTTCAGCGGGAATTATCTCATAAGTCACTCTTTTCTTGAGCTCCTGGACGACCTTTGAGTCATACTTTCTTCCTATTAATCTCTTTATTGAATAAAAGCTTCTCTTTGGATTTGTGAGAATTTGTCTCTTAGCAATATTTCCTACTATTTTAGTGTCGTCTGAAGAAAAACCGACAACAGAGGGAACTGTTCTGCTTCCTTCAGAAGATGGAACTATCTTAGACTCAGCTCCTTCCATATAAGCAACGCAAGAATTCGTTGTGCCTAAGTCAATTCCTATGGTTTTTCCCATCTTTACCCCCTTTAATCTTTCTCTTCATTCCCCACCTCCTCATTGTTTTCTTTTTCCTCCTCTCTTTTCACCTTAACCTTTACAAGAGCAGGTCTCAAGACATTTCCCTTGAAAAGGTATCCCTTTTGATATACTTGTGAAATCATAGGCTGTTCTAATTCTTCATCCACTTCTTCCTTATCCAAAGGCTGATGAAAGTGAGGATTAAAAACCCCATCTGAGGTATCTATTTCATAAACTTCATATTTATTTAAAAGATCCTTTAATTGTTTGTAAGTGAGTTGAATCCCCTGGGCAAGAGGCGTTTTCTTTTCCTCTTCTGTCAAATGTTGAATCGCCCTTTCAAAATTATCAACAACAGTTAAAAGATCTAAAATAAAAACCCCCATCTTCTCTTTAAGGTACTGCTCCTTTTCCTGCTGAACTCTTTTCTTGTAATTTTCAAAATCCGCCAACCTTCTCAGAAGTCTCTCATTCAGCTCTTTATTCTCCCTTTTATACTTTTCCAACTCCAAAAGAAGTTTCTTAGCTTTTTCTCTCTTCTTCTTTTTTTCAGAATCCTCCTTTTTATGCTCTCCATTCTTTTTTTCAAAATGGGCTTTCTCTTTGCCCTCTTCTGAAATCTCCACGCTAACTGCATTATCATTTACCTTTTTTTTGTCTTCACTCATTCTTCCCTCTCCTATAAATTTTCTCCCAATATACCTGACAGACTTTTTGCTGTCTTTTTAACAAGATTGTAAACAATGGGATAATTTAGCCTCCTAAACCCCAAAATCCCAACTTTACCTTCCATCTCATCTCCACACTGATAATCCGAAACAAAAAGACTAAAATCTTCGTATGTTTCTTCCCCTATAAGAGGAGAGAAGAAAACACTCACATCCTCCTGGTTTTTTGCCTCGCTTAAAAGTTTTATTAACTTATCTCTGTTCTCAAGAATCTGAACGAGCTCTTTTATTCTTTTAACATCATCATCTATGGTCTTCTCTAACATCTTCTCTTCACCATCAAAATAAAACTCAAACTTTGAGTCTCTGTTTGTCACATAAGATTTTAAAACAGAGATAAATAGCAAAAGCTTTTTCTGCTCCCTCTTCGCATTAATATAAACATCTTTTAAAACATAATCCAGGCTTTTTCCCCTGTAATGGGTATTTATATAAACAGAAAACTCATCAAGATCTCTCTGTAAAAGCTCCTCCTTAACTTTAACAACTCTTGTAGCTACCAAACCTCCCGGAGTTTCTATTATGATTATAATCTTACCTTTGCCTATTTTTAAAAACTTTACATTCGTAAAAGAGAGAGAAAAGAAAGAAGGGGCAACAATAAAACCGATGTTCTCAGAAAAAGATGAAAGGTTCTGGGAAACAGCTTTCCAGAAATTTGTCAGATCGGTAAATTCTCCAGAAAGGTCTCTGAAATTAAGCTCTGGTATCTCTATCTTTGATTCATCAATTAAATTTTTTAAATAATAGTTAATAGCTTTTGTTGTTGGAATTCGCCCTGATTGAGAATGCGGTTGATAAAGATAACCCTTTTCTTCCAAAGAAAGCATATCATTTCTTATTGTCGCAGGACTAAAAAAATCCCTCTTTTTTTTTGAAACCATACGGGAAGAGACAGGGGTTCCCTTCTCCATATAAAGTTCAATAACAATCCTTAGGATTTCTTTCTCTCTCTTTGTTAACCACATCTCTCTTTTAAAATAGCAAATTAGTTAGCTTTTGTCAATCTTTATCTTTGAAAACCCTACAAAAATAAGGTTTTCTATACATCTTTCATTTTTTTTCATCCAATAGTATAATCTTCTGGGAAAGTAAGATGATATTTGATAAGATTGTTTTAAAAGAAAACATCAGCTACATAATAAACAAAAAGGATGTTCTATCCATCTTAGGTTATAAAAGAGAGAAAACAAAAGTATCAAAAATTTTTGCGGAAAAAATTGAAAAAATACTTGAGCAAACCCAGCAAAAGTCTCCAGCAAAGGCTCTGTATATAATAAGAAAAATAGAAAAAATTGAAAAGAACACAATTTCTTTCTTTAACTCTGAAATAAAGATAGAGAGTAAAGATATCTCTTCCCTACTCTCGGAATCTTTTGCCGTCATTTTCATGGGAATAACAATTGGCTGGTGGATTGATAATAAGATAGCAGAACTAAATGAAAAGAGGGAGTACAATGAAGCTTTAATCTATGATGCGGTGGGAAGTGAAGCTGTTGAAGGAGCAGCAAATTCTCTTAACCATCATCTTGACATAGAAGCAAGGCAAAATAGATTTACCCTAACAAAAAGATTCAGTCCCGGATATGGGGATTTAAATATTTCCTTTCAGAGAGAGCTTTACAAAGAGCTTTCTCTTGAAAATTTAGACATAAAAATACTTCCTACAAACCTTCTTTTACCCCAAAAAACAATAACAGCCATCATAGGAGTTGAAAAATGAAGTTTTTATTAGAAGAGTTAAACAAAAGAATCTTGATTCTGGACGGAGCAATGGGAACAGAGATAATGAAAAAAATAGGCTCCTCCAATCTTGGTTGTCCGGAACTGATGAATATTGAAAACAAAGAACTTATAATCAATATTCACAAAAGCTACATAGAAGCGGGAGCAGATATTATAGAAACAAATACCTTCGGAGGAAACCGACTAAAATTGGAAGAATATGGTTTGGGAAACAGGGTAAGAGAGCTTAATATTGCAGGTGTTGAGTTGGCTAAAAGAGCCATTCGTGACACAGGAAAAAATATCTTCATAGCAGGCTCCGTCGGTCCCCTGGGAAAACTAATCTCTCCATTGGGGGAGCTTGATGAGCAAACTGTTTTTGATGTTTACTTTGAGCAGGTAAAGGTTCTTGATGAAGGTGGTGTTGACTTTATCTTAATTGAAACTCAAATAGATATTTTGGAAGCCAAAATAGCTCTAAGAGCTGCAAACAAAGCAACAAAAAAACCTGTTGCTGTCTCAATTTCTTATCCTCTCGAAGGTGGCCTTACCTTAACAGGCTCCTCTCCCTCCATTTCAGCCGCAACTTTTAATGCCACAAATTTAGATATTTTCGGTGTAAATTGTGGAGGACACCCTAATGAATTTGTAAATTTTGTAAAGGAAATAAGAGCTTACTGGAAAAAACCGATGATTATTTATGCAAATGCCGGTATTCCCGAGAAAATAGAGGGAAAGATTGAATTTCCTATGACACCAGAGGAATATATTGAATATGTTGATGTTTTCTACGAAAATGGAGCAAATATAATAGGGGGATGCTGCGGGACAACGCCTGAACATATAAAAAAAATCGCAAAAAAATATAAGGGTAGAGCTCCCATAAAAATAAAAGAAGATAGCAAAAAAATTACAATAGCAACAAGCAGAAACTCCATATTTGAAAGCGGTTCTTTTCTTCCTTTTAAAATAATAGGAGAAAATATAAATCCTTTCGGCAAGAAAAAACTTTTAAAAGAATTAAAAGAGGAAAAACTTGATACAGTAAGAAAGCTTGCAAGAAAGCAGGAAGAAGCGGGAGCCCATGCCCTTGATGTAAATTTCGGAAGAACAGGGGAAAAGAGGCCCCTTTTTTATGCAAAAGCCATAAAACAGATTCAAAGCATAACAAAAATACCCCTTTTCATTGATAACAATAAAAAAGAAGCAATAGAAGAGGCGCTAAAAGTTTACAGTGGAAAAGCCTTTATAAATTCAATAACAGGAGATCCCGAATCCTATGAAAAGCTCTTTCCCATAGCAAAAGAATATGGAGCCGGCGTGATTCTCCTTGCTCTCAATGAAAAGGGAATCCCGGAAAAAGCCGAAGATAGGGTAAAGATAATAGAAAAACTCTATAAAATAGCCCTTGATTATGGTTTAACAGGAGAAGAGCTTTTAGTGGACCCTATTGTTTTAACTATTTCTACTTCTCAAAAAAACGGAGAGGAAACAATAAAAGCCATTAGGATGATAAAGGAAATGGGGCTTAACACTGTAATCGGTCTTTCAAACTTCTCTTTTGGCCTTCCTGCAAGAGATATTTTAAACAGGACCTTTTTAGCAAACGCTATCTATAATGGACTTGATTCTGCTATCCTGAACCCTCTTGACCCGGAAATCATTAATATTATTAAAGCATCAGATGCAATAACAGGAAGGGATAGGGGGCTCGTAAATTATGTGAATACATACAAAAAAATAGAAATACAGGTTGAGAAAAAGGAAGAAAAAAAAGAAAAAACAAAAGAGGAAAGACTCTTTGAGGCTGTTTTAGAAGGGGAAAAAGAGGAAACAAGAAAACTTACAGAGGAGATTATAAAAGAGGGAAGAGCACCCCTTGATGTTCTTGAAGAAATCTTATCTCCTGCTCTAAAAAAGGTCGGAGACTACTATGAACAAAAAATATATTTTCTTCCCCAGTTAATCCTGTCTGCTGAAGCTATGGAATCAGCATCGGAAATAATAGAAAAGAATTTAAAAGTTGAAGGTAAAACAAATAAAAAGGCAAAAATAGTAATTGCCACTGTTAAAGGGGATCTTCATGATATTGGAAAAAACATAGTGGCTTTAGTGCTGAGAAATTACGGATATGAAGTTATTGACCTTGGAAAAAATGTTCCCTCTGAAAAAATTATCGAAACAGCTGAAAAAGAAAAAGCTGACTTTATAGGTCTTTCCGCTTTGATGACAACAACTATGGAAGAAATGGGTGTTGTTGTAAATCTAAAAAGGGAAAAAAAGCTTAAGGCAAAAGTTTTCATCGGAGGAGCCGCGGTTTCTCCCTCTTTTGCAAGGGAAATAGGCGCTGATGCCTATTGCAAAGATGCTATGGATACCGTAAGAAAAATTGACAAGTTTTTGGAAGAAATCAAATAAACCTATTTATCAAAAAAGAGGTGGATGAGTCTGAAATTGGAAAAATATGTTTCTTTATTTTCCTCTTTAGAGAAGAGCTGCTCTTTCCCCTGAAAATCAGATAAAAAATATGTCCTCCGTTTTCACCCTTTTTATAAAAAGGTCCGAATAGCTTTTCTTCTTTTTCCCTTACATCCTCAAGTATATCCCTAAATTTTCTAACTTTTTTCAGTGCTGTAACTTTTGTTCGTGAAAAATTTTTTATTACTATCATATCGTAGAAAGGAAAGTACTTTAACTTTTCTCTTATCTCTTTTTCCTTTTTCACAAAACTTTTATAATTCCCTCTTAAAAACTCCTCTATCACATAAAAATCCGGGTTTTTACTTTTTATAATTAGCTCACCTTTCTCACTTACCATTTGAGACAAAACCGTAAGATTGTAAAAAATCTTCTCTGAAATCTCCGGATTTTCATCTTTTAAATCGAGCTCTGGAAAGAAATAGAAAACGAGAGACAAATCTTTCAGAAGAAAGGGTTTTAAAATAACCTCCGTACCTATCAAGAGAGAAAAATCTCCTTTCAAAAAAGACATTATTAACTCTGTTTCCTTTTTGCTTTTTTTTACTGCTTCCCTTGAAAATTTTAATAAATTTATACCCGGAAAAGCTTTTTTTACACTTTTTTCGAGGGTGCTTATTCCCGTTCCACCTATTTTAATAAGCTCTGTCCCGCAAATATGGCACTTCAGAGGAAGCTCATACTTCTGCTTACAAAGGGGACAAAAGGCTTTTCCCTCTTCATCAAGATGAAGAACAGCCCCATCCTTTTCGCAGGTAGCAAGTGTTTTGCACTTAGGACAAAAAAGAAACTTTTTTCTTGCATTTCTATTGATAAAGAAAAGAATCTTCCCTTTTGAGAGTTTCTCCTCTGTTTTTTCTTTTAGCTCTTTGCTAAAAACATTTCTTTTAACCTGAGCAAGAAAAACATTCTTTTTTTCTGTTCTTTCATAAACAATTTTACCCTTTGAATTTTCTGCAAAATCAAACATTCTTAAAGAAGGAGAAAATGAAAATATTTTCAAATCTCCTCTCCCTCTCTTATACGAAAACAGAGCAACTTCTCTCAAATCAATTCTAAAAGGGTATGTCAGGTAAAATTTTTGAGGACCTTCGTCTATCAGATAAAAAATCGTTGGCTTTCTTCTCGGAAGAAAAAAGGGATAGAGGATACCAGAAAGAATATCTCCCTTTCCCTCCAGGAACTCTCTCCATGTTTTCTTTAATCTTGAGGAATTGCTGAAATTTAAAATCTTATAATCACTTTTTTTGGAAAACTCCTTTAAAAAATAATCCTGAACAGAGTAATCGGAAAAAACCAAGAAAGGATCCTTTCCCTTTTTAATATCTTTGCTTATCTCCTGAAAGATATTTTGAAAACCAAAGGCACCAATTCTTAAAAAGAGTTCTCCCTTTTCTTCCTCCTCATATAAAGAAAATTTTTCTTCTGTTCCATGGAAAGGGGGAAAAGAAAGAAAAAAGACTTTTCCCTTTGGAAGCAAAAGAGAATCCGAAAGAGCACTTAAAAAAGCAACATCCTTTCTGCTAATAAAACTTTGTTCATCAGAAACAGTTGATATTCTCTTATACTTTATTTTACTCTCTTCATAATCCTTGATATTGAAGACAAAACCATTCAAAATTCTCTTTCCGAAGGGGACCTTAACTCTTTTATAAAGAATTTCCTCAGCTTGCTCATCCTCTATAAGGTAGGAAAAACTTTTGTAAACAGGAAGATTTACAAAGACTTCAGCGATTTTCATTAAGAAGAGCCAAAACTTTTTTCAAATCTTCCCAGACAGCTTTTCTAACTGCAACAGTATAATTTCTTATTACATAGGAGGGATGATAAGTTGGCATTACGGGGATTCCCTGATATTTTCCGAATTTTCCTCTGAGCCTTGTAATTGTTTCTTTTGTATCAAGAAGTGTCTGAGCAGCAACATTCCCCAAAGCAATTAAAACTTTTGGTTTAATAATAGCTATTTGCTTCTGAAGATATGGAAAGCATGTTCTTCTGATTTGAGGTGTAGGAGTAGCATTTCCGGGAGGTCTACATTTAACTATGTTTGCAATAAAAACATCCTCTCTTTCAAACCCCATAGCCTTTATCATCTCTGTGAGCTTTTTTCCGGCCTTTCCCACAAATGGCCTTCCCTGATTATCCTCCTCTTCGCCGGGAGCTTCCCCGATAAACATTATTTCAGCATCCATACTCCCTTCCCCGAAAACATAGTTTTTTCTCGTGCTAAAAAGAGGGCATTTTTTGCACTGAGCAATCTCTTTTTCTATTTCTGACAAAAATTTTTCCTTTAAAGAAAGACCGGATGAAAGAACTTCTTTTTGTTTATTTTCCTCTTCCTTTTTGAATCTTTCCGAAGGAGGTTTTATAAGAAGAACCCTTCTCATTTTCTCAGCCTCTTCCGGAGAAAGCATATTCACCCCTATCTCTTTAAGAAAAAAAAACTTCTCTATTTTATCCCTTTTATCCATTTTTCATAAATCGCTCTTAAAATTATCTCTGCTAACTCCTCTTTCAATATAAAATCCGTTTTTCTTACTTCTCCGTCATTAAAAATTAAAATAACTCTATTCTCTTCTGACTCAAAGCCCCCTCTCTTTTCCATAATATTGTTTAAAACAATCAAATCAAGTTTTTTCTCCTTAAGTTTTCTCTCAGCCTCTTCCACTTTTTTATTGTCCTGAGCAGAAAAACCAACAAAAATTTGACCTTTCTTTTTATCCCCGGAAATCTCCTTAAGAATATCAGGTGTTCTTTCAAGTTTTATCTCCATAGAAGAAGAAACCTCATCCTTTTTTATCTTTCCTCTCCTGTATTCAGAAGGCTTAAAGTCCGCAACAGCTGCACTCATAATTAAAATATCAGCATTTGAGATACCTTTTTTAACTTCTCTCTTCATCTCTTCTGCAGACTCTATCTCAACATAATTCACTCCCCACAAACTATTAAAACAAGTTTTTCCCGATATAAAAAGAACCTCTCCTCCAAAATCCCTTGCTTTTTTTGCGAGGTAATAACCGGTTTTACCAGAGGACGGGTTGCTTATAAATCTAAAATCATCAAGTTTTTCCCTCGTTGGGCCACCCGTCACTATGATTTTTTTTCCTGAAAAAAACTTTTCTTCTGTCTCAAAAATCACCCTCTCAACAATAAACTCCGGCTCAGGAAGCCTCCCGATTCCTTCTTCCCCGCAGGCAAGAGAACCACTATCAGGCTCCAAAAACTCCACTCCGATTTCCTTTAAAGACTCAATGTTCCTCTGGTTAACCGGATGCTTAAACATTGAACTATTCATAGCAGGGGCAATCAAAACTTTTTTCTCAAAAGCAAAGAAAAACAGAGAAAGAAAAGAATCAGCTATACCTGTAGATAGTTTTCCTATCAAATCAAGAGAAGCCGGCGCTATTAGAAAAAGGTCCGCCTCCCTTGCAAGTTTTATATGTTCCACTTCTCTGTTATTAGCATCCTCAAATTGGTCAACTATTACTTTTTCCTCTGAAACAACCTCAAAAGTTAGGGGAGATACAAATCTTGTGGCATCCTTTGTCATCAGAACTTTAACCCATACCCCCTTTTTTTTCAAAAGTCTCACAATCTCCACCGCTTTGTATGCAGAGATAGAGGCACTCACACCTAAAACAATTTTTTTCATTTGAAAAAATCCTCTTTATATTTCGACAAATTTATGTTTCTTGTCCTCAGGTGCTCAGAAACAAAAATACTTTCCACTTCTCTTAAAGAACTCTCAAGCTCTCCGTTTATGACAAGATAATCAAAATTTGCTATAAGATCTATAGCCTCCTTCGCAAGGGAGATTCTTTTCTCAATATCCTTTTCTCCCCTCTTCCTCAAGCGCTCTTTTAAATCCTCGAAAGATTTTGTGCCAATAAAGATAACAATAGCATCCTTAAAAACCGTCTTTGCTCTTAAAGCACCTCTCAAATCAAGATCAAGAACAATATCCTTTTCCCCTCTTAAAAGCCTTTCTACTTCTTTCTTCGTGGTTCCATATTTATTGCCATAAACTTCCGTCCATTCAATAAATTCTCCTCTCTTTAACATCTTCTCGAAAACACTTTCTTCCACAAAATAATAATCCCTTCCCTCTATCTCTCCTTCCCTGGGAGCTCTTGTTGTATGTGAAACAGAAAATGCAAGATCAAACTTTTCCTTTATACCTTTTATCAAAGTTGACTTACCAGCTCCAGAAGGTCCTGTTAGTACAAAAAAAAGATTTTTTCTCATTCTTCTCCTGAAAGCCTTTGATAAATCGTCTGGGGAGCAAGAGCAGAGAGAACAATCTGTCCTGAAACAAAAAATATTGCCGCTTTTACCTTTTTTCCCATTGAAGCATCTATTAATTTCTCCTCTTCTTTTGCTTTTTTAATTATTTTTTTTATAGGTATGGTGTTAACAGAAGTTATAGCCACTATTTTATCCACCATTACATAATTATTAAACCCAACACTTATTATTTTATCTGCAGCGCTCATTTTTCCTCCTATTACCATAAAAATATAACATAAAAGAGCTCTTCTTTAAAGCTTTCAAAGGGAGACCTTCAACTTCTCCCTTGCCTCACCTGCTTTTACAAGAGCCCACTTAAAACCTATTGGCCCAAAGATTTGATTTAAAATAATCCCTCCAAGAGCAATATCCTTTAAGATCCCCCCACCTGAAGGAAATTGTCTTTCTATTATCGTAAGAAAACCAATGGTTAGTCCTGCCTGCCCCAGAAAACCCAACCAGCTCAGATGCTTTACCTCCCTGCTTTCCTTCTTAAGAGCTGCACCTGTATAAGTTCCCAAAAAAGTCATTAAGGCTCTTATAAAAACATATAACAGGGCAAATATCCAATACTTTTTAAAGATAGAGAGATTCAAGTCTGCCCCCGTTATTGTAAAAAAGATAATAAAAATGGGCAATGATGCTTCCTTAACAGAGGAATGAAAATCTTCCCTGATTTCCTTAAAAAAGTTTGTTGCGAAAGCCCCCGCAAACATACAACTTAGCAAAAAGTGAAAGTGGAACTGAAAATAAAAGGCTGAAATAAGGAAACTCAGGGCTATAAGAAAAAGGAGATTGTATCTGTTTACAAACTTGTAATAGAGAGCAAGCAAAAGCCCTATAAAAAGACCAATAAGAATCGCCACTATAATCTCAAGGAAAAGTTCATAAAAAAGAGAAATATCAAGCCCTCCCCTTCCAAGAGCTATCTCTGAGGCCAAGGCCATTGAAAGTGTAAAGAGAACTATTATAACAACATCCTTTAAGACAGTAATTGCAAGAACAGTATCTGTCAGGTTTCCTTCAGCACCCGTTTCCATTATTATAGCAATTGTAGTTGATGGTGACTTGGCTGTTGCTATAGTACCCATTAAAAGGGCAAATGCTACTGAAAGAGAAGCTACAGCTGATTCCTTTACAATCGGAGGAAGAATAATATACTTAAACAATAAAAGAAAGATAAGGCCAACCCCTATAAAAGCCATAAAAACCTGAAAAAAAATAATCGTTGAAAGAGATCCTATTTTCTTTGCAAGCTCCCTCAAATCCAACTCCCCACCTGCAGAAAGAGCTATTATTGAAAGAGCTATTTCATTTATAAGAGCAAAATTCTTCACCCCCTCTCTTGTTATAATGTTCAAAAGATATGGACCCAGAAAGATTCCGGTCAGCAAAAATCCGGTTATCATAGGTATTTTTATTTTAAGAGAAAGCTTTCCAACAAGAAAGGATACAATAAGAATTAGCCCCAGTAAAAAAGTGAGTTCGCCTGAAGGAGGAAGAATACTCTGAAACGAAACTCTGCTTAACAAAAGAGCGAAAAGAATTAGAGAAATTGAAACTATCATTTTTCCACCGCACCTCTTTTCCTGCTATAAAAAAAGTAAAGCGAACTTAAAAAATCCCCTAACAATTGAGAGATAATCAAGCTCCCCACCACAACTGAGCTACCCTCTCCCACAATGAAAAAATATGAAACAGCGATTGCAAGAGGTAAAGGCCCATAAGGGAGAAGAGCTCCAAAACTTATATCTCTTTTTAATACTCTTAAAAACAGAATAAAAATCGCTCTCAGGAAAAATCTTATAAAAACAAGAAGTATCCCTATTTTAAAAATCTGAAATCCCTCTACTTTAAACAAAAACATAGGGGTAAGAAGTAAAAGAAGAATAAAAACAGGTTTTTCAAACATAAGAAGGTGCGGGATAAGTTTAAATTCCTTTATTCTATAAGGCATATTTACATACAAAAAGGACAAAACCGCAGCAATAGTGATAATGCTCGTCGTGGTGAAAACAGCCATTCCTCCCGCTATAGCAAGGATGCCAATACTTAAAGTCATAACTTCCTCCCTTTTTAATTTCGAAGACAAAAGGGAGAAAAGACTTACTGATAATAAAAGAATTATACCAAAAAGCAGAAAGGAGAGCTTTATAGAGAAAGTTTCTATCCTTATTACCCTCTCTCTATAGAAGAGAAACCCGAAAAAAATTATCGCAAAAAAGGATGAAAAATATGAGATGAAAAGCGTCAGAGAATGCTCTTTCTTTCCATCCCCTTCCTTTTTCTCCATATAAAGGAAAAAAGGAGAAAATAAAGTAACCGACAGAGCCAAAACCTTTAAGTCACCCACAACTATTGTACATCCTCCAAAAAAGGCCTTAAGTCCTGCATCAAGCATAAAGAAGGCTCCATAATAGGAGAGAGCAAAAAATAGAAAGACATAAATCAGGTTTTTAACCTCCAATCCCCTGATATACTTTACGACAAAATTACTCGCATACAAGAAACCAACAAACGCTATTATCACTATCATGAAGGGAGCAAAGATTTCCAGAGCTTTACCAGGGGGAAAGATTCTCTTTATCAGAAAAGAGAAAAGAATTCCTATAATCACGAAAGGCTCCCCTGTCACCCCCAAAAAGTATAAAAAACTTTCCTTTTCTCTTCTTACAAAAAGCTTAGAAGCGGCAAAAGAGAAGAGAATGAAAAAGACTATAAGAAGAGTTGCCTTTAAAAACTCATCCATATAAAAGAATATCAGGAAATAAGCTTATTTAAAACAGAAGACAACTTTTTTCTATTGGGAACACCGGAGATTCTTTCTTTCTCCTCTCCTTTTTTAAAAACAATGATCGTGGGAACTGAAAACACATCATAATTTAGAGCAAGATCATTGTCCTCAGCCACATTTATCTCTAAGAAGCTCACTCTCTCTCCAAAATCCCCCTCCAACTCCTCAAAAATAGGTGGGACTTTTTTACAGGGAGCGCAAAAAGGGCTTGAAAAATCCACAAGCACAACTTCTTCCTCTTCAAGATATTTCTTTAACTCATCACCCTTAATTAAATATTTGCTCATTTTAACCTCCACACCTTTTACTACTATCTTCTATAGCTTTTCTTATAATCTCTTTTAAAGAACTCTCATCCTTATATCCAAAAAACGAGCCTATTTCCTGTCCCTCAGGGCACTCCATAACAACTCCCGGAAGGCCGACTATATTGTATTTCTTAACTAAACTCTCTTTTACCTTATCCTGAGACTCCATGTTTATTCTCAAAAATACTACCTTATTCTTCACCTCCGGATAGACCTTCTCCACCGACTTCTCAAGCTTATGGCAATTCTCACACCAATCAGCGTAAAAATCTATAAAAACAATTTTCTTCTCTTTACTTGCCTTCTCTAAAGCCCCTTTGTAAGAACTCTCCCATCCAACTACACCCTTACCCCCGAAAATTTTGCCTCCGTGATGGTGTATTACATTATATAATTTGTAAGAGGGAACAGCAATCGTAAGAATTGCAATCAGAATCAGACTGCCTTTCACAACTTTTCCCTCAACCTTAAAAGACTCTTTTATTATCCACAAGCCCACAAATAGAAGAAAAACGTAAATTAAGAGGTTTGTCTTGAGTCCCATACCCATAAAATAAAAACCCCCTCCTATAATTAAGAGAGAGAAAAAATTCTTTAAAGACTCCATCCATCTTCCCTGAGAAAAACTCTTTCCAAGGCTTTGAGAAAGTGTTCCTATAATTACAAAAATTAATCCTATTCCCATTGAGTATGAAAACAACATGAGAGCACCCACCAGAGCATTCTGAGTTGTTGAAACATATGTTAAAACTGAAACAAGAACAGGACCAACACATGGAGCACCGATAGCTCCAAGGAAAAGTCCCATCGTTATAGCTGAAAGAAAACCTTTCCCCTTATATGTTCTCATTCCCTTTGAAACAAAAGAGGGTGTTTTAAATGGTAAGTATCCCATCAGAGAAACCCCCATCAAAACCATTATCATGCCTGCTCCCACAAGAAAACCAGGGCTTTTAGTTAATGAACCGAACACTTTCCCGGAAAGAGCGGCAAAAACACCAAGAGCAGAATAAACAACTCCCATCGAGAGCACCATTGTTGAAGAAAGGGCAAGTGCTCTTTTAGGGTTTTTTCCCGTCGCACCTATAAAACCGAAAACAAGAGGGATAAGTGGAAAAACACAAGGTGTAAAAGATGTCGCTATTCCCGAAAGAAACAGTAAAACAAGAGACAAAAAATTGAATGACTTCTTCTTCAACTTGGAAAAGTCGTACCTGACCTCTATCTCCTTTTTCTCAGAAACCATACACGCTTTAGTTATTGGGTCACAAAGCTCATAATCTATAATAAATGTTATGCTCCTTTTATTAAACCCCTCTTTATCATTTATCTGAATGTCTCCCTTAATTTCAATATTTTTTATATGTCCAAAATCTACTTTATCCTTTTTGATATTCTCAATTGAAAATACTTTCTCCTTCACTTTTACTTTTAGATCTTTATCTACATCTGAAATATCAAGACCTGGTGGAATTTCGAACTCAAGAAGGAACTTAACCTTCTCTTTTTCCCTGTAAATCTTTTTAGAAACAGTCTTCATACCTTCAGCCAGAAGGGTTACCGAAAAAAGAGACAAAAATAGTACCATTAAAATCCTTTTTATCATCTTTAAATCTCCTAAACTTTTTGAAGTTCTATTATAGCAAAAAAATTTTATACTAAGAAATATATTTTTCAAATAAATGCTTTTTTATCAAAACTAATAACTCCTTGACAACATAGCTTTCAATATATAAAATAAGATTTCCACAATTGTGGAAAAAAAGGTGGAAATCTAATGGAATCTATATGGACTAAAATTAAAGAAGAGCTAAAGAAAACAATTAAAGATGAAAGAGAATATAATCTCTGGATTTCACCAATAAAATTCATAGGAACTGATGAAAATGAGCTCTATCTAAAAGTTCCCGACTCAAATTTCTTTTCCTTTATAGAAGGAAAATACATAGACCTCATTAACTCCCTGCTCATAAGCTATGACCCAAACCTGAAAATAAGATTTATTTATCCCGAAGCAAAAAAAGGTAAGAGAAAAAAAGTTTCTTCAACCAAATATCCAAATATAAATGAAAATTATACTTTCGACAATTTTATTCCGGGGGAGGGAAGCAAATTTGCATTCGCTGTCGCCTATAGCGTTGCAAAGGGAGAATCTAACTATAACCCTGTATATATTTACGGAGATGTCGGCCTCGGAAAAACACACCTTTTAACAGCAATAGCAAACTATATTTTAAAAAACGACAAAAGTAAAAATGTAATGTTTAAAAGCTCAAAGGATTTTATGGATGAAATGGTTTATCATCTTCAAAACAAAAAATATACGGAATTCAAAAATAAATATAAAAATGCTGATATCTTGATAATTGATGATATACAACTTATGTCTACATGGGAAGCTACTAAAAAAGAACTTTTCTTTATTTTTAATGAACTTTACGAAGCAAATAAACAAATAATAATTTCAAGCGATTGCCCACCAAAAGATTTAAAAAAATTGGAGGAAAGATTAAGATCCCGTTTTGAATGGGGAATAATAGCTCAGATAGAACCTCCTGATCTTGAAAACAGGATTGCAATTCTTATGGAAAAAGCAAGAGAAAAAAATATCCCTATAACAAAAGATATAGCTGAATATATAGCATCAAAAATAAAGAGAAATGTCAGAACACTTGAGGGAGCGCTTTCAAGAATAGGAGCTATTGCCTCTATAAGAGGTATTCCCATAACAATAGGGCTTGTTAGAGAAGAGATAAAAGATTATGTTGATGAAAACAAAGAAGAAGTAACACCCGAAAGAATAAAGAATTTTATAGCTGAAAAATATGGAGTAAAAGTAAATGAATTAAGCTCAAAAAACAATTCTCCGAGAGTTTCTTTTCCAAGACAAATAGCTATGTATCTCCTGAAAGTAATTATTGATATGCCCCTAAATAAAATAGGAAAAGAGTTCGGAAACAAACATCATTCAACTGTTCTCCACTCAATAAATAAGATTCAAAGCAAAATGGAAAGTGATAGTGCTTTTGAAAAAGAGATAGAATCTTACATTAGGAGATTTAAAGATATTTAGTAAAAATTTCAACACTTTTTTTTTTCAAAGAGATAGAAGAAAAGATGCTTTTCGTATTTTTCAACTTTTGAACGGTTATTATAATATTGATTTTATAAATAATATATTATAAGATTAATAGTACAATAAATTATGAGGAAAGGTGGAAAAATGAAGGTAAAAATTGAGAGAACCCTTTTATTAAAAGAGCTTGATCTCATGAATGGTATTGTTGAAAAGAGAAGTACAATGCCAATTCTTAATTATATTCTTCTGAAATCAAAAGAAGGTGGAAAGATAGAAATTTCAGGAACAGATCTGGAAATAGGAATAGTGATTGAAATCAACGCGGAAATTGAGAGGGAAGGGAGTATTACAGTTGCTTTTTCTTTACTGTATAATCTTATAAAGGAAATGGAAACAGAATATATTGAGATAGAAGAGAAAGAGGATTCAGTTGTTGAATTAAGGGGAGGAAATAGTTTTTATACTCTTTATGGTCTTTCCCCTGATAATTTTCCAACTATTCCTCTTCCGGAAAATGAAGAAAAGGTAATTATTGATATAAAAATCTTTAAGAAACTAATAAAAATGATTAAATATGCTATCTCAGAGGAACATTATACGGCGATGGGAGGAGGATATTTTATTTTTAAGGGAAAGACGATAGAGGCGGTCTCTTCTGATTATAATAGATTGGCTTATGTAAAGACAGAGGTTGGTGAAAATTTTGGAGAAATAGATTTTCTTATTTATAGAAAAGCTTTAAATGAAATACTAAAGTTTGAAGATGAGGGGAAGATTGAAGTTATTAAAGGAGTTAATAATTATTTTTTTGTTTATGGTAACAGGATTTTAACTTCAAGAGTTATAGAAAAAAAATTCCCTGAGTTTTATGATTATGTGAATATGGAGAGGGAGAAAAAGGTTATATTTTATAGAGAGGAAACGAATAAGGCTCTTAGAAGGATATTAAATATAATATCTTCTAAAATAAAACAGGTGAACATGGTGATAAAAGAGGATAAGATTATACTTAGTTATGATAGTGTTGATAGTGGAAGAGGAGAAGAGGAACTTCGAGCGGAAGGGTATAAAGGGGATGATATTATTATCTCCTTTAATGCCATTTTTATAAAGGAGTTTCTGGAAAATATAGAAAGTGAAAAGGTTATTATGGAGTTTTCCGATGAGAAAACAATAGTAAGATTCAAGCCTGAAGACGGAGTTAAAGAGGGAGATCAGAAATTTGATTATACATATATGGTAATCCCCTTTCAATAAGTTTTGTCGGAAATAAAAGAGGTATATCTAAATAATTTTAGGATTTTTAAAGAGAGAAAGTTTTATTTTAAAGATGGTATAAATATTATATATGGGGGGAATGGGAAAGGAAAGACCACGCTGTTGGAGGCTATATATTATTTGAATTTTGGAAAGTCTTTCAGAACAAAGAGGATTTGGGATCTGGCGCGGGGAGAAAGTTTTTCTGCTGTAATTAAGATTTATGAGGGGAGTGATTTTCTTATGGAAGCAGTATTTGAAAAAGGGAAGGTTAGAAAATTGTTAGATGGTAAAAGGGTAAAATTTTCGGAAATTCTGGATCTTTTTTTTGTTATTTTTGTAAATAGTGAGAGGATTTTTAGTTTTTTTAAGGAGAGAAGAGAGAAGAGAAGGTTATTTGATTCTTTTGCAGCGGGGATTGACAATCTTTACATAAATTACCTTTTAAATTATAATAAAACACTGAAGAATAAGAGCTTATTATTAAGAAGAGGAGAAAGGAATAGAACTGTTTATGAAGGATGGAGTGAGCAAGTTGATTTTTACGGATTAAAAATAAGGGAAAGAAGAG
>JAMOVU010000008.1 GCA_027067555.1 Candidatus Aminicenantota bacterium | reverse complement strand
ATAAAAAACTTGATACCAATATCACTGAGGCTTTGAATGAAATGGATAACTATTTCGTAAATTCTAATAAGGAGGTCTTAAGTGCTTAATTTTTTAGTCTCATACACAACTTTCTTGACAAGTGCCAAAAAATAATTTCCTTAATTCTTTTCTTAACATCTTAATTCTCCCCTTTCTTTTTCTTATCGGAAATGAGAATTCTTCTTTTCCCGACAGAGTTATATATTTCCGCTCTAAATATTTCTAAATCAGGTTTACTTCCTTTGTCCTTTTTAAACCCGAATTTAAATAATTTTGTTCCTCCCTTTACCAAAAATTCCTTCCGGCATGATATTTTTACTATTATTTCTCTTTTTTTATTATCATGTCTGTAAACCATCGGACATTGATTCCTCTTATTATTTAAACTTCCGCATCTCTTTACATATAAAAAATTATCTCTATCAGAGTTATTCCTTACTATTAAATTCATCTTCTTTATCTTTTCTTCCTTTCCTAATACAAGATATGCGGTTATTTCTCTTTTCTTTTCACTATCTTCGAAAATAAAGAACACTTTATGAGTAAAGAGCCTTTCCTGCTTCTCCCCCATGGCTTTCTTAATTTTTTCATCAATGCTCTCATTTATCTTATCTTTTTCTTTTGTTTCTCCTGATATCTCTTCATCACTTTCTTTGTTCTCTTTCTTATCTTTTTTTTTGTTTTTCTTAACAACAGCAGTTGCCCTTTTTCCTCTTTCTCCTATCTTCTCTTCTTTACCCTTTTTCTCTTTCTCTGTAGCTATTTTCCCTTTTTCCCTCCTCTTCAACTCCGGAATTCCACTCTTTAATCCCATATGCTTTTCACTTCCCACCCAATAGGAAACCAAATCCTCTTTGTTTATATACGGAAAATGTATGATCCGGGGTGTTATTGTCAAAATAATATCATTCTGTGCATGCTCCTTTTTGTTGCGGGAAAATATTTCCTTTATAATCGGAATTTTTGATAATATCGGAAATCCCCTCTGTGAGTTTGTTTCCTTATCTCTTAAAAGTCCTGCAAGTACGGTTGTCTCTCCATCCTTTAACCTTATCTTGGTCTTTACCATCCTGTTCCCGATGGTGGGTGGAATCGACGCATCTCCCGGAATCGAAACAAAACTTAATTCAAATTTTAAATCAAGGGTAACCCAGCCATCATGATGTATGTGCGGTGTTATTTTAATATTTATTCCAACATCCTGCATTGTAAACGATGTTATGGGTTGCTGGTTTACCCCTCCTGTTGCAATGGGTCTGAATGTGGTTGTTGGTATCGGTACCTTATCTCCGAGTTTTACCTCAACTTTCTCATCATCAAGTACCAATATCTGTGGGTTTGCCTTTATCTTCGTAAATCTGTCGAACTTCAGTATCTTATACTCTACCCGCGGAAGTAAAAAAAGATAATCGGAAGCATCAGTGTGCGATAGCATATGCCCCCTTATGGAAGATATCATGTTTAAAGAGCTATTTATCTGAGAGCTTTCTCCGTTTACGCTTTCCTCCTCGGGGGAATACATCTCTGTTATACTATAATGGTCAAGTTGTATCCCATATTCCTTCATTCTTTGATTATTAACTTCTATAATCTCTATATCCACCATTACCTCTGCCTTCGGCTTATCATTTATTTTCACTATCTTTTCCACTATCTTCATTTTCTCCGGTGTTGTTACCAACGAGATTGTTTTTAAATTCTTGTTTATTACTATCTTCTTTACATCCGTAATTCTCTTTATTATTTCAAATATTTCCTCCGGCTTTGTATTCCCCAGAAAAAATGTTCTCATTACTAATTCCTCGTACTCTTTTCTCTTTAAAGGCGTGTCAGGTATTATTATTATCGTATTGTCTCCTACCACCTTGTAAAACATTTTTGTCTGAAGTAATATCATCTTCAGGGCTTCATGAATTGTAACATCCTTTAAATCCACACTTACTTTTTTGCTCTTAAATCCCTCATCATAAAGTATGTTTACCCCTGTTATTTTATATATAGCTTTGAAAATCTCCCTTAAATCAGCTTTCTTGAATACAAGATTAAATCTTCCTTTGTATAATGTATACTGACTCTCCGTATGAGACTCCCTATCTGCTTCGCTTTTTACCTTCTCTATTTCGCTTCTTCTTAACCTTTCTCTCCTTATCTCTTCCATCCTTTTTAATATAGCTATCTTTATCCTTCTCGCTTTATTATTCTCAGGATTATACTCAATGGCTCTCTCACATTCCAATATTGCAAGTTTATTGTTACCGGAATTATATAATCTTTGACAGTTATTAAGATGATTGTTGGAAGCGGATATCATCGCCTTGCTTAACAAAATCTTATACTCAACACTATCCGGCTTTCTCTCCAGTGCCTCCAAATAATACCGTACGGCACTATCCCAATCTTTTCTCTTGGCTGCCTCCTCCGCTTTGTTCAGTATCAGTCTCGAAGTTGTGCATCCGTATAATAATAGTATTAAAATAATGAGTACATTAACAAATATTAATCTAAAAAAATTTTTCCTTTTCAAGGTTAAATACATAGTTTCCATAATAACTCCATTAACTTTCTTCCTCCACTGTCACTGTTTTGGATATGCTATCGCTTTTATTGTATTCATCGTAAACGGTTAAAGTTACATTATATGTACCAGCTTTCTCATACATATGTGAAACCCTCTTCCCTTTTCCAGTTCTTCCATCTCCAAAATCCCACTCATATCTTACTATTTTCCCATCAGGATCACTTGACTCACTTGCATTAAAATATACATATTGATTAATCTCAGGGTTGGATGGGGAAAATACAAAACTTGCAGTTGGGCCTTCATTTTTTTTAACCTCAATATTAATTTGAGCACTGATTTCTCCTGACTTTGCATAAACACTCGTTCCCTCTTCTGTATACAGCCTGTCCTTTACCTTCCCATTTTCATCTGTGTACAAAATATTCCCTTTGCTATCAAGAGAACCTTTGTCTGAACTTATTATTAGGGGAATTCCCTGAAGAGGAAGCATAGATTTATTATATGCCCTGACAACTATGTCCGAGTATCCACCTCCAGGCCCCAATACCTTTGGCTCCGCTGACATTGAAAGAAATGAAAGAGATGACACCCCTATTTTTATCTGAACACTAACTGATTCAGCCCCTCCTGATGATACTGTTATCTCTGCCACTCCACATTCATCCTTCCTTCCCTTAAACTTTGCTATAGCTATTCCTCCCTTTATTTCTGCGCTTTCATCTATTTCTCCCATTGTCGCAGAAAAAAATATGATAGTTCCATCAGGTAAGGGCGTACCACTCGGTTTATATCCTATCACTTTAACAAGAGCTTCTCCTCCAACTGCTATTGAGTTTGGGGAAACACTGACCACAAGAACAGAACCTTTAATTGCTGTTAATATCGGGACTTTACATGAAACAATCGTAAAAACAACTAAAATTATAAAAAATAATATTTTTTTAATCATAACTCTATCCTTTTATTCTTTACTTTCTTTACAATATTCGCTTTCTCTAAAAACATAAAACCCAAAATTCTTTAGCATTGAGAATTCCTTTTTACCCCATTAAAGTCATTTCTATAAAAAGAAAAACGACTTCAAAAAAAGTGCTCCATTCCCTGAAACACTAACAATTCCCTTTAACACCAGTACTACATTCCAAGAATCATAATACATTGTTTACCTATCAACTATTAATTGTTTCCCTCCTTATTTTTCTTTGTTTATTAAATAAAAAGCGTGGACCGAAAAAAAATATGGGGCAACAGGACCGGTCCCCTATGTTTGCGGCGTATGGACTAGTGAGGTTACTCTTGTTGCTCTGATGCTTAAAAAAAAATATAGTCCATTCGATTAAGAGATAGCTGCTTTTGTCGGTTTTTAATAAAGTTTTGTTAGTGCTTTTTTTGAGTGTATCTATATAAAAAAATCCCGCCCTTTTTCCTTTTTCCAAATGATTAAAGAACAGACTTTTAATTCTCATATAATAATGTTTCAAAAATCATGCCA
>JAMOVU010000007.1 GCA_027067555.1 Candidatus Aminicenantota bacterium | reverse complement strand
GATGTTTGCTGGGGAGGCTGGACAGACAGGAGAACATTTTTTGATGCATCTCCTATGAAAGAATTTAAAAGAATGTTTAATTTTCATTATCTCGATGTCGTAAATTTCCCAATGGATTGGCAACAGGAAACAGCATGTATGGGAGATACATGCAAAGAATGGCTTGATAATTTTGTTAATAAATTTATTCCAATAGCACCGGATATTTATGTTTTTGTAGTAAAAGACTATCCGTGGAGCAGCATGTCTTCTTACTGGTCCATTATAATAAGAAAAGATTCCTGTGGGAATGTTCTTTTAAGAGCTTTTTCAAGATCGAGCATTGGAGGAGGCCTTTATAATGAATTTGATACAACTGATAATTGCAGTGATAAAGAACCCAAAGAAATAATTTCAGCCAAAAATGTAACTGTATTTACGGATAAAGATTTAATTCCGTGGAAACACTGGATATATGATTCAACTCCATTACCAACTCCTAACAATCTTTTTTATAAAAATGTGGTTGGAGCTTTTGAGGGAGCTTATGATTACAAATGCTATTATTATAGACCTCAGGAAAAGTGTGTTTTACATGGGGATTTGTGGGATTTTTGTAAAGTATGTAGAGAGTACTTTACAATAACCCTTCTTGATAACTGGCTGACCCCATATATCACTGCAACATCAAATGTTACAAGTGGAGAAGAAGTTATTCAACCTGAAGATACTCCATTTTTGAATTTCTCAATAAATGTAGATGAGGTAATCCTCTCCATGTTTGATACTCCAAATATCGTCTGGTTACTTGATGATAAACCAATAGAAGGAACTGATGGGAAAAGATCCATTTCTTTAAATTCTTCTCTTTTAAAACCCGGCAAGCATACTGTAAAGGTAGCAATTGTAGGTGAAATAAAAGGGACCGCAGGCTTCATAAGAAAATTTCATGATAATCACTACTACTATACTTTTCCAGAGTTTGAGATAGGCAAAGGGAAATTTAATAGGGGAAGATAATGAACACAAACTTTAGACATTTAATCTTTATATTAATCTCTGTATTTATTTTATTCAATTCAAATCTTTTTTCTCAGGAAGATGAAAAGGAACTTTCAGAAACAAGACCTTTACTCTTTCTTTCATATCAAATGGGCATTACTTCAATACCGCAAGTAGGTGATGAAACCGAATATATTCATGGGATAAATTCTTTTCCTATTATCCCTTCTCACACAGATAAAACTGTAAGCGGTGAAGTGAGTTTAAGGATTTACAAAAAATTTCACGTAGCCTTTACTCTTGATTATTCAATGAATACAAAATTAAGAGTAACAGATCCCTATGATGGAGATAGTTTTGTATTTGATACTCTTTCTTTTTATAATTATTACCTGAATTTTAGATACAGGACAAAACTATTAGGTTTAAAAACATATTTTTCAATTGGAGCGGGTAAGAATTATACAAATGGAGCAAAAGAGGAAAGTATTACAACAGAAAAAGGTTATACAGTTCTCTTAAATAAAGCAGAAGCTTATTCCCAATGGCTATTGGTTGCCAATATGGGAATAGATTTTAATCTTTCCGGAGGACTATGTCTTACTGGTAAATTCTCTATTCTAAACTTAACAGAGGATAAAGTTAAGTATCTTCAATTCTTGGCTGGACTTAAATTTATAGTGCTAAACAAAGAAAAATGAATGAAAAAAAAGAAGAAAAACCTTTATATCCTATCGTAAAACCTGATAGAAGGAAAAGGGCAAGATCCAGGCCTGATTACAGTGATAGGAGAAAACATATAAGATATAAATCAAATTTTCCGGTTAAAATTTACATAGGAAATGGCAAAGGGACAAAAGTTTACAAAGCAATAGCATATGATATTTCAGAAGGAGGGTTGTTAATCGGAGGTATTGATATCCCGCCCGATGAAAAAAAAGTAAAAATAAAATTCAGAATTCCTGATGGCACTATGCCTGAAGAGTATTCCGCTGGTATCTACAATTTTGAGGGAGAAATTAAGTTTGTTGATGAAGATAAAAAACTAATAGGATTAGCTTTCGATGATACTATCAGCAAAAAATTAAAGAGATCAGCGTGGAAATATTTGCAAATAATAGCTGTTCTTACACTTTTTATTACAGTTGTTCTCTTTTTACTTGTTAAATCACAAAATATTTATTGGTTTTGGTTTAATGTTCCGATTTTTGTTTACAGTTTGGCTGTTGGAACATATTTAATAAGCAGATATATTTTTGCTGCTTTTTACAAACCACCAAAAAAGAGATCTGATGATGATCTCCCGGACATAACAGTTATAATCCCAGCCTACAATGAAGAAGAGCACATAAGAAGAACCATAGTTCAAATTATGGAAGCTGAGTATCCGCGAGATAAAATGAAAGTTATAGTAATTAATGATGGTAGTTCAGATGGAACCCTTGATGTTTTAAAGGAGACTCAAAAGGAGTATCCTGAGCTTGTTGTTGTTGATTTTGGGGAAAATAGAGGGAAGAGAGAGGCTATGGCAACTGGAGTTAGAATGTCAGATAGTGAAATTGTCATATTTGTTGATTCAGACAGCTTTATTAAACCGGATGCATTGAGGAACATCGTTGATGGTTTTACAGATAAAGATGTTGCAGGAATATGCGGTCATTGTGATGTTGAAAACGTATGGACAAATATGCTGACAAAAATGCAGGCAGTCAGATACTATATAAGTTTTATTATTATGAAAGCGGCTGAAAGTGTGTTTGATTCTGTCACCTGTCTTTCGGGGCCTCTTGCAGCTTACAGAAGAGAACACTTAATGGAAGTCCTTGACGCATGGGAGCATCAAACAGCTTTTGGAAACCAGGCAACCTTTGGAGACGACAGAAGTTTAACAACTTTTCTTCTGAAAAAACATAAAGTGATTTATGATTCAAGAGCAATAACCACAACAATTGTTCCGGAAAAATATAAAGAGTTCTTTAAACAGCAGGCAAGATGGAAAAGATCCTGGTTTAGAGAAAGTCTAAGAGCTTCCCTCTTTATGTGGAAAAAACAGCCTTTAATGGCTTTATCATTTTATTTGGGCTTTATATTACCTTTACTTGGCCCCTTGGTAGTATTAAGAGCAATGCTTTATGTTCCTATTTTTGAACACGGGACACCCTTTACCTACCTGTTTGGAATTTTATTAATGAGCACTCTTATGTCCGGAGCTTATCTTTTCCTCAAAAAATCAAAAATGTGGATATATTCAATCCCTTTTAACTTTTTTTATATGTTTGTTTTAATTTGGCAGCTCCCGTGGGCAGCTTTAACCTTCTGGACAAGTGGGTGGGGAACAAGGAAAAAGAAAAAGAAATGAAGAAAAAACTTTTTGTTTTAGCACAAATTATCTTTTTTTTAGGTATTTTCGCACTAATTCTTTATAGAGAATACAGACCAGCAGCACCTCTTGATTACCATCCTAAAACATGGAGGTCCAGACGAGGATTTTTAGCAATTTCCTATTCAGATATTTCTAATAAAGGCAAAAACCATATTTCAAGAAAACAGCTCTATAATCACTTGATAATTCTGCAAAGATCAGGGTATAAGACTATTACACCTGAAGACATTGTCAACTTTTATGAAAAGAAAGCACCTCTTCCACAAAAAGCCATATTTATAATGTTTGAAGAAAATAGAAAAGAAAGCTATCTATACGCAAGGTCAATGTTAAAAGATCTTGGAATGTTAGCTTCAATGTGCGTTCCTACAAGCCTTATGAGAAGAAGAGGTGGTGTATTTCTAAAAGAGAAAGAATTGATCAAACTTGCTAAAGATCCACACTGGAGTTTATGTAGTATGGGAGACTCGGCAATCAAGGGAATTCCTATAGATTCAAAGGGGACAATAGATCACTTTTTAAGTCACTTGATGTGGAAAAATGGGAAATTGGAAGATGAATTTTCATTTAAATACAGGATTTTTGAGGATTATAAAAAATCAGCGGAAATACTTAATAGAATCTACAAACCTGTGGGAAGAAAAGTGTTAGCTTATCTTTACCCCTATTCA
>JAMOVU010000006.1 GCA_027067555.1 Candidatus Aminicenantota bacterium | reverse complement strand
AATTATTACCTTCAATCAAAGAAATTATCTCATGCTTTTTAATAATCTTAGACTGCCGGAGTAGTTCTAATATTTTAGTTATATTCACGAATTAATCCCTTAAGCTCCTTTGCCCTCTCCTCATAGGCCTTCCACTCAAGGTAATCATCCCATTCATCAAATTTCTCTTCCCCTTCTTTAACTTTTTTTTGAAATTCATTGAACTTCAAATTGTATTTTTTTTGAAAAAGTTTAATTTTTTCCTTTATGATAGTAAGTTCTGAAAGAAGCTTTAATTGCATAAAATTTTGAAATTCCTTTTCCAAATTATTACTCATTTCCATAAAGAACCTCCAAAAAATTATAGCATAAGACCAAAGATTTTTTCAATTTTTCCTTATTTTCTAATCCTTCTCATCTCATATATCATCCTTGAAATAAGGGTGTCCCAGATGTAGTTTTTAGGGGATTTGAGTTTTGTAAAATCAGGAGAATAGCTCTCCCAGAGCCTATGATTTCTTTTAAGCTGAAAAATCATTGCATTTTCCATTTTTTCAAGTATTTCCTCGGCAATATCACTGTATTCGTAATCAATAACTCCCCTGAAAACAGGATAAACCCAGGTAATCCAGACGGGGCCATTCCATCTGCAACATGAAAGTACCTGAGGATCATAGTAAGGGTCATCAGCCGAAAGAGTCGGTATGCCGTACTCTCTCCAGAATTCTCTTCTATTTGTAAGGTGTTTTATTAAGATTTTAGCCTGCCTTTTGGAAGCAATCCCGGCCCAAAGAGGTAAAAATCCTATTATCTCCTTTCTTTTCAAAGAAACTCCTTTTGGAGTTTTAAAATTCATCGTATCCTTATGAACATGATAGTAAAATCCTGTTTCCTCATCCCACATATATTTGTTAATAAGGGAAGCCATTTTATCAGCTCTCCTTTTCCATTTAAGAGACTCTTCTTTTTTTCCTAAAATCTTTGCCATTTCCGAAAGGGATTTCATCTCCTTTACAGCCATTGAACTTAAATCAAGGGCTTCAAGCTGATTAAGAGTATCAGGCTCTTTCCCTAAAAGATCAAAAACAGCATTAAGATAATCCCTTACGCACTCAAGAAGTGTATGACCTCCCCATTCCAAAAGTCCGTTTTTATTCTTATCTCTTGTTCGTAAAAGATAATTCGTGTACTTTACACCTGATTCATAAGATTCAAGAAGATATTTTTTAAGCTCTTTTTCTGAAACAAGGCCGGAATTTTTAGCAGCAAGATAAACTCCAAGGTTTGTCCATGAAAAATAGGGGGCAGATGTGGTTTTCTCCCCTTTAACAGGAAAAGTCCTTGTAAAAAAGGCTCCCACCCTGTAAGGGATATATCCGTCTTTCTCCTGAACTTTCATAAAATTTCTTTGAGAGTTCATTGCAAGTAAAGGATCAAAGAGAGCTATTGTATGCATTGAAAGACTTTCGTGAAATACCTGTCCTTCGTGTCCCCATCCCCATTTTGGGTCCCTTGAAAAAACATAGTAAGGATAGGGAAACTGCCCTGCTGAAGGTAAAAACTGCTGTCTCCCGAGATATATTCCATTATAATATAAAAGCTTTTCATCACTATTCTTAAATTTTAACTTTGGAATATTTTTAAGAACTTTTTTATTAAAAGAGAAAACAGAATCTATGCTTTTTGTTTTCAGAGTATCAATCAAAGCGGATAATTTCTCCCTCTCGCTCTTCTGAACAGTCTGCTTTAATAATCTTAGCTTTCCTTTCCTACCCTTAAAAACAGTATCAAAAACAATGGAGCTAAGCTCAGAATTTAACGAACCATTTAATACATTCTCATCCGTTGCAACAATGTCAGAGATATTGTTGACAAATGACTGGTAACCACCGAATGAATAAATTTCCCTGTTAATATTAAAAAGAGAATATCTTACACTCTCAAAGCCTTTAAGGCTTTTTTGCTGAAAGTACTTACCTTTAGCCGGTTGCTCGTAGGAAATCAGGATGGAATCTTTTCCATTAATTTTAGCGTAAATCTTTTGAGATTTATTCTCATAAACAATAAAAACATCAAATTCATAACTGCAACTATTTTCAAACTCAAGCTCCAAAATAAAAGAGGAAGAGGTCGGAAGAGCAAACTTGAGATTAATTTTAACTCCCCTAAATGGCTCGGCTCTAAGGAAAAAGGAATCCGGATAGGTTTTAACAACAACAGGCTGTTTAAAAAAATCACCTGTTTTGTAAGCAAACATTTTTCCAAGCTTAAAACCTATTGAAATATTTCCTGCAATCTCATTTTCAAGCTTTAAAGGAGAGGAAGGCTTATAGTAAACAAGATGGTATCCCTCATCCACAAAATAGGAGCTTTTCTCATATGGTGCAATGTATGATGAAAACAGAGGAGAGTCCGGAAGATAGATTTCATTTGCAATGGAAAAAACCGTTAAAATAAAAAACAGGAAAAACATTTTTTTCATACTTTTTCCTCCTTTAATATTAAAAACTAACACAATTATTCTCTCTAAACAAGATAGATATAATTTTTTTAATGGGTACAATAATATAATTAAAGCTTCTCCACCTTATCAAGTACTGATTTTTTCTTATACTCCATAGTTATTTTTTTATCTCTTCTATCATCAATCATTATAACAGTTACGACTCTCCGCGCTCCTTTGCTAAAACTAATT
Source organism: Candidatus Aminicenantota bacterium (assembly GCA_027067555.1). Lineage (GTDB taxonomy): Bacteria > Acidobacteriota > Aminicenantia > JAMOAD01 > JAMOAD01 > JALXDT01. The sequence continues at coordinate 1,056 of JAMOVU010000006.1, read as the reverse complement.
TCGTGCACTTTTTTTGCCATTTCAAAAAGTTCATTAATATCACCCTCAATTACAGTCGCAGTGGGAGTAAGTTCATACCTCAAACCTGAATTCTTAACAACCTTTAATGCTTCGGCAACATACTCGCTTACTCCTGTTCCCTCTTTCGGAGGAGAGGGCATAATTGTTATTTGAAGCATTGCCATTTTTTCACTCCTTTTATTAATAACATATATTTTTTAATAACATACATTTTTTTGCGTAAAATTAAGGACTTTTGCTTTTGAATTTGTATTTGTCACTTTGAAATTTATCTTAAATCTTTTGGAATAAACATTTAAAATCTTAGCCTTTGAATTATACGAGATATATTTTTTGCCTTTAACAGTGAGAGGAAAAGGGCAACTTACATTTTCCCCACTATCAAATTTTATAACAAAAAAATCCCTTTTGTATCCTTTTCTGAATGAAAAGGATCTGCCACAAGCAATAATTCCCCCATCTTTTGTTTTACTTGAAAATCCTATGAAATCTTCATATCCTGCCCCTATAATTTCATGCTTCAAAAGATTGCCTCTTTTATCTATTTTAACAGTGATAACATCCCCCATTTCTTTTCCCCTGATACCTTCACCTTCAGTATTCCCCAGCCCTAAGTACCCCTCATCTATTTTAACAAGGGAAAAAATATGTCCTCCGTAAAAATTACCATGTCTCTTTTGCCAGACTATATTTCCTTTTTTATCCACTTTAATAAACCACGGTTCTAATCCCCTTTCCCGTGAAGCAAATGTTCTGGTCCAACCTCCGGCTACAAAGCCTCCATCATCCGCTTCCACAACATCACTCCCATGCTCCTCTGACCTTCCTCCGTAGAGTTTATACCACTCAACTTTCCCTTTTGAATTCACTTTAAGCAAAAAAAGATCTTCCATTGTATAGCCTTCCTTACTTGCATGACCTGTTATTATATAGCCTCCATCCGAAGTTACCTTTATACTTTCAGCTATCTCCATGCCCTTTCTACCGTATCCATACTGCCATTTTACATTGCCATTTTTATCAAGCTTTAAAAGG
>JAMOVU010000005.1 GCA_027067555.1 Candidatus Aminicenantota bacterium | reverse complement strand
ACCGGTTGCCGGAAATAGATGGCAAAAGGGGAATGAGTATGAGATAAAGTGGACGAAGAAGGGAGGAATGAATGCGAATGTAAAGATAAGATTATATCAGGGAAGTACAAGAGTACTCCCTATAACAAACAGTACTGATAACGATGGTTTGTATAGATGGACAGTTCCCAGCGATTTACCTGTTGGCACATACAAAATAAGGGTGAGAACAGTTGATAATAAGGTTTATGATGATAGCGCTGATTTCCAAGTTACCGAGCAAACATCTTCTTCTCCCTCCATTACAGTTGTGTATCCGAACGGAGGAGAGAGGATAGAGGCTCCGGGTTCCGTAACAGTAAGATGGCAAAGCACCGGAAACATAAGAAATGTAAAAATACTTGCAATTTCGGGAACACAAAGTTTTGTAATTGCTGACTCCGTATCAAACACAGGTTCTTATAATGTTAGTGTACCCGATAATATGAATAATGGGAATTACAAATTAAGGATAGAAGATGCTGTAGATTCAAGTGTTTTTGATGAGTCTGATAATACATTTAAAGTTTATCATCCTGCAGGTTCTCCGTATATTAGAATAATAAAACCTGTCGGAGGAGTGGAATTACTTATCAATTCAGGTATGGATATACTGTGGGAAACCGGAAGATTTGACGGGAATGTAAAGGTGGAGCTATGGTTAAAGTCAGGTGCGGAGAAAACTAAAATAGGTACAATTGTTTCTCAGACAAATGATAATCGTTTTCACTGGAATGTGGGTGATCTTGCGGAAGCAAACAGGAGGGTGAATCCCGGTAATGGGTATTTTATAAAAATCATAGCTAACAATGTACCTAACTTAATTGCAAGCTCGGCTGTTTTTTCAATAGTGGATAACACAAATCCAACTCCTCAGGAAACTATCCTGCGAGTAATTAAACCTAACGGAGGAGAAAGGATTCTGAGAAATTTCTCTTATAAAATCAAATGGTTTTCAAAAAATATACCTTCTACCCATGTGTTAATTTATCTTATAACAGCAAATAACAGTACTTCTTACCTTTTGACGGAGGATAACAATTTAAACGGAAACAATGAGCTTACGCTGAAACTTGATAAGGATAAAAATAATAACCCTATTCCGCCGGGAAATTACAGGCTTAAAATCACTGACGGAAGAGGGCATGAAGATTTTTCGGATAATTATTTTACTTTGGCAAATCCTCCTCATACGATTATTATGAATGAAGGAAATAGATTCACGAATGTGGATCTTGGGGTTCTTACTCTAACTTATTCAATTTCATCTCAAAGTTTGAAAGCTTCTATCTTTCATGAAGGTTATCTCGGATCTGTAAATTATACCTTGGGAATAGAGCCGACTTATGTGACCCGTATTCGCCCGAGAACAATTTCAGGTAGATTTAGTATTGGTACTCATAATTCAACTGTTAAAGAAATCTCCATACCAATCCCTTCGGATTTGGTAAGCAGAGATGTGTGGTGCTATAGATTTTATTTTAGTATAAATGACAGAGTAAATGGTGTGAGACCGATAAAGGAGAAAACTTATTCTAACAACAATAAGATGATTTACTTCTGTAAAGAGGGAAATGGTCCGAATGGAAAAAGAACTCATCTCTATTTTGAAAGGATAAAGTATAAATATTACACGGATCGTAATCATTATGTATGGAAAACCATAGATCCGGGGCAAAATAACAGAATACCGCTTTCTCATATACAGAATACACCTCCTGCTGTTGAATTTAAGGTCACTGTTATTAATATTTCAAGTGATAATATATCCAATATAAGATGTGAAGGATATTCGGAAGAAAGCAATGTGCGTTATTCTTTTGGAGGGAAAAATTATCTTGAGCCTTCAAGAAGGATGACGAGAATGGGAGTAGTAATAAGCCCTTTTAAGAATAGAGAGAGTACCACTACAAATGTAGATATTGTATGTTCTTTTAAATATAAAGGGGAAAATCATGAGATAAGAGCTCCTTTTGTTATTTATAGGTAGGAAAAACATTAATCCGAAATATAAAAAAATAAAACAATTTAATTCAGAAAAAAGGAGGTAAAGGATGAAAAAATATTCCATTTTTATGACACTCTTATTAATACTTTTTGTAAGTTTTGGCTATGCTCAAACAATAACCGTAACATCTCCAGGTGCAGGAGATACCTGGTATAAGGGTGGAACATACATGATCACCTGGACCCATACCGGGAGTATGAATTCAAAGGTTAAAATCAGACTTTATCAGGGACATACTAAAATTCTCGGAATAACAGATAGTACGGATAACAATGGTTCATTTGTATGGAATATTCCGATGAATTTGGCAGCGGGCACATACTACATAAGAGTAAAGACAGTAGATAATCAGGTATTTGATGATGGACAATTATTCACAATAGCAGAGCCTCAGATAACAATAAAGAGTCCTAAAGAGGGAAATATATGGTATAAAGGCACTACCTATACTATTAGATGGAATCACAGGGGGAATATGAATGCAAATGTAAAGTTAAGACTTTATCAGGGAAACAACAAAATATTGGAGATAACAAATTCAACAGATAATGATGGTTCTTATAAGTGGACCATTCCATCAACTCTGCCAGTTGGTGTATATAAAATAAGAGTGAAAACGGTTGACAATAAAGTTTATGATGATAGCGAAGATTTCTCCATTGAAAATCCTCTTCCCCTAACAATAACATCTCCTTTACCCGGTGATGTTAAAACTTTTCCTTATCTTACAGTAAAATGGGAACTTGGAAGTGATGTGAACAAACCCGGCGCCATAATCCTAATGGAAGCAAACAGAGACAGGGAAGTACTTTGGTTAAAGAGTATAAATATTAGTGATGAGCAGGCAAATTGCCCACTTTCGTCTTCAATAGCCGATGGTTCTTACAGAATAAAAGTTAAGACTAATGATAATAGCATTATGGGTATTTCCGGAATTTTCAAACTGAGAAAATATAATGTTAATAAGAGGTTTTATATTGATGTTCCGCGTTCTGATGTAACTTTTTATATTAATTCGGAAAATACAATTACTTGGAGTAATTTCGGATATCATTCTCCTTATGTGGATATTTATCTTTACGACAAAAGCGGGCAAAGGAAAATTCTTGACATAGCCAAAAATGTACAAAACTTAGAAGGACATCCGGGGCAAAATCATTATAACTGGATTATTCCCAATTCTGTTCCTGAGGGAAGATATACAATAAGGATAAAAACCACTGATGAAATTGTTTCAGCTAACAGTGAAGTCTTCAGTATTTTAAAACCAGCAGGGAGTATAAAGGTGTTAAGTCCTAAGGCAGGCGATATTTTTTACAAGAGGAGAGCCAATACTCAAACTTATTCGGGAAGTCCCATAGAAATCAGATGGGAAACAACGGGAAACATACCGGAAGTGGCAATATCTCTTCACAAAGCTGACAAACAGAGAACTTTTCAATGCAATATAACATCTTTCATCCCGAACAGAGGATACCTGAAATGGCCAATTCCACACAGTGTTCCGAGAGGTTCTTATATCATAAGAATAATAGGGTCAACTTCGGGCTCCGGAGAATCCGCGGTATTTTTAATTAGAAATCCCGGAGAAGCTTATATTCGAAAAACTAAAAGATAATAATCATAAAACAATAAATTCCAGAAAAAAAGATTTCATACCAAAAGTTTGTATCTTTCTTATAATTTTAAGATTTTATTCAGATCAATATTTTCAAAATACTTCATTCATTTTTTACATGCCAACTCTTTCTTATTTTTTTACAAAAATGTAGATTTCTCGACAAAAATGGCCATAAGATTGGGTAAAGAACTTAAAAATACTATATTTTATAGGGTTTATAGGAAAATGAATTTATCCCGCTTTTTGGCACAAAATTTGACTTAAACATTTTATAAATTTTGGGAAAAAAGGAGGAGAAAATGAGAAAAATTTCTATTCATACTGTATTCTTGATGCTTTTCGTAAGCATAAGTTATGCTCAAACAATAACCGTAACATCTCCAGGTGCCGGAGATACATGGTATAAGGGAAGTTCTTACACAATCACCTGGACCCATACCGGGAGTATGAATTCAAAGGTTAAAATCAGACTGTATCAGGGGAGTACAAAG
>JAMOVU010000004.1 GCA_027067555.1 Candidatus Aminicenantota bacterium | reverse complement strand
AGCGATGGATGGAAATGGGATTATGATAATGATAATGATCCAAATGATAAAAAAACGGGAGACGGACATCTTCTTGATGATATCGCGAAGTATATATACGATAAAGATATGATTCCTGATGATAAATCATATTTTAATCTTGACAGCAGTTATGATTCAAACTTCAATGAGAAGCAAAACATAATAACATATACTGTGGGGTTTAAAACCAACCAAGAGCTTTTGAAAAAAACTGCAAGCAACAGCAGTGGTAAATATTTTACAGTGGATAATTTTTCCCAACTTAGAGAAAATTTAATGAGAGCGATTTTTGATATAATCCAGAGAAACTATGCATTCACATCTTTTACGGCTCCTAAAAAGATTGCCTCCGGAGAAAATGTGACTTTTGTGGGTTTTTTCATTCCGAAGTATGATTCTATCTGGGAAGGACACCTTAAAGCATATGAAATTAAGAATGACGGATCTTTGGGAAATTTTTTATGGGATGTTGCCGAAGAAATCCCAGATTTGACATCAAGAAAACTCTATACCTTAAAAAAAGATCTTTCATTGGTTGAATTCACAACAAACAGTCTTTCGGATATCAAACCTCTCCTGCAGGAAAACGATGATACCAAAGCCGAAAGAATTATAAATTTCATAAGAGGAAAAAGAGAAACAAATGATCCGCCTTATCTGTTAGCAGATATCTTTCATTCAGATATTCAATTTGTAGGTGCTCCTCTTGCATGGAAAAAGAATATCGAAAAAGATTATGACACTTTTTACACAAAATATGAGAATAGAAAGAAAATGATTTATTTTGGTACGAACGACGGAATTTTTCACGCGGTTAACACACAAAACGGAGAGGAAATCAGAGGTTTTATTCCGGATGAAGTACTTCCCTCTCTTAAGAAGATAGTTCTCGATAATAGGCATGTTGAAAATACTGACGGACGAATCTCGGTTGAAGATATATTCAAATATGACCCATCAACAAAAAAGAATGAGTGGAAAACCCTTCTTGTATTTGGTCTTAGGAACGGAGGAGAGGCATACTACGGATTGGATATTTCTGATCCGGATAATATGAAATTCATGTGGAAAATCGGGAAAAGATACAATAGTCCCCAGCCTTCTTATGTGAATTATTTAGGGGATTCATGGGCAAAACCAGTCATAGGAAAGATTAAAATCAAACAGGGGACAATAACAAAAGCTGAAGACAAGTCAGTGGTTATTATCCCTGGAGGATATGCTGATAATGCCGGTGATAGTACAAAGAAAGAAGGAAAATCAATTATGATTTTTGATGCTTGGACAGGTCAGCTATTGTGGATGCTTGCATATGATCCATCCGTGGATGAGCAAACAGAGGATCATATGTATACATCCAATTCTCATTTTAATTACCCCATAGCCTCATCCTTTACAGCAATAGATAAAAACAATGATCGTTTTATTGATACTTTATATTTTGGTAATACAGGCGGAAATCTTTTCAAACTTGATATTTCAAACCCTGATCCTTCAATGTGGAAGCTAACAACTCTCTTTTATCAGGATAATGTAAAACAACCTGTTTACCTCTCACCAGGGGTTGTTTATGATAATTGTTTTAAACTCTGGGTGATATTCGGAACCGGTGACAGGGAAAACCCGAAGGCAAATGAAAAAGGCTATTTTGTAGCAATTAAGGATACCGGAGAGGAAGAATTGCAATTATCAGACTTAAAACAAATATCATGGGGGGGGGACACATTACCGGATACAACAATAAGCTCCAGTGACAAAGGATGGTATTTTGAATTTGAGGGTAAAGGAGAAAAACTTTTTGACCCCGATATGGTGATTGTACCTGACAACAATTCAGTTCCCCATGTTCTATTTAATACATTCAAGCTTCCCAGCGGTGTTGCTGAAGACCCTTGCAAATACGGAGGAAATATGACTTTCTATGAAATTATTTTATCAACATGTCCGGTTGGAAAAATATCAGGGCAAAAAGAAGAAGGCAGAGTTGCAGGAGGAGGGTTCGGGGCTAATAAAGAGTATGTGCTTTATGAAGGTAAAGGAAATATTGGTTCCACTGAAGTGAAAAATATTAAAAAGTTTAAACTTCCGTATTTAAAAGGCTTGGTATTCTGGCAGGAGAGGAGAAGATAGGTGAAAAGAAAAGTTTTAATCACATTTCTTGTGTTTTCTTTGTTTTATGTATGGCAATGTAAGAGAAAGACCTCAGAAGAGTCCGAATTAAAAAGAATAATAACTTCAGATAAAAATATAATCCCGAGTGGAAAAAATAATCTCTCTCTATCTTCTGAGGAGGCAATAAAGTACCCTGCAATAAAAAAAATTGAGATTATTCCCGAAAATCCTGTTCCAGGAGATATCATAAAAATAACCGTTGACTATGATGCTGGTGGAATGAAGGATTTAAGCAAATATTATATCTTTTACAAAAACGGGAAAAAAATCGGAGAAGGGAGTCAAAATGTTTTTACACTTGAAAAATTCAAAAAAAATGATTTTTTTTCCTGTGAAATTGTTTTCTTTGAAGGAACAGTTGAAGTTAAAAAAGTAAAGAGTCCGTATATAAAAATCTTGGGACGCCCTCCCAAAATCGATAAAATAATTTTGCCGAAAAAGATAAACAAGCCTGGTAACTTTAAGATTAGAATTATAGCTTCCGATCCTGATAATGATAAACTTACTTTTGAAATTGTAAATAAAAAAGACCTGGGAAACATTGTTAATATAGAGAAAATCAACCCGAATGAAGCAATTATAAACCTAAACCTTGCCAAAGACAGCTTTAACAAAAGATATATCATTAAATTAATGGTTAAGGATGATGAAAGCTCTATTGTACAAACTATTATGCTTGATTTAAAATCAAAGATAATAAAAACAAAGGAAAAGAAAAAAGAAGAAACCGGAAAGCAAAAAAATAAAATAAACAAGAAAGAAGTTGAAGGTGTGTCTATCGGGCTACCCATAAAAATAGGAGGCATTAAGTGCCCAAAGTTTTAATTTTAGGAGGAGGCCTGACAGGGCTGATTAGTGCAGAAATATTAAAGGAATACTCTCCCATTATTATTGAAAAAAGTGATAGCGTTGGAGGGATGGCAAAAACATTCAGGGAAGGACCTTTTTTCTTTGAATATGGCGGACATTATCTACATTTTCAAAAAGAGGATTCTTTAGAATTTTTTAAAAAATTTTCCGGTGATTTGTTAAAAAGAGAAAGGAATTCTTACGTTTACCTGGAAGGTAAATTTGTAAGATATCCTGTTCAAATATTTTTTCCAGAGGCATTTCCTTTATACAAACAACAAATATTAGAAGAACAAAGAGAGAAAAAAATTGACAAGACAAATTATTACACTTATTTAAAAACAAGTTTCGGGAATATTCTATTTGAGAAATTTTTCTATCCTTATAACAAAAAGTTCTGGAAAACTGATCTTGAGGAAATGGATCCAAAATGGAGTGAAAGATATATCCCTCAAACAGATGAAGAAAAAATCGAAAATCCCACAGACAATGTTGGATATAATAAAGTCTTCTATTATCCAAAGAACGGGATAGGGGAATTATCACAAAATCTTGCTAAAGGCAAAGAAATACATTTAAAAACAAAAGTAAAAGCGATAAACATAAAAGAGAAAATCGTTTATACAAATAAAGGAAATTTCGAGTATGATTTTCTCGTCTCAACAATTCCTCTTGAAAAATTAGTTGTTCTTTCAGAATTAGGCTCCTATAAAATGGACTTTCTTTCAATAATTGTTCTTAACATTGGGGTAAGGGGAAAAATGGAGAGGGATTTTAGCTGGTTATATCTTCCTGAAGAAAAAACACCTTTTTTCCGAGTGGGAAAATACATACTCCCTGAATCCGAGGGACTTTTTGGCTTATATTTCGAGCTATCTCATAAAGGTGCATACCCAAACATTAATATTCTATTCAAAGAAGCAAGAAAGTTAATGGACTCCCTTGGCATCAATGGCAAAGCAATAAAAGCACTTTTTTTAAATTTAAAATACGCTTATCCAATAATAAAACTAAAAGAAAAAGTGTACATTGAAATGCTTTTGGAACAACTTGAAAATCATACAATTTTTCCCGCAGGAAGAATGGGGAGATGGAAATACCTTACGATGGAGGATAGCTATTTTGAAGCACAAAGGATAAAAAAGATAGCTGATCTGTTTTTTAAGTAAAAAATTAAATTAATATAAAATCTTCCGAACAATAGGAGCAGACTGGCTTTTTATCCGAGCTTTTAAAAAATGTTT
>JAMOVU010000003.1 GCA_027067555.1 Candidatus Aminicenantota bacterium | reverse complement strand
ATGGTTAAATTTCATATATTAAAATATTGTCCGAAAAGGGAGGAAAATTAATTATGAATTATTCAAAGCCTCGAAGCCAAAAGCCTCAAAGCATCGAAGCTTTCTTAAAACCGTGCAGCTTTCAGCAAAGTAGCCTCAGAGGCAGCTCTTGGGGCTATCAGTATTTTCAGCCCTCAACTCTTGCGAGATTATGCAGGGCTTTAAAAGAGGAGAAATTAAATGTTAAAATTTAAAATGCCTCGGGTAGAGGGAATGTTTAAGTTTTTATTTGTGGTTTTGTTTGTTGTGGTGATTGTATCAACAATGATTTATTCCGAGACATTGTTTAGGGTGTCGGGCAAAGTTCTGAGAAAAGGAAAAGGAGTTAAGGATATAATTGTTACCTGTAGTAGAGTTTTTGTTAAGGGTGAAAAAAATGATTCATTTGGTATGTTAGATACAATAACTAATGAAAAAGGGGAGTATTTTTTTGAGTTAAAACAGGGAGAATATTGGTTAGGTATTAATTCCACAGAAATAGAAGATGGATTTGAAGAATTAAAAGACCCTGATTTACCATTGGTTATTAAAGTAAAAGATAAGAGCATTATTAATCTTAATTTTCATTTATATGCTGAGAAAGAGGTAATTGAAGCGAATAAGGATGTTTTCGAACTTGTGGATAAGAGTAAGCCTTTCGTTAAGTATGAATACGGAATAATACCTCTTCATTCAAAAGAAGAGTGTGATAGGTATGTTAGAAAATTATTTGAGGAAGACAAAAGAGAGCATGCGAATCCCACTGAATATGAGGTTGGTTTAAAAGGGGCATATCTTGAAAAAGTCGTAACATTTTATGATTTAAGGGGAAATCCGATACTATATTATTATCCTGTGATAAAAAATGATATTGAAGTAAAAGCATATCAGATATTCGCAATTGGTAACAAAATAGATAAGGCATTATCAAGTGATTGTTTGATGGATAAAAAGCAATACGAATATCTTGTAAATCATGAAAAAAGAATTAGATGGCTTGAGATAGATAATCAAGATGTAAAAGAAGTTTTTTCCAAAAGACATAAATATGAAAAAAATGATATTAAAATTATGAAACTTATTGCTGGACTTTTATCTAACAAACATATATCAATGGGAGGAGAAAATTATTTTTTGATAAAGATTTTACCTATAAATAAATTAACGCTTATTGATACACATTATTATGAATTTTTTCCTCTTGATTGGAGTTTTGAAAAGATGAAAAAGTGGTATGAGAGAAAGATGGTATATGGATATATAGAAGAAGTTAGAGAAAGACAAGGTAAATTATTAATGAGGGATAAAAGATGAAAAAGGGATTAATTTTCATATTAATGGTTGTTTTTTTTATTAGATTTGTTTATTCTGAAAAAGATAAGAAAGAGGAAGGGATAAAAGATGAGATGAGATATCCGGGACAATATGAGATAGAGGGGACCCCTTTTTATTATAATTATTCGAGGATATATATACCTGAAATTGGGAGATATTTAACCCCTGATAGTGAATTAATAACCGACGATAATTTATACGAATATGCAGGCTCAAACCCTGTTATGAATAATGATATTTACGGGAACGAGAGGCATAAATATACGGCGTATAATACAGCTGTCCTCGATACTAGTTTTGGGATCCTAGGTTTATTTAAAAAGGTCCTTTTTCATCTTATGGGTATAGGTTGTGGTATTTCTCCTATGATTTATGCTATCTTTATAGATAGGGTAGAAAGTGATTGTAATGCAAAAGGAAAAAATAAAATAAAACAGATAGCGGGTTGCTCAGCATTATTAGTTGGAGCAGGAATTTCAATTCTCGGAAGAGCAACTTTAAATTTAGGGACAACTGAATTTAAAAGAATTTCTGATAATAAACCTTATCCTGATATAGAGGAAATGGGTGGTTTTGCAAGTTTTGCTTTTATCGGAGTAACATTTCTATTAGTTAGTGTTCAAGTGGGTATAATGACTTTAGGAAATACTGTTAATCATACTACATTAAAAAATATAGCAAAATGGGAATTTGGGTTATCTGCTGGATTTGGTATATTGGTTGAAAAATCTTGGGTTTATGATGTAAAGGAGGAATGTTGTGCTAAATGAAGAACTTGTTTCACCTAACTTTTTAATATTTTTCGTATTGTTAATAATTAGTCTTATAGGAGGTTTTATATTTTTTAGTGTATTTATTGATGGTGAAAAAAAATTCAAAGATAAAAACAGGATATGTGAAAGTTTTATAAATCCTTTATGTTTTATTGCAATGGTTTTAGAGAGTGTAAGGGGATTACCGGTTTATTGTTTGAATGAAAAAGGTAAAAGACAATTAAAAATAGGCACTATATTTATGTATTTTTTTCTGTTTTCATCTTCTCTTATTGGTGTTTATTATGATGGTGGTAAACAAGCAGATTATACTTTCTTTTTTTTACTCCTTGCATTTATTTTATTCTCAGAAGGATTCAAAAGATATTCAGTAGAATTAAAGATGGTGGATGTGGGATTTGAGGATGAATCTATAGACAAATTTACCTGTTTACATTGTAAAAGAATGGTACCTTACTTATTAATATTAGGAATTATAATGTTGATTTTTAAATTTATCATAGTTGGACAATTTGTTGATGTTAGTGTTTTGTCAAGAGTAAGAATAGATTATTCTCCTGATAATTATTATTCTTTAATAAAAAAAGATAATAAGATGAAATTAATGAAAATAATGGGAGTTAAAAGTGAAAGAGATGAAAAATTCAGAGAAAGGACAAAATCTTTTCATAAAATTAAAGGTAAATATGTATATGTTCCTCTGTTTTCAATGTTTATGAGCATTGATAATGCAAAAAATATTTATGATGAAACGAATTTGGATTGGGGTGATATAGCAAACAAACTGTTATTAAAAAGGAATTACGGATGGAGATACTTTATTTTATGGGTATTACTAAGAGTTATTATATTTTTTGTTGTGGTATATTTTTTAATATTCAGGGTAAATCTGAGATTTTATAAAAGGGAGGGGAAAAAGATTGAGGATAAGGTTGGAAAAGAGAGAGTTAAGAAATTTATAAAAGAAGTTAAAATTCTTGAATTATCTTTATTCGGTTTGATACTTTTTACGATTTTATTTATTAACAGATTTCAAGCATATGATGTTGATATTGATGATTTGATTGTGATCACCCATTACTCAAAAATCACCGACAAAAAGCTCTCATCTCTTTCGGATAAAATAAAAAAGCTAAACATAAAAACCGACAAACAGCTATCCGAAGCAATCCGTGAAGGGAAAATAAGTGTCTCCAATGTTCTTGACTCAACCCTGACGATTCAGATAGAAGATTCAAGACTTGATAAAAACATAAAGAAGGAACTACTCAATTATTACAGACAAAATTATGAAAAATACAGATACAGAATAATAAACGGTTATCTTATTGATTTTATCCATGGGAAATACAGGAAAATAAAGCCGAAAGCAATTTTCAAAGCTTCCAAGCATCAAAGCTTTTTCAAAACAGTGCTATGCAAAGCCCTTCAATCCTTTGCTTTTTATAAGGAGCAAAGAGTTGAGGAGCTAAAAAGCAAAATAATTTGACAAAAAGGGAGAGATTATTTATATTAAAATATTATCCGAAAGGGGAGGAAAATTAATTATGAATTATTCAAAGCCTCGAAGCCAAAAGCCTCAAAGCATCGAAGCTTTCTTAAAACCGTGCAGCTTTCAGCAAAGTAGCCTCAGAGGCAGCCTATCGGGCTTACAGCAATCCCAGCCCTCAGCTTTTGCGAGATTATGCAGGGCTTTAAAAGAGGAGGAATTAAATGTTAAAATTTAAAATGCCTCGGGTAGGGAAAATGTTTAAGTTTTTGTTTGTAGTTTTGTTTGGTGTGGTGATTGTATCAACAATGATTTATTCAGAGACAAAATTCAGGGTATCAGGAAAGGTCGTAAATCATGATAAGGGATTAGCAGGTATAAAGGTTATATTTTATGGATATAGAAATGGAGAGTTTTTTAATACGATAACAAATAAAAACGGAGATTTTAATATATATCTTTCTCCTGATAAGTATAGCATAGATGTTAATAGACAAAGAGGGTATTATGATTCCTACGGAAAAGAAAGAATTATAGAAGTAAAAAACCGAAATATAGAAGGTTTGGTAATCGAGATGATAAAGAGTGCAAGGGTATGCGGGAAGGTTATAACTAAGGATAAAAAATTGAGGGTAAAAGGGAGTGCGCACATTAAGAACATTAAGTCAACGCCGATATTTTTAAACATGTGGGGGGGTAAGATTGAG
>JAMOVU010000002.1 GCA_027067555.1 Candidatus Aminicenantota bacterium | reverse complement strand
TGAGGGTTATCTCTTTTTATAGTGTAAAAAAGGATGAAAATTAAAACTAAATTAGTCCTTGCATTTTGGGGGATTGCTATATTGTCAATTTTTGTCCCATCGTATATAGTAATAAACACAATAAAACACAGATATGAAAAGGTAGAAAAGGAAAAAGTTGAAAGATCAGAGAGTCAGGCAGAAATTTTTTTTTATGAACAACTTAGTGATATTAAGAAAAGAATAGCCATTCTTTCAAGTATGAAGAATCTTTTTGAAGGCAATAGGGAGAAAGATGAGCTTTATCTAAAAATTCACCCAATTTCTTTTTTGATAGAAAGAATGAATTTAAGAGAATTTAATAGAAATTTTAAACTTGTTTTTTCATTGAAAAATAGCTTATCAAGATTTGTGGATATTAAGACTCTTGAAAAGATCATAAAACCAAAAAGTGAAAAAGAGGCCTACCTTAGAAGGGCAAATATATATTTTATTAACGGAGGGATATATTTTATTGCCATTGCCCCTATTTTAGATAGTAGAACTATTGAAATAAAAGGCTTTTTGCTCCTTGAGAAAAAGATAACACCTGGGTTCCCATTTTTTTTAAAAGACAGGATAAAATCAGACATAATAATAATTTCTAAAAATGGAGAAATTTTCTCCACGATTATTGAAGATGTAAGCAATAAGGATTATCTTTCTATGCTGAAATTACCAACAAATACTGTTATGGTCAAACTGGGAAGAAAATTATATTTTACAAAAAGTTTTTTTATTAAGGATTATACTGGAGAGAGAATAGGCAGGATTTTTGTTTTGAATGATATTGATCCAATGATTTTTGCTCAGAGAGTTTTTATAAGAAAATTTTTGTATGTTTTAATCCTTTTGACTATTTTTTTTACCTCGTTTGGTCTTTTTCTCGCTAATAAAATGTCAAGTCCTATTCTTGAATTATCAAAAGCTACAGAGGAAGTTTCAAGAGGAAATTATAATGTTAAGGTTAAAAAAACATCTTCTGATGAGATAGGAAAGTTAACTGATTTTTTTAATCAAATGGTTGTTTCCCTTAATCTTCAAAGGTCGGAATTGTTGAGCCTCCAGAGATTTTTTGAAAATATAATAAAGAATCTTATTGTTGCTTTGATAATTTGCGATGAAAATCTTCGTATAAATATGGTCAATAATGAAGCTAAGAGGATTTTTAATATAAGTTCGGATGTTTTAAACAAGGATTTGTTTGAGACAGTTCCTTTTATTCAGAATTTTATCGGGGATATTATAAAACTTCCATTTGAAGGGGTCCCGAAATATTACGAAAGTGTAGAATATTCTGATGGGAAAGAAAAGAGTAAGATTTTAAGAATTATGTTTTACCGTATTATTTTAGAAGGGAGTGAGTATCTTGTAATCCAGGCTGAGGATATAACAAAAAGAATCCGAATAGAAGAAAAACTTGTTCAAGCAAATAAATTAATAAGTATAGGAGAATTACTTAGCCGTTTTACCCATGAGAATCATAATATAATTTCCGGAATTTTGGGAAATCTCGAAGTATTAAAGATGAAGGTAAAAGATAATGAAGATATTCTTGAAAAAATCTTAAAAGTAGAGAAACTTGTGAAAAAATCTCTGGAATTGAGCGATGGAATACTTGATTTTTCTAAAAAGAAAAAAATTATTATGGAAAAGATACTATTGAGAGAAGTGATTGATGAAGTCGTGGGGCTTTTAAAAGCGTCCGTATTAAAAAATATAAGAGTTGAAAGAAAATACCCTGAAGAACTGTTTCATATAAGGGCTAATAAAGAAAAAATTTCTGTTATTATCATGAATTTGCTTATTAATGCAAAGGATGCAATAGAAGAGGCGAAAAGGGAGATGGGCGAGGTAAAAATAATATTGGAAAGTGTTTCCATAAGGGAAAGTGAATATTTAATGCTTAGAATAAAGGATAATGGTATTGGGATAGAGAGTGAAAAACTTGATAAGATCTTTGATTCTTATTATACAACAAAAGGGGAAAGTGGAACCGGACTTGGGCTTGCCAATGTGAAAGATATTGTTGATGATATGGGGGGCTTTATTGAGGTAAGGTCAGAATTGGGACGGGGGACAGAGTTTGAAATCTATTTTCCTCTTTTTTAATTTAACAGAGGTGTTTACTAATCGTTTTGAATATATTATGTCTTCTTATTTTTTATCCAAAAAAAAGGGGAGGCGGGCTTTCGCCCGCCTTTTAGAGGTTGGAAGGTTTTGATTTTTAGAAGCTGTATTTTATTTTTACATATACCATATCATTCTTATTAAATCTTCCGAACATCCCCTTATCTCCGAAGAATATATTTGCTCCTAAGAGTATATTCACACCATCAGTAATATCGTATGAGATTTTAGGTCTGATGAGTCCATCTTCATCTGTTAATCCAAAGTATGAGAATAGCTCGAGATGGAGAGTATCGCCAGAAAGAAGGTCCTTTCGTGCAAGAAAAGTCATCAAATTGTTGACCTCATTGTTTACTATGAAATTATCATAATCAAGAATATACTGCTGGATAAACTGCGTGCTGAATTTTATTCCTTTGATTGTAAAATCTGCCCCCAAAAGATAGTTGAGATAATCTTTTTCAACAACGCCCTCTTTAAGCATAGGATCTTCCGACTGAAAATATTTACCCCAATAGTAGGCACCTTCTCCTCTTATTACGACAGGGCCTAAAGTTGTACTGAAACTTCCACCGGCTACTGTTAATCTGTGATGTTCAGGGATAGCTGTCAGAGAAAGAAGTTGATGGGTAAAAGGGTCAATCTGTTTTAGTGTATGAATTACAGGGTCGGCATCCCATGTATAGCCCCCCATTATTTCAAAATCAATTGCTGAGGAAAACACCGAATACTTTGCAAATATCTCGCTGTTTTTAATTGAAGGTTTTATATCCTTTCTGGAAAAATCAAATTGAGGTTGAATCGGAAATTGTGGGGTAACAGCCCAGATTGAACCCTGCTCGGGAAACTTTGTTGCTGAAAAAACCGGAACCCACACTAACTCAAAGGTATTGTCTCCAATATAGTAATCGAATTTTACTGCTGTAACCCCCATTCTAATTTCTTCAAAATCCCTTAGAAGAAATTCTGTAAGATCTTTAGGAGATATAATATCCGTGATAAAGACACCGTCAGCTTTACCCCAGATAATCTGCTGCTTTCCTATTCTGAGGTCAAATGAGTTAAAGAAAAGATCAAGATATGCTTCTCTTACATCAAAGACAGTTGTTTTATCAGAATACTGATAGATATAAGGATTTACCTTAAACCCCACTTTACTTGTCTGCATTGAGAAATTCAAATCAAGGGTATTCTGGACTATTGAAAAATCCATATCATCGTTGAGGAGTACCCCATCGTAATTCCTTACATAGCCGGTTATCTGAAGGCCATCTGCAAATCCGAACCATATGATTAAAATTAGTGAGATTATTAATGTAAAAAATCTCTTCTTCATTTACAAACCTCTCTTCATCATTCTTTCTGTGAACATTCTTGAAGGGATGCCGGTATCAATCTTGATATCGGAAAGATGCATTATAGTTTTGTGATTTTTCTGCTTATTAAACATTTCAACGGTTACAATAATCCAGTATCCCTTTATGTTTTCGGCTTTTTTTAGTGTTAAAGTCTTAAGATATTCACCATCTTCATCATAAAAATCTTTCTTTACTCCATACCATCTGTCTTTTACTACCCATGTAATTGTTTTTGAGTACATGTAATCTTCATCCTTGGGAGTGCTCTCTATAACATAGCAGTCAAGACCGTTAACTTTTTCCATCCTTAAAATTTTGTGATTATCCTCTTCAGGGTTCCTATCTCCCAAATCATCATAAGTGAAGTCAGAACCCATAAAATAATCCCCTTTGCTGTCACTTGAGATTCTTTTCACTTTCTTGAGTGCTGGCAAATAAATCCATTGATCATCATCTTTATTGGGGTCATCATAACTCCAATTCATAAAAGATGTGTTCCTAACATCTGCAGGAGCAAGGAAAAACATTATCTTTTTTTCAACTTTTCCGAAGTCTTTGATAAACTGTTTAATTGTTCTCACTCTTTTGCTCCCGCTCGAGCTAATAAGTGTCATTGTGAGTTTTGCTTCCATTTCCTTTGGGGAAGGCCTGTTGTAAACCTTTTTCATAATTTCAAGTCCCGTAAGTTTCTTTTGGGCAAAAAGCCCACCTGAGACAAAGGTTACTGCAATAATTAAAATAATGAAATTTCTAAGCTTCATTTTCATTTTTTACCTCCTTTTTAAAGTAAATATTTTTTATGTAAAGAATAATAAACATTATTGTTAATGTTCCCAAAAAGCTTGTAAACATATTTAGAGAAACAAGCTCTCCTAAGTTCCTGTTTGGCGGAAATACTGAAAAAACAAGAACCATAAACCCTGCAATTACAACCATTGCATTAAAAAGTATAGCCCTTCCGGAATGGTACATTGTGTGTTTTGAAGCTAAATCTTTGTCTTTAAACTCTTTCGCATAAATTCTGTATCTGTCAATAAAGTGGATTGCATAATCAATTCCTATTCCTATGGCAATACTTGATATTAATGCTGTTGTCGAAGACAGAGGGATGTTCGCCCATCCCATAACTCCAAAGTTGATAACAGCGGTCAGAATAATTGGTACAGAGCCTATAAGGCCTATGTAAAAGTTTTTGAACATTAGTGTAAGTAGCACAATTACTATGAGTAAAGATACCAATAGACTTGAAATCTGCCCTTCTAAAAGGAGATCCGTAAAAACTAATGCCTTATAACCTGAGCCGGCATAATTGATTTTAATCCCTAATTTTTCAAATTTATCTCTGAATGTTTCTATTACCTTTATTGCTTTTTTAAGTTGAACCGAATCATCACTTTTTAATTGGAAGGTTAGATTTGCTTTTTGATACTTATCATCGACGACTCTCCAGAGATTTTCAGGATCGCCTGACATTTCATAGAGTAAAAGGTATTGAGCTATCAAGTCTTTGTTATTTGGAATATTGTTAAACTCTTCCTTATCAGCATGCATAACTTTGTTCATCCTTTTGATAAAATCCGCAAGGGAGAATGAATCTCCGACAACAGGTAGTGATTTTGTAACTTTGTCCTGCATCTTTAGCATTAAAGAAAGAACTTCAGGGGTTTTAAAGGTATCCTTTTTCTTACCTTCCAGGATTACATTAAGGGTTGTGGTTCCACCGAAATTTTCATTTACGAATTTATCTGTTTTACGAATTTCGCTGTCTTTCTCAAACTTTGCAAGAAAGCTTGAGCTAATCCAGACTTTTGTTATCCCGTAAATAGAAAGTAGAAGAACTATGAATGTGATAATTATTACGAGTTTTTTATTTTTTATTATTTTTTCCGTGGCAGTAAAATATATCTTGGTATGTTCTTCTTTTTCCTTTTTTGACTTAAATTTTGGTAGCTTAAATACATATAGAACAGCAGGAATGAAGAGCATTGAAAGAATAAATGCTGAAAAAACTCCGAATGCTGAAAACAGGCCAAAGTATTTTACAGGATAGACCTGAGAAGTGAGAAGAGATATAAAGCCTACCATTGTTGTAACTGCTGCCATCATAACAGGTTTCCACATCTCTTTTACCATATTTGCTATTGCATCTGTTTTTGAGATATCAGGGTTTTCTTTCATATGAAGCTCAAGATGACTGTAAAGGTGGACGCCGTAGGCAACACCAATTGCTATGAGCATAACCGGTATCATTGTACTTACTGCATAGATCGGGATGTGAAAAGCGGCCATAAGACCGAATGTCCAAACCGTACTTATCAAAACAACAATTAATGTTGTTATCGTATTTTTAAAGCTTTTAAGTAAAAACCAGAGAACACCTAAAATGAAAATTATTACAATCGGAACCATCTTTTTCATATCCTTTGGCATAAGATATGCAAGTGTACCCTCAACAATAGGCCTTCCTGCAACATAAATTTTTTCAGGGCCTTCATACTTTTTTGCTAACTTTAGTATTCTGTGATAAAAATCCTGAGAAAAGACATCATCATCAATTCTTGCTATTACTATAGCAACTTTGAGATTCTTTGATACGATCTTCCCGTAAACCATATCATTTGTTACAACCATATTTTTGATTTTTTCAAGCTTTTCCTTTGATTTAGGTACTCTTTTGTAAAAAGATCTAACATCAAGTCCGTCTTCTGTCCCTACTATATTGTCAGCAGTATAAAGAGAGGTAATATCCTCTTTCCTGATTTCTTTCATCTTCCCGAGCTCTTTCGTAATCGATTTGATTTTCTTAAGAGTAGTGTAATTAAAGATTCCGTTTTTGTTGTAAATAGCAATAACTACAGCATCTTTAATGTTAAACCATTCCTCAGCCATGTTGCTATACTTGAATGCTGGATGATCCTGAGGCATGTACTTATCAAGGTTTGTTTCTAACCTTGAGTTATCCTTTGCTATTTTTGCAAAAAATACGGTTATGGCAAGAATAACAACTATGATGAGGATTGAGAATTTTAGCGATTTTTTTACAAATTTCTCCATCTTTCACTCTCCTTGTTTGTTAATATTAACTAACATTCCGGATAAATTTATCTTGTTTCTATTTTTCATTTTAAATTTTCTAACTATTATCTTTTAGTATTTTCAAAATTGATTTTTTAAAGCTTTTACCCTTTTTTACCAAATCTGATTTGAATTCTCCCTGTGCCCACTCTTTGACTAAAAGTCTTAAACTTCCTAAAAAGATAGTAGCCAGCTCTTCTGCTTTTATATCACTTCTAATCTCTCCCGCTTTTTGCCCTTCTTGAATTATTTTATTGGTATTTTCTATATTAAAAAGCATTATTTTATCGATAATTGTGGCTAATTTTGGGTCATTTTTAAAAAGCTCTTCTGAAAAAATTACAGATGCATAATGTGGATTTGAGTTGAACTTTTCTATGTGAAAATCGAAAATTTTTTCGAGCTTTTCCATGGGAGAAAGCTCATGAGAATTCAAATTTGAAAAATTTGATTCTATTTCATCTTTAAACAGACTCAGTATTGCCTTCAGGATTTCAAATTTATTTTCAAAGTGTCTGTATATTGCGGGCTCTGTTATTCCTATGCTTTTTGACAGATTTTTAATTGTTAAATTCTGAATTCCTCTTTCTGCGATAAGCTTTATCGATTTGTTTAAAATTTCAAATTGTCTTTTACTATATTTCATTTTCCAACTCCTGTTAGTTAATGTTCACTAACATAGTATAGGGCAAATTTTATTTGATGTCAAGTACCTTTTTGAATTTTTTTGAAAAAAGTTTTTATTGGCAAAACAGATGTTTTGGTTTATTATATTTTATGTGGTTTCCTGCTCTCCTTTTTATTCTTGCTTTTAGCGGGTTTATTTTAGCAATAGTCGGATGGAGCTTTTTCTCAAAAAGTAAAAGACGGTTGATTTTGAGATTATCATATTTTTTAGCTTTTTTAGGAATTATTTTTTCATACTTTATTATGGAGTATTACTCTGAAAACTTAATTACTTCCTTTGCTTTCCTTTTCATAGGTTTTACTGTTTCAGAAATATATGATAGAATGATTAAGTAAAAATGAAAAGATCAGCTGTTTATCCCGGTTCTTTTGATCCAATAACAAATGGTCACATTGATTTAGTTAAAAGAGCACTTAAAATATTTGATGATCTTACAATTGCAGTTCTTGTTAATCCAAAGAAAAAGCCTCTTTTTTCTCTTGAGGAAAGAATGGATATAATAAAGGAAGTTTTTAAAAATGAAGAAAGAGTTCATGTGGATGCTTTTGAAGGGCTTTTGATAGATTATTTGAAAAAAAAGAGAATGAATATTGTTATAAGAGGGTTAAGGGCTGTTTCAGATTTTGAGCTTGAATTTCAAATGGCATTGATAAATAGAAAGCTTTCACCTGAGTTTGAAACATTCTTTATGGTTCCTGGACTTAATTATACATTTTTAAATTCAAGTGTTATAAAGGAAATTTATAGTTTCGGAGGAAGAGCGCCTGATTTGGTTCCTCCTATTGTGGAGAAATATTTAATCGAGAGATTTAAGAAGTGACGGATTATATAAAAGAGCTTTATAAAGTTCTTGGTAAGGGAAAAGTAAAGGATGCGAAGGAGTATCTTATAACTCATTCTTACGATGGAATGAGGCGCAAGTTTTTACCTGATGTTGTTGTATTTCCGGAGAGTACAAGGGATGTGGTAGAAATAGTAAATATCGCTTCAAAACACAAAATCACCATAACTCCCCGGGGAGCTGGTACTGGAATGACCGGCGGGGCTTTACCTCTTAATGGTGGGATTCTTATATCATTTTCAAAGATGAACAGGATAATAAAAATAAGTGTGGATGATACAATAGCTATTGTTCAACCGGGAGTTGTTACCTATGATTTGGTAAAGGAAGTTGAAAAATACGGATTATTTTATCCTCCAGATCCGGCTTCTTACAAAACTTCCACAATCGGAGGAAATGTTGCGGAAAATGCAGGAGGCCCCCATTGTTTCAAATATGGGATTACCAAAAATTATGTTTTGGGACTTGAAGCAGTGCTAATGAATGGGGAAATTGTAAAAACAGGCGGAAAAACTATAAAAAATGTGGTTGGATACAATCTTACTGATCTTCTCATAGGTTCAGAGGGAACTCTTGCAATTATAACTGAAATTACATTAAAACTTATTCCAAAACCAAAGTTTAGTGGAGTTGCGCGCTTGGGGTTTAGATCACTGGGAGAGGCTGTTAAAGGTGTGAATAAAATAATTACAAATGGTTTTTTCCCTTCTGCTCTTGAATTTATGGATAAAGTTTCAATAATAGAAGTTTTTAAATTTTTAGGATTAAAGGTAAATGAAAATATTTCAGCATATCTTATATTGGAGTTTGACGGAGATAGAGAAGAAGTAGAGAATCAGCTTGAAGAAATTAAAGCTCTTTTTACTAATGAGGAATTGGAGGAGATAGTTTATGCCACTGATCCCGAGGAAAAGGAGAGAATCTGGGAGATAAGAAGAAATATTTCAGGAGCAGTGTCAAAACCTGATTTAATTAAATATAATGAAGATATAGTTGTTCCTCGAAGTAGGCTTCCTGAAATAGTTGATTTTGTTTATCAGTTAGGAAAAGAGTATAATGTAAAAACCGTACTTTTTGGGCATATAGGTGATGGAAACATACACACAAACTTTTTTGTAAAAAAAGAGCAGGAAATTTTTATAGAAGAACTTTTGGAAAAGCTATTCAAAAAAGTTATAGATTTAGGTGGTGCCCTTTCGGGAGAGCACGGAATAGGTATAGCTAAAAAGAGATTTATAAATTATCAGCTATCACCTGAGATAGTGGAAATTCACCGCCAAATAAAAAAAATCTTTGACCCTGAAAATCTTTTAAACCCCGGCAAAATATTTTAAATTACTTTCTATCTATATTTTCTTTTTTTGAAAGTATTTCTACGAATTCTATCTGCTTTGTCCAGAAGCTTTTGGGATAAACACTTTTGAGCCTATCCCAGTATATTTTACTGGTCTTTAAATCTCCTTTCCGGAAATAGATTCTTCCGAGTTGAAAGAGTGCCCAATCTTTATTCTCCGGGATAAATTTGAGAATTTGTTTGAGAGTATTAATGGCTCTGGTTGTTTGGTTTGTATTTATGTATGTTATGGCAGCAGGAACAAGAACATCTAATTTATCCTTTTCTTTTGTGATTTTTTTGTTAGAAAGTAGTTTTAATATTGAGTTGGCTTCCCTCCATCTGCTTTTTTTAACTGATATTTTTAAAAGTAGAATCAGAGCCTTTGTGTAATAGGAAGTTTTCGAAAATTCTCTTTTCCCTGAAGTTAATATATTATACGCATCATCTAACATATCTTTTGAAAAATAATATTCAGCAAGTCCCATCTTTATATCAACAGGAAGTTTTTCAAGGGGATACAGTCTCTGGAATAATCTTATATTTTTTCTGAATTCATTCCAATCAAGCAAAGCATAGGAGTTTCTTAAGAGTTTAATTAAGGTTTTTTTCTTCTCCTCTTTTTTTGTGGAGAGTATGTAGAGTCTGTTTAAAAGGAGTCTTTCTATCTTGTAAAGGTTCATTTTTCTAAATATCTCTGCTAATTTTTCTATTTCATAATTTTTTAAAAAAGCTGTATCCTTTTTTGTTCTGAGAAAATAAAAAAGGATTCTTTTATTATCCTTTGCTTCCTTCATAAATTTATCAAAATATTTCCTGTATATATTTTCTCCTTCAGGATCAACAAGGGTGCCTTTTAGATATTCAAATAGTTCAAAAAGGCCATCTTCGATTCTACCTCTTTTGTTATACATCTCAATCAATTTGATAAATGCCATATGCTTATCTTTTAAATTAGTGGCTTTTCGGATGATTTCTCTGTAAACTCTCTCCGGTTTTTTAAGATAATAAGGTATTTTAAGTTGTTCCATCTCAATCTTTGTAAGATGAGATACGCTATCTGCTATTCTTATTCTTGCTTTGTTTGCAATGGGAAAATCGCTGTATTTATTAATCACTTCATTGAGAAACAGGGCTGATAGGCGGTATTTCTTTTGTAAGTAAAATATCTCTCCTATCAAATATAATGCCTCTGCAGCATTTGGGTTTTTAGGGTAAACATTTACAAAGAACATAAGCACCTTCAGGGCTGAATTATAATCTGTAACAGCATAAAAGCTCTTTCCTATTGCAAAAATGTCTTCAGGTGTGTAATTTAGAAAATCTGGTTTGATTTTAAGGTACTTTCTGAAATATTCCGCTGCTATTTCAAATGTTCCTTTTTGGTAATAAGCTTTTCCAATGTAAAAGATTATAATAGGATATTTTTTTGAATAGCCTTTATCTTCAAGGTCTATTAAATAGAAGAGGGCTTCACTCCAGTTCTTAACACTTAACATCCTTTTAATATAGTTGAGTTTAAGAGGAATTACCTCTTTATTAAACGGAAAATTGTTTAAAAGGACTTTTAAATAATAATCGGCTTTTTTTGTATATATTGTTTTAGAATATGCTTTGTAAAGGTAAAGTAATGGCTCGGGACTTTTAACATCACCGCCCTTTTTCAGATATTCTTCAAGGGATTTTACAGCTTTTTCTCTATCTTTATTAAGTTTGAAAAGAGACATACCGAGGTAGTATTTTAAGTTTATATCATAGTTCTTTGGGTGTGCTTTTAAATAATTTTCAATTAATTTTACGGCTTTTTCATATTCTCCGGAGGAATAGAGATTTTCTGTTTCTTTTAGGATATTATTCTGAGCAAATAGTGAAAGATTTAATAAAACTATTATTAATATTATTAATATTAAGCAAAAAATAAAAGTTTTTTTTTATGCTTCATATCTAAAATCAATAAATTCCCTTTTTTTCATTGATTTTATAAACTTTTCAGATTCGAGCTTATTGATATTATCCATTATTCCTTTTATTCTTTCAAGAGAAATTTCCAGTCCGGAAAGATTCTTTTCTATATTTTGAGGATTATTTAATTTTCTTTTTAATGATTCAAGATTCAAATAAGCTATTGTTAAAGGATTGTTAATTTCGTGATTAAGGCTCATTGTTAATTTTTGTAAAAATTCCTTTTCTTCTCTTTTTCTTAGCTCTTCTCTTGCTTTAATTACTTCAGAGTAGATTTTATAGTTTTCTATGTGAACAGAGAGAAGAAGAGCTACCATTTTCAAGAATTCTGTATTTATATCCTTTGGTAAAGGTTTATTTTTATTGTCAATTGTAATTACTCCTATGAGTTTGTCCTTCAGAGTCAAGGGAAACTTGATAAAATCCTCTTTGTGAATATTTTTTAATGTGTTAATCTCTCCTTTTTTAAAGTAAACATAGTTCTTTTCTTCTTTAATTATTTTTAACCATTCATGATTTCTTATCTTACTGTATTCTCTTTTTAAAGTATTAACTTCGTCTCCAATGGCTGCAATAATTTTTTCCCTTTGTTTTTTTATTATTGAAATAAAAACTCTTTCTGATTTTACAAAATTTTTGATATATTCAAGAATATTTTTAAGGGAATCATTAAGATTATAAGATGAGAAAAGGCCTCTTGCGATTTCTCCTATTTTTTCCAATTCTTTATTTAAAACTTTGTTTTTATAGAGAGTAAAGCTTTCCACAGCATTCTTTATTGTCTCTTCTATCTCTTCATCTGAAAAATTTTCCGCTATTATATCAATGGCACCTCTTTTAAGATACTTAATCGCATTTTTAAGATTTTTCGTAGTGCTATAAAGAAGAAAAATTTTCCCTTCTGTGCTATTTTTTACGGTTTTTAGAGTATTATAATCTATGATTATAAGATAATTATCAAAATCGGATTTTTTCAGGGAATTTAGTAGAATAATGTTGAATCTACTGAGGTTTTCAATTTTTTTTATCTTTTCAAAAAGCTCTTTGTTTTTGTAAATTCCGATTCTCATCTCTTTCCTCCGCTAAACTTTTAGCAAATTCTGTGCCATTATCCTAAAATATCAATAAGATGCCTGTTTTCTAAGGCTATTTGTTCGATTGTTCCATCTGCATTGTATGTTAAAATTTCCCTTTCTATATCATTATTTTTGACACTTTCCTTTTTAATTGAAGGAGAGCCCTCTTTTGTTTCTCTTGCTTTGCTATCCTTCTCTCTATGAGCTTCTATCTTTGATTTTATTGGTTTTACGCTACTTCGAATCACACTGATTTCCGTATATACAGTCATCTTTCTACCTCATATACTATATCGGAATTTTTTCTTAAAGCTTGATGTCAAAAAAACATAAAAATGAGGAAAAAATGACACTATTTTATTGTCTTTTTTAAAATTAATTTAAAACCCATATTCCCTTTTTTGTATTCAACAGAATCCATTTTTGATTTAATAATCATCATCCCCCTTCCCGATGTTTCAAGAGAAGGTTTTATCTCATCCTTTGAAGGGATAAAACCTTTGCCTTCATCTTCTATTATTATGGTGAAGGTTTTTTTATCCCATAAGAAATCTATAAAAATTTGTTTTGAAGGATCTTTTTTATTACCGTGAACTATTGCATTGGCAAGGGCTTCTCTTAAGGAAATTTCAAGAGCCCACTTTTTATCATCATCTAATAAAAGCTCATCACAGATGGAGCTTAAAGCTTCTATTACAGGATTTATAAGCTCTATCTTACTCGGAATCTCAATTTTAAATTCATTCATTTTAAAATATAAATCAAATCTAATTATTAGTCAATTTGAAATCAATTTCTTCGCGGAATATTTGTTCTTCCCTGGTCTTTTAAAAAGCCACAAAGCTTCCGGGTTCTTTTTCAATATGTTATTTTGTCTTAACCTAAATTCTACTGCTCGATCAGAATGAACTTTGAAGCTTGGAGGCTTCTTATTATTTGACATAAAAATAAAGATGCTTTATATTAAAAAATGAAAAAATTATTGATTTTCTCTTTAATCTTAATTGGAACAATTACTTTTTTATTTTCCTTTGACGAACTTTTTGAACCTTCACCTTTTGGAGTGGGGACAGGTTATACTTATACTATATTTCAGCTTTCTCCTACAATAGGTCTCTATATCCCGGGAGGAAGCTTTCCTCCCTCCGTTGCTTTTTCAAAGGTAAGCTATACTGTTGATAATGGGAATTTCAGGGAGTTTCTTTACAATAAAAATACTGATTTGGGTGAAGGCAATTTTTTCAAAGGTATGAAAAGCACTTCACTTGTGGCAGCTTACGGAAATTTTTCAATATTTAAGATTTCTCTTGATAATCTTTTTGTAAGATACGACTCAGATAATGAATACTATGATTTAAATGGGTTTAAAGGGGATATTTACGGTCTTACCTATTACAAAAGGAGTGGTAATTTTCAATATGGTGTAAGTCTTAAAAGATATGAAGGAAGGTTTTATTTTGGTAATATTAGTTCTGCTGAATATTTCAGAAATTACGGGGATCTTTACGATTTTTTTTCACAAAAAAGGGATGAGCTTAACCCTGTGATGACTGAAGATAAATCCTCTGACAAACTCTCTTTTTATACGCTCGAATCCTCACTTTCTTTTGCTGTTTACCGCTCTCTTTATATTTCATTGAAAATTTCGCCTGTTAATAAGGTTAAAATAGAGGAGCTTGATAAGACCATTTCAACCCGTTATGTGGGGGGAGCAACTTTTATCCTTTCCCGTTCAACATCATTTAATTTTTCAATATATTTAAAAAGTATTGAAGATTTTTATTCCGGTGATATGAAACAACCGGTTGCTTTTTCAATGATACACTTTTTTTCAAATATTTCATTTATAACATTGGGTTGGAGAAGCAACCTTAAGGCCTCTCACCTTTTTTCAGCGGGATATGAATCAACTCTCTCGGGTGGGGTAGGCTATGTTTTCGGTAATACTGTTTACACATATGTATCAGGTGCTATCTCCTCCTGGAATAAACTTTCATCCTTTAATATTACAATCGCATATATATCCCACACATTTAAGTAAACTTATCTTAAAAACAAAATTGTACCTATAAAATAGTTCTCTGTGATTTTTTTTGGCTTGAAAATTGCGATTTTTTTCGGGTAAAAAACTATTGGGACAAGATCTTTCGGATAAATTACTCCTCCCAATGAATCCTTTCTTACCGGTAGAAGTTTGGGCAGATTTCCTCTTCTCTTGACCATTACATATGTAAAAATAAGAGCTGTTTTTTCAGGCTTTTTTATTTTTATTGTTTGTTCTTTTCTGTTAAAATCTGTATTTTTTATTATATCTTTTTTGATTTTCATTACAAAGTTTTTTGAAAAATCTCCTAATATCCTATAATCTTCGATTTCCTTGCCTATTTTAGGATAATTGTAAACAAAGGAAAATACTAAAAGGAATGTTAGAGCTAACCTGATTATTTTATATTTTGAAAAAGTGTCAAATATTTTAAGATAAATTAAAATAAAACCGATTGAAGGGTATAGGATATATCTTGATGAGAGCTTTGGCAAAAAAGCGAAGAATATTGTATATAAAATCCAGAAAACAAAAATTGATAGTGCTGTCTTATCCTTTTCCCCGAATTTTATCATGTAAAGAATTATAAGCAGGATTATGCTTGTTAAGAGAAAAAATCCATAAATCGGATTGATTTTATAAGGAGATAAGTTTATGGAGCGTAGAAGTATAAAGTAAAGCTTTGCAAAAAAAAGCTTATTTGATACAAAGGATGTGTATTGGGATGTATTGTAAAATTGGATAATAAATCTTAATGTTAAAAGGGAAGCTCCGAAAATGAGAATTTGTTTTTTTATTTTTTTCTTTGAGAATATAAAAATCGGAATAAGAGATAAAATAATTATCTCCTTTGTGAAGAAAGCAATGCTAAAAAAGATGAAAAACAAAAAGGTCTTTTCCTCCGCAAGATAATTAATAGCTATTATGAAAAAAAGAAATGCAAGAAAATAGACAGAAGCTGCAAGATTTAGAGCTGCCTCTGATATATAAACATTTAAGGCTATTAGAATAGCTGCTGAAAAGGCTGTAAATTGAGAGAATTTCAGTCTTTTTTCAAGAATATGAAAAATAAGAGCAAAATTTATGGCAAATAAAATAAGGAAGAAAAATCTTATAGGAAAAGCTGAAATACCGAATATCTTTATCAGTAAAGATAAAATTATAATAAAAACCGGATTAAAATCCCTTCCGTAAACTTTAAAAGCTCTGAGAGGTTCTGCCTGAGATACTATTGCTCTTGAAATCCATTCAAAATCATCAGAAAAAAAATAATTGTTCAAACTTTTGTAATAGCTTGCAAATATCAGTAAAATAAGGATTAAAATAAAAAGCTTTTTTTTATGTTTTAAAAATTCTATTCTCACCTATTTTTTGTCTTTCAAAAGCAGTTTATCATAAAGAATAACTCCTGCTATTGAAAGTACTCCCATAAATGCCACTATTGTCCACATTATAGGTGCCTGAATGGGTTTTCCCGCATTGTGTGGGTCAAGGATAAAGTGCTGAAAGAACATTCCACCTATCGGAGCTCCTACGATTGTTCCTATTGCCATCGGAAGATTTGCATAACCTAAATAAAGTCCTTCCTGTCCTTTGGGAGCTATTGCTCCTATGTATTCATATATCCTCGGAGATGCGAACATCTCTCCCAATGCCATTGAAGCTATTGAAAAGAGCATAAAAATGCCGCCTATGGGAAGCATAATCCCTGCTATGCTCTTTTTTAGAGCCGGATCAAGGTGAAAGAGGAATGGTACTGTATTTAAAAGCATTCCTATAACGGTTATCCCTATTCCCACCATTATTGATTTAAGGGGCGTCCATTTTTTGGATATCTTTGTTATTAAAAGCTGGAGGAAGACAATCATTACTGGATTTATAAGAGTGTAGAGTTCGACGGGTGCATTTTTATCAATAAATCTTAAAAATAGGGGGATAAGATTGTAAATCTGTACATAAATAAACCAGAAGAAACCGATCACGATGAGGAAAAATACGAATTTGAGGTTTTTCAAAACAATAAACATTCCTATTAAAGCATCTTTTAGGGTTTTAGGTTTTTTGAGTTCCTTTTCGGAAACTTTCTCAGATTCCTGATATTTTGGCTCTCTATATATGAAAATTACTACCAATAATCCGATAAAAGCAAAGGCTGTTGCAACATATGAGAAAATCGCAGGGATTCCCATTTTAACCCTTACAAAATATGAGACTGTTCTACCTGTCATTGAACCAATGTTTATTGTCATATAGAAAATTCCAAAACCCAGAGTTGCAAGAACACCTGCGGTTTTCTGGACTGTTCCGGAAATACAGGGTTTTACAAATGAGCCTCCGATTCCTATGAAAACAATTCCTATTACAATTGGAATTGTGTAATCAACATTTTGAGAGTGTCCTACGATTGATGGCCAGAATTTTTGAACATTACCCATTATAAAGTAGCCTGCTGTAATCAGAACAAAAGCAAAAATGAGCGATTTTTTAAACCCGTATTTGTCAGCAAGAGTTCCGCTTAAAATCGGCAAAAAGTATATAATTCCCCAGAGAATTGTTCCATTTAAAAATGTTGAGAATGTTGGGGACATTCCTAAAGTTTCGTGTAAATATATTACTACAAAGGATGCTACCGCATAATAGGCAGCTCTTTCAAAAAGCTCTATTGTGTTGGCTGACCAGAAGGTCAAAGGAAAGCCCCACAATTTTTTTTCACTCTTTTGCATTTTCCCTCCTAATGTCTTATTAAAAAAAGCCAATGGGGGGACTTGAACCCCCGACCTACTGATTACGAATCAGTTGCTCTACCGACTGAGCTACATTGGCAAAGAAGGATTTATTATATCAATTTTTCTTTATGAATAAAATTTCTTTTTTTATTCTCACAAAAATCCTGAAAAAAAGAGAAATATAAGTAAGTTTTAAAGCTGAGCATCCCCAAGCCGAGCAGCTAAATAACAATTAGTTTTTGAGTTTATCCATTATTGAAAATAACATTTTCTTTATTCTGCTCTGATATTTTCTTTTGTTACTTCATTTAAAAGATTTTTAGGATAGGGGATTTTGCTGCTCTGCTGGAACGGCTGTTCAGTTGTTTCGTGGGTTTCTTTTTTCAAAAAATATTGTTAGCAAAGTGTTTATGGAATATAATTTTTAATAAAATTTCGGAGGTTGGATATGAAAAAGAGAATTTTTATTATTTTGCTCTTTTTAACTATTTTGCCATTAATGGCAGGAGATACCATTGTTTTTAAAGAAACTCCCGCTCAAAAGAAAAAAAGAATGGCGTGGTGGAGAAAAGCAAGGTTT
>JAMOVU010000001.1 GCA_027067555.1 Candidatus Aminicenantota bacterium | reverse complement strand
CTTATAGTAAGTGTTGAAACATTTCCAAGAAAACTGGAACATAGATTGGGAGAAACACTTTTAAAAAGAGGCAATATTTCTCAGGAGACTTTGAAAAAATCCCTACAACTTCAAAACAAAACAGGTAAAAAATTGGGAGAAATACTATTGGGATTAAATATAATCTCTAAAGAGGAGCTAAAAAAAGCCTTAAGAGATCAAGCTTCTCAAATAGTGATAAGTATTATGAATTGGAAAGAAGGGGAATACAAATTTCAGAAAAAAGATATTGTTGATTGGGATAGAGAATGGTTTGAACCACTGTCTGTTGATAGACTTTTAATGGAATCAATGCAAATACTTGATGAAATGCCACTTATCAAAGAAATCATACCAGACCCTTCCATAGTATTTGAGAGAGTTAGAATTACAAAAAAAATCAAGCTCTTGGATGAAACAGAAGATGAGAAAATATCAGATAAAACTCTCTACTTAACAAAAAATGAATATGAGATTCTCAAATTCATTGATGGGGAAAGAGATGTAAATACTTTAATAGAAAAAATTAACCTTTCCGAGTTTGAAATTTATAAAGGACTATATAATCTGCATAAAAAGGGAATTATAAAAAAGGTAGAGAAAAAGATTTTTAATAAAGAGGAGTTATTTGAAGAAGAAAAAGAAGAAAAATTTTCTTTTCTATCAATGATCAAGAACATAGCTATTGTTTTTCTCTTTGTGGTAGAAATAATATCCTTAATCTTTACTTTATTTATAAAAAAAGATCCCTTTTATCCACTAAAGTTTGAAGAAAATAATCAATTCATAAGTGTTAAATATAATATTGAAAAGCATTTCACATCCGAAATTTCAAAAAAGTACAAAGGTAACAATATTGAAAAAAGGTAAAATCATAACCATAGGAAATTTTGATGGTTTACATGTTGGGCATAGAAAAATCCTATTAACAGCAATAAAGAAAGCTAAAATCGAAAATAGAGAAACAGTAGCAATTACCTTTTGGCCCCACCCACAAACTTTCTTTGGGAAAAAATTAAAATTAATACAACCCCTTAATGAGAGAATTTCTTTAATAAAAAAAGTTGGAATCTCGGAGGTGGATGTTTTACCTTTTAAAGAAATCGTGGATTTTTCACCCGAAGAATTTTTATTATTTTTAACAAAAAGGCATAAAATAAAAGCAATAATAGTAGGTGAAGAATTCAGATTTGGAAAAAACAGAAAAGGAGATATAAGATATTTAAAATCTTTCGGTAAAAATCTAAATATCTATGTAAAAGGGGTAAAAGTAATAAACTTTATGAATGAAAAAGTTAGTTCAAGTCTTATAAGAAAATATCTTCAAGAGGGGAATTTGCAAAGAGCAAGAATAATGTTAGGCGGATTTTATTCAATAAAAGGTAAGGTGATAAGAGGAGATAGAAGAGGTAAAATAATCAAATTTCCCACTGCAAATATAAAGTACCCCGAGGATTTTCTTTTACCTGACGGAGTCTATATAACAAAAACTTGTATAAACAATAAATATTATAATGCACTGACCCATGTGGGGCCAAATTTGACCTTTGGAGGTAAGGAAAAGAAAATTGAAACACATATTATCAATTTCACGGGTAATATTTATGAGTATCCTATTGAAATATTTTTTATTGATTATATAAGAGAAATTAAAAGATTCCCTGATAAACAAAAATTATATGAAGCTATTTCTTCCGATTTAAATTATTCTCTTTCTCTACTACAATTATAAATTAGCTATCGGTTTGAGCTATTGCTTTTCCTATATCATCCCCACTTATGGAATCATCAGGAGATGTGTTTCTGTGAACAGCATCCGAAAACGGAGTAGCCCACAAATGATTTGGTCCTGCGGACAATACATACACTCTGTGTGGTCTTGTAGTATCGCTAAAACGAGGATTTCCCGGGAAATACCTTGCGTTTATCACATAGGATCTTCCCCATGCATCATCTATTACTCTATAATCAAGATAGGGACCTCTCCAACGATATTCACCTGATGTGGGATAATCCTGCCCGGCTTGATTTTGACCACTTGCGCCTGAATCATCATCAGGGTTATTATAATAAAGATAATCGTAAAGTGGTTTAGTCACACCATAAGTCCCCCAATTCGTTGCACCTGTACCTCCACCTGGTTCAGCTCCTGTTGGGACAGTGGAAGGATTTGCCAAAACTCTATCAACCCCACCGGCAGGACCATTAGCATTTGTATAAGGCCAATAACCAGTATCTTTATAGAGAGAAGCAACCGCAGCAGCTATAACTTGCACCTCATTCGTAGTTCTTGTAACTTTACTTGCCTTAATATTTCTTGCTACAGTGGGAGTCAAAATAGCAGCAAGGATAGCCACAACAGCTAATACTACAACCATTTCTATTAAGGTAAAACCTTTTTTTCCTTTCATTCCTTTGCCTCCTCTTTATTAATTAATCATTTGTATAGATAACAAAGCCTATATCATCTCCACCAACATTATCATCAGGAGATGTATTTCTATTTACTGAATCAGCAAATGGAGTTTCCCATACCTGATTTATTCCAGAGGAAAGAATTAACACTCTATGCCCTGCTTTTTGTGCAACCGTTGTCAAAGAATTTCCGGGAAAGTATCTTGCGCTTATGACATATTGTGCCCCCCATGGATCAAGATTTGCTCTTTTATCAAGATAAGGTCCCTTCCATCTATATTCACCTGTCGTAGGATAATCCTGATTATCTTCATTTTGGTTCACAGAGCCAGTATCATTATCAGGATTATTGTAATACAGGTAATCATGAAGCTGTTTAGTAGGAGTAAAAGAACCCCAGTTTGAACTTCCTGTATAAGTCGCATCTGATGCTGTAGGTACATAATC
Source organism: Candidatus Aminicenantota bacterium (assembly GCA_027067555.1). Classification (GTDB taxonomy): domain Bacteria; phylum Acidobacteriota; class Aminicenantia; order JAMOAD01; family JAMOAD01; genus JALXDT01. The sequence goes on along the minus strand of JAMOVU010000001.1, from coordinate 1,560 downwards.
TCCGGCATCTCCAGATAAAACTCTGTTTACCCCTCCTGAAGGACCGTCCGCATTTGTGCATGGCCATCTCCCCACATCCTTGTAAAGGCTTAATATAGCCGAGGCTATAACCAACTCTTCATTTTCCGCTCTTGTAATTTTTGCTTCTTTTATGTGCCTTGCTATCGTTGGAACCAAAATAGCGACTAAGATTGCAACCACTGCCAAAACAACAACCATCTCAATCAAAGTAAAACCTTTTTTCCTCATTTAAACCTCCAAATCTATAATATCTATACTTAAAATTACATTATATAACGCTATTTGTCAATTCCCATAACTATCTCCCCTCCGACAATAGTATAAACAGGCCAGCCTTTAACTTTCCAACCAATAAAAGAAGAGTTTTTTGCTTTACTTTTAAATTTGGTAGGGTCTATCACCATTTTTTTCTCTGGATCTATTATCGTTATGTCAGCATCCTTTCCTACCTCCAAACTACCTTTGCTCTCCAACCCAAGAATTCTGGCAGGATTTTTTGACATCACCTCAGCAAATCTCTGCATACTGATAATTCCCGACATTACAATTCTATCAAAAATAAGCCCCACAACCGTTTCCAGACCTATCACCCCAAAAGGAGCAAATCCAAACTCTAACTCTTTCTCATCCTCTGTATGGGGGGCATGGTCAGTCGCTATAACATCAATAATTCCTTTCTTTAAACCTTCTACCAAAGCCACCCTATCCTCTTCTGATCTCAATGGTGGTTTCATTTTATAGAGAGGGGAAAATGTTTCTACATAAGATTCATTTAAGAGAAGATGATGGGGAGTGACCTCCGCCGTAACATTAAGTCCATTCCTTTTTGCATTTTCAATTATCTCAACACTCCATGAGGAAGATACATGAGCAAAGTGAATTCTTCCTCCTACCTGTCGCAAAATCTCTATATCCCTTGCTATAATCACAGTCTCAGAAGCAGAAGGAATCCCTTTTAATCCTAACTTATAAGTTAAAGGACTTTCATTAGCTACCCCATTTTCAGAAAGTTCAAGATCTTCTGCATGCTCAATAATGATTTTATTAACTATTTTCTGATATTCCAAAGCCCTTCTTAAAACAAGAGAAGACTTTACAGGATAACCATCATCTGAAAATCCGACAGCACCAGCTTCTGCAATATAGCCCATTTCAACCAACTCTTCTCCTTTCATGCCTTTACTTACAGCTCCAATAGGAAATACATTCACCTTAGCAACATCTTTTGCCTTTTCTATAATGTATGAGGTCACACCTTCATTGTCATTAATTGGGTCCGTGTTTGCCATACATGCCACTGAAGTTATTCCACCTGCAGCCGCTGCTTCCGAACCACTTTTGATATCCTCCTTATACTCATATCCAGGCTCTCTTAAATGCGTGTGCATATCAATAAACCCCGGAAACACAATCAGACCTTTTGCATCTATCTCTTTATAACCATCTGCTTTCAACTTTTTACCAAGCTTTGAAATTTTCCCGTCTTCAACAATAATATCAAGCTCTTCATCTATGTTCTGAGAAGGATCCACAACTCTT